>JABIGL010000015.1 GCA_018650185.1 Chloroflexota bacterium
CGAGATGGTTTTGGTCCCGGTTGAAAAGCGAGAAAGCGACGCGCATCCCTGACGCCCCATATGCCTCGATCAGCTTGCCAGCCCAATCGTCCAGTGCAGCCCCCGGAGGCAAACTGCGGAGAGCGTGGTTGTGCATCACCGTCGTGATGCCGGACTCGATCATCTGGATGGCGCAATAGAGCGTGTCCAAGTACGCGTCGACGTCGCGCTGGCCGAACTTGGCGATAATCCACGGTTCAAGTGGTAGATCCGGTGATCCAAGCTGGAACGGTGTGAGACCGGAATGGTGGTGGGCGTTGATCAAGCCCGGAATAACGATAAAGTTCGGCCCGCCGATGACCTCATCCGGTTGGTGACGCGCCTTCAGATCTTGGTATGAGCCGATCTCAACGATCTCGCCGTCCCGCTGAAAGACCGCGCCATCGGTGACTATCTCGCTGTTGTCGTCTCCGTTGGCGCGGCACACGACGTACTTTCCGCGTATGAGTGAAGAGGTCACTCTTTATCCCTTGTCTAAAAGATTTTTCTGGTGCACCGCCAAATTACCACCTACGTCCGATGAGTGAACTGTGATCGCGGACAATCCATGCAATCTCCTGATCTCGTGTACCCTCCCCGCTCGGCACACCGGCATTACCTTTGCTCTGCACGTGAGGCATCCACTTGGCTCAAGAAAAACGCAAGCCCAACATCATCCTGATCATGTCCGACGACCTCGGGTACGAAGTGATCGGCGCCAACGGCGGGACTTCTTACAGGACACCTGTGATCGACGGCATGGCCCGGAACGGAATGCGCTTCGAGAACGCACACGTGATGCCGTTGTGTACGCCGACCCGTATTTCACTGATGACCGGGAAGTACAACTTCCGCAACTACATCGGCTTCGGGCTAATGAAACCGGACGAGGTCGGGTTCGGACATCTGATGTCGGACGCCGGGTACAAGACCTGCATCTCAGGCAAGTGGCAGCTCTACTCCTACAACCCACCGGATGAGTTCCCGGAATGGCGATCCAAGGGGCAACGTGTGGAGGACTCCGGATTCGACGAATTCTGTGTCTGGCACCCACACCACACAGAAGACAAAGGTTCCCGTTACAAGGACCCGATCATTTACCAGAATGGCGAGTTTCGTGATGACACGAAGGGCAAGTACGGCGATGACGTGTTTGCCGACTACATCCTCGACTTCATGGAGCGAAATCAGGAAGACCCGTTCTTCGTGTACTTCCCGATGGCGGCCACGCACAGGCCGCTTGAGCCAACCCCTGACAGCCCGGAGTACGCCGAGTTCGATCCGCCTTCAAACAAGACACTTGGTGGACGAACCTGGGACGAATTGGAGGGCTGGCCTGACGACGCGAAGTACTACAAGGACATGGTGGAGTACCACGATAAGGTGATCGGTCGGCTGATCGACGGACTGGACCGGTTGGGCCTGCGCGAAGACACCCTCATCATCTACGTCGGTGACAACGGATCGCCCATCGAGGTGTGTTCGACAGTTCACGAGCACACCGAGGTGTGCGGCGGCAAAGGCATGACGAACGACCGCGGCACCCACGTGCCGCTCGTATGTGAGTGGCCGGGCACGATCCCGCCCTCTGTCGTTCAAAGCGATCTCGTGGACGTGTCTGACTTCTTGCCGACGATGTTCGAAGCGGCGGGGCTGGAGTTTCCGGAGGGTTACATCATTGATGGCCGTTCGTTCTATCCACAGCTAACCGGTAAGTCCGGCGACCCGCGTGACTGGGTGTTCTTCCACTTCGTCCCAAACAATGCACGTTCCGCCAAGCCGCGTGACCCGATCAGGTTCATACGAGACCATCGCTGGAAGCTGTATGAGACCGGCCAGATGTTCGACCTGCCGTCAGATCCTGAGGAGGAGTTCGCCCTTTTCGCCGCTAACGACAACGCAGAGCAAGCAGATGGACGTTCAAAGCTGGAGCCGGTATTCGGCGAGATGATTCCGTAAGGGGTTATTAACGTTCGGCTACCCGCATCACAGCCTGGACGGCTATCCGTTTCACGCCGATCAACACCAACACGATCACCGCTAGTACGACTACGCCCAGCGTCCCGAGTGTAAGTGCGACCCCAAGCCAGTCGATCTGACTAATTGTCGGCGGGACGGAGCGCAAGCCGTCTCCAGAGTTGCTCAAGTAAGGAACGATAGTGCCGCCGACGCGTGCGCCCATCGCTATGCCCACGGCTATCGCCGGGATTAGCACCATCACCTGCTCCACCGCCACAAGCGCAAGCAACTGTCGCATGGAGAGACCGATAGTACGAAGCAATGCGAACTCACCCACCCTGTCCTGATAGGTGACGTACGCATGGACCATGAACCCGAATGCGCTGATGACCAACACCACCACGAAGGACAAACCGAGCAAGGCGTTCCAACCGGCCTTGGTTAGTGGATCAGCGGCCAATTCTTCGGAAATCGTGATTCTGTCAACAATACCCTCCGTTTCGACACCGGTTCCGAGACCGTCCTGAAGTAATGATGACACCGCCAGGATCTCACCCGGGTCTGCCTTCACCCATACCTCGTTGTACTGAATGTCGCGGGCGAAGTTAGACGTATTGACGTAGCCAAGAACTGGATCCAGCGGCGCCACCATGAATGGATTGTCGTTGGGATCAAGGGTCGGGAAGTATTCGACCTCACTCATGATCTGGACAGGCATTCTGACCCGGTCCTGCACGACCAGGATCTGATCGCCGACTTGCACGCCAGTTTCGTCGAGTAACGCCTTGCTGGCGAGGATCGGCACAGCTGTTGGTGAATCTCCAACCGTAAATCCGCGCATCTGGCTGAATTCACCCCGGCCCCAGCGCAGTTCAGCGACACGGATTTCGCCCCCGGTTCCGACAGGAGCCTTCGCCGTGATCAGTGAATCGCTATCCGAAAACAGTGCGGTTCCCATGTTGTGCCAACGGTCCAATTCAGCAGGGTCATCGAATTTTGCAAGCTTGATCCGACTACGATCTGGCATGGTCGCGTTAATTTCGTCTATCAGGATGGACCCGGAAACGAGCGTATCTCCGGAGCCAGTTCCCAACGTGACGGCGACCCCGAGCAACGTAACCGGATGCTCAGGAACTAACGGAACTTCCCCACGCAACTCTCCGCTCGGCGTTACCGGACCGCCAATCTCGCACCAACCTGGTACGCCCTGGGACTCGCCGTCGTCGTCGCACACAAATCCACCACTGTTGTCGGCGGATGTCGGATTCAAATCTCCGAGCAGAATGGGATAGAACCGGCCGTTGGCATCCTTCATCGTGGCGACCAGATCGATACCCGGAAACCGTTCAAAGCCACGTATTCTTGCGGACAACCATTTCGCGCCAACCGGCAGCTCGATTCCGCGATCCGACCGTGGCGTGTCTATCAGCGAGAGTTGATCCTGAAGTGTGCCGTTGAAGAAATCTGAACGGGTCCATGCCGTAACGTCAAAGGTATCGGTATCGACCGCCAGCAACTGGTACCGGGTACCCGTGGAGGGTCGTGCCACTACACCTTCACGGCGAAGTACGGCCGATCCCACATCAACTCCAGGGTTGCCGTTCACTGCATCCAGCACTGACAACGATCTAGCTCCCGAGCGTTGTTCTATGCCGTCAACCCGGACATCAGCGCCCATCGTGTAGAGCGCACGATCCTCGAAGCTTCGTTCAAGAGTCGCACCAAAATTGGCCGCAAACACGCCCAATCCCGCAGTCAGAATGAAGAGCAAGGATAGGCGCGAGTAGCTGGCGGGATTTCGAGCGAGCTGCCAGAGGCCCAGTACGAAGGTCTCCGGGATCAGTCGGTACATAATTCGGCTCGACAGCGATCGGGCCAGCAACTCCATGGAGAGAGGGAACAGACGCAGTAGCACCAACCCGGCCACCAGCAGGAAGAGGGCAGGTGCGGCGAGTGTCACCTGATCGACCACGTTCTCTCCAAACACGTTCTCCCCTACCAATGACCCCTGGCTTTGAAGTTGTCGAAACAGCAGAACGACCAATATCAACAGCACCAGATCGATGTAATAGCGGCGGAAGAACGATGGTCCTCCGGACCTCGCGAGGCCCTGCCGCCTCACAAGTAGACCGACTCTGGATGCACGTATCGCCGGGAAGAACATCGCACCGAAACTGAGCAGCCCGCCAAGTGCTGCGAACTGGTAGGAGCGAAATGAGATACCGACCGGCAAACCACTGCCAGCGTTCAGGCCACCAACACCCGGCATGTAACCGGCGAAATGGACCGCACCCGCCGCCAGTACAGGACCGAGCGCGATAGCCGCAAGCGCGACCAGCGCTGCCTCAATGCCATAGACCGATGTGATCTGGAGCGCCCCCGCGCCACGTGTCCGCAGCAACGAGAATTCGTCACGCTGTGCATCCACCAGCAGTGTTGCCAGAGTGACGGCGTAGTAGAGGACGAGCAGTAGAACGAGGATGCCGACTATCGTCATCGGAGCACGGTTGAAGAAGGCCCGGACATCAAAATCCTCGATCAATATGTCGAGGTCTGTAGTCATCCTGAACGCCTCGACTGAAGCCCGCCCCTCGCCAAGTAACTTGTCGAGGTCCTTTAGCGCCCCCTCCGAGTTCCGGGCGTCCAGTGCTCCGGTGTCCACAGGCACGTAGAAACCGTAGCTGGAACTCATGTTGGGGTACGCGGTGCCGAGTACTTCCAGGTACGAGTCGCTCTGGGTTGTAAGAACGGCGGGGGCAGATCTGGAGTCGATGCCAAATCCGAACACATCGTCCAGAACCCGCCAGAACGGATCGGTTGGGTCCGATCGCTCAAAGATGCCCGTGATTACCGGCGTTGGGTCCGGCGTCTCGGAAGTCCACACCGGAGTGACGGTGTAATGCATGCCAACCACCAGACCATGCTCGTCCGCATCAGCACGCGAGACCATGACCTCAATCTCTGGACTCTCGCCATCCCCGGGTAGCGTCGCTGGATCAGGTTCCCGGCCGGAGATGATGTTTACGCGATCCGCCAGTTCGGGAAGCACGGCGAATACGGTACTGCTGCCGACGGGATCTTGATTTCGATCTCTAGCTATCTGTAACTGCTCAGGGCTAGGTAGGAATCTGAATGACGAACTGCGCACACCCCACTGTGTGTCGTCCGTGAACCATCCGGTGTTTCTGTCGACCGCAAGAAGAACGTTGGCCACGGTGGAGGTGTGTCTGTTACGACTAACCGTGCCGTTATTCGCATGAATTTCTACTGCCAACCTCTCGTCCGGTTGAGACACCAGTTCACGGCGCAACCCGAGATCCTCCAATGTGTCGAAATAGATCACGCCAGCGGCCATGATCGTTGTCGCCAGTAGTACCCCAAGCCCGACGGCGCTGAACAGTCTCCAGTGCCCCAGGCTCAGCCTCACTACGAGTGGCAGGGAGGGCTTCATCAGGCTTCCAGCCGCGTTGATTCATGTAATTGTTCACGACGGAACGATAGAACCATCCCGATCACACCAACTAGAGCTGCAACGGCCAGTACGAGGAAAAACGCGCTGACCGGAAGCCATTCCGTCAGAACGTTGAACGGCGGAAGCACTTCGTCACCGTTGGCAGTTCTAACGGATGCCGAAACAGCGATGCGACTCATCGCCAGTCCAGCGAGTGTTCCGAGTGCGATCCCCATCGCGCCTACCAGCAGATGCTCCACTATCAGGATTCGGGTGAACTCAGCGGTCGAGACGCCCAGGGAACGCAGCAGCGCTTCCTGAAGTCTCATGCGTGACGAATAAGCGCTGAGATAAGTCAGGTACCCCGCTACGACGACGAGCAGCGCTATCGCACCGCCCAACACCCCTACCCCGCGCCAACCGGCAACGGCGAGCGGATCCACCAGAGACGCGTCGGAAACCGACTGCCTATTCACGATAGATACCAGACCGGGGAACGCGCCGGAAATCGATGCGATGGATTGCGAGTCCGCACCGTCCTTCAGCCCGATTAACACCTCGTCCACGGATCGAGCGACGTTGCCACCCGTGACCTCGGCATAACGCGCAATAGCTTCCACATCTATCACCATGAAGCCGGACGAAGTATCCGGCGACATCGTGGGGAATAGTTCTACGGTCGCAGTCGGAATTACTTCCGCCAGAGTACCGCCTACGGTAATGATGACGGGTACGTCGATCTCTAGTCCTGTCTCAGCGGCAAGCCTGTCGCTGATGATCACCGGAATCGGTCCCTCAATATCCGGTCGGTAGATCCCACGCGTCCCGCCGTTTGTGCCGCGGCCCATTTCAAAACGGGCGACCACGCCACGGTCCCCTCCTCGGAACAACCCGACCGCAGAATCGACCCCACGGTTTGTGGGGAGCGCACGCCACGCTCCTTGTTCATCGAACGACGCCACAACGGTCGCCGTTCTATCTCCATCTTCGGTAATAGTGACCCCGGAAACGTCATCAATCATGACAACCGCAGGAGATCCAGAAGTCCCGGAAGTTCCTTCAAAAACCTGAATACCGAGAAGTTGCACAGGCGAACGAAGCCCATCCAGCGAGGCAGTCTTGAAACTCCACGGACCCGCTTCGATGGCGCCAAGGGTGATTGTCATCGCGAGGCCGTCTGCCGTGCGGATTCGCGCCCACATGAACAGATTCGGGACGCTATCTTCTGTCCGCATCCAGACGCCAATCTGGTCGGCGTTCTCCGGTAAGAAGATCGGCTCTATCCGTCCGACGACTTCGATCGATTCCATCAGTTCATCCAGCGACAGGTCTGAGAAATCAGACCGGAACGTGGCGATTCGACCGAACTGGTCTGGTTGTACAGCAAGTACATCGAACCCGACCTGGTCGGTCGCTCCCGGGAATCCTCCTGGGGCTCGCAGCACCGCGGAAACGCCAGCAACTCCAGCAAGTCCACGGATCGGCTCAACGATCTCATCGACGCTTCGGTTAGCTGCTTGTTCGCCGCCAGCAATGCGTACCCGGACATCAGCGCCGACTGCATATTCCGCCCGGTCAACTGCGCTCTGCCGTAGCGTTGATGAGAGCGTTCCAGCGACGGCGACCATTCCGGCTGCCAGCATCAGAAAAACAATGATGGCGGCGTAACTGTACGGAGACCTCGAAAGCCGCCAAAGCGCTATCACTCCCCAGGTTGGGGCCACCGGTGTCAGAAGGTAGGCGAGCAGTCGCATCGTTAGAGGGAACAGGCGCAAGAAGGCCAGCGATACGCCTGCGAGCAACAACGCCGGAAGGAACAGGATGGCGTTATCGGTGGTGATTTCACCCGTGTTAGAGACGCTCACCGGCACACCGCCGCGGAGATTCAACTCCCATGCCAGGTAGCCAGCACCTGCGAGCAATGCAATATCCAGGAAGTAGCGATGGATGAACGGCGTCTCGTCAGGCCGGGCTATGTCGCGTTTTCCCGCCACGACACTGCCATGACCGAACACAAGTGCAGGGCCGATAACGACGATCAGCGCGATCAGACCGGCAGCCAGCGAAAACGCGTAGCTCTCCCAGCCAAGGGTGACCGGCAGCGCACCGCCATCGGTGACATCGCCGTAGAGCGGCAAGCGTCCGGCCTGCGAGATCAGTACTAACGCCAGCAGCGGTCCTATCAACACCGGGATACCGACAATCACCAGCGACTCAACACCGTATAAACGGCCTACCTGCGCAAGGCTCCCCCCACGACTTTGAATAACTCCCATCTCAGCCTGTCGACGCTCCGCAAGCGAACGCGATGTCATGTAGAGGTAGTAGCCGACGAACACCAGCAGTAACGTGGCCATCAGCGCCATCGGTATGCGGGAGAAAGCTAACCGCTGCGAGAGAGCATCAAATGAGTTGCCCAGACCGGTCAGGACTGTTGAACCCGGCGCGTTGGATTGCATCATTCCGTAAAGGCCATCGACACGGTTTGAGATGTCGTCCGCTTCAAGCTCACGAATCTCTGCGGAGTTGATCGGGAGGATCCATGACGCCGTGAGGCGGCCGTAAGGTCCAGCCTCAGCAATCCGTTCAAGTGCTTGACGATTAATGAAAAATCCGGGAACGGGCCCAAAGAATCCTTCCAGTGGATCAGGCGAGGTCAAAGCCCGTGCCCGATTCATCCAGAAGTCTTCCGTCGGGTCGTGAACTTCGAACAGACCGGTTAACCGGAACGTGATCTGATCACCCGGTCCATCAAGTGTGCGGGCGACGTACTCTTCACCGACCGTGATCCTGTCGATATCCACGAGAATGTGATCCACCCACAATCCGACCTCAATTACGGCGTCATCAGGGCCCGGGTTGGTTATCTCTCCGGGGGGACGACCGACTACGTAAGTGACGTGTTCGTCTGCGCTTTCGACGTACTCAAAACGGATTGCCGTGAAATCTTGAACGGTTAGCGGTGGAGCCTCGGGGTCAACGATCCTGACGTGGTGAGGCGGGAGAATGACCTGGCGCATAGGGCCAGAGATGTCGCCAAGTTGTTGTTCGAGGGCCATCTCCACGTTCGCCGTGTAATCATCCAGAACGGGTATACGTACCTGGACATCTCCATCATTTACGATCGTGACGTTGCGGCCTACCAAAGACTCGTTGTCGATCGTTGAACGAACGGCTACCTTGTCGAGACTGGCGAGGTAAATCGGGGCGCCACCAATAACGGTGGTTGCCACCAGCACGGCTGCGGCCACACCCGCGAGAAGAGCAGCGTCGGTGGATGCTCTGCGTGTCGCAAGACGGGCGTACCTGAACGGCTCGAAGAGGATCAGGCGCAAATTGCTGTCCCCCTTTACTGGAAGGTCGGATTGTTCAGCGTCGCTGGCGGTCAGTCTTCAGGTTACGGACCGACCGACGTTTCGGGATTCAAACAGGGTCCATCACAGTAGATCTGACTGGCATCACCGATGTGATGTTCCCGGCATTATCTTTCAAGCCGTATCTGCTCAACAGAGACGCCCTCAACCGGGTCCAGAGACACAATCGCCAGCGTCGGTGAACGGCCCCCTGATGGAGCACCACTGTAGTAGGCCGGTGCACCTCTGCCGCTTGTCACTTCTCGGAACACGTGGACATGACCAAGGGCCAGGTAATCACAGTCCGCTTGTTCCAGCTCATCTGGCGTGATCTTGGAGCTGTATTCGTTGTACGGGTCGCTATCGGTCACAAGCCCATGTGCGATGCCTACGTACCAGTTGCCGGTAGAACGGGGTTCAAGTGCGCCCATCGGACGGAACGCGGGGCTGTGGTCGTAGACGGGATCACCCCAGACAGACAGCCCGATTTGTTCGATATCTATCGATTCTCCGCCACGTACCAACATCACATCCACACCATCCGGAAGGTTGGTCCTATCGAACGAACCGTTCATAAGGAAGGTGTCATGATTCCCGGGTAGCACGACGACGGGCCTGTTCAACTCGCCGAACTGTCTGAATACGTCGGCGACCAGTTCCGGTGAAACGCCCCGGTTGTCGAACAGGTCGCCCGCCACGATCACCCCGTCTACGGAATGCTCAATGCTGAGGGCGATCACCTGCCTAAACCCGACTAACGCGTCGGCCGGGTAGATGTCACTACCAAGATGCAGGTCAGAGGTGTGGAGCAGTTTGAGTGGTTTGCGCGTCAAGCGGGTCTACTGTCTCTCAATTCAGGCGATTCAAATTCAGGGGACTAACGTAGGGTCACAGCGACTGCCACGTAAAGCTATCGCCAGATCCACTCACTTTGCCGATGTTGCTCCCGATACGGAGGTGACCGGCAAATACGGTCCAGTTTCCAGCGGCGGCCTTACCAAGGATGTCTCGCCTTGAGGCGCGGGCCATGTCCTGGTTCCAGTCGAACATTGGGCACCACTCAGTTTCCGTCACCTGTGCGACGTTGTGGAAAAGATCACCGATGATGACGCCGGTATCGCCGTTTGACTCCACAACGACAACCTGGTGGCCGGGGGTGTGTCCGTTTGCAGGTAGCGTCTTTACCCCGGGAGCAACATCCTCTTCCCCTTCAACGAGGTGGAGTACGCCGAGTCCTTCAAGAGGCTGAACGGATCGACCAATTGCAGGCACGTTGGGTGCGATCTCGTCGCTCGTCCAGTGGTCCCAGTCAGCCTTCGCAATCATGTAGCAAGCGTTGGGGAATGTCGCACGGGGCGTGTCACCATCGTACGAGACGTTCCAACCGACATGGTCTCCATGTGGGTGCGTCGTGACGACCGCCGATACCTCACCGGGCTCGACTCCAGCTGCGGACAACTCTTCGAGCAGCTTCCCCGGGACATCGCCCGGTTCGTGAGGACCGGGCCCCATAGCAGCATCTACGAGAACGATTGGACCATCCCCATCTGCTCGCCTCACCAGATATGCGCAGTACTGGGTCTGCCACATCCCGTCCTCGAGGGCAAAGCCCTGATACGGTCCCCAGTCTTCGGCCGGGACATCGGGGTAAATCATCGACACGTCGCGTGCAGGTGGCGTGAGGTCCACAAGTGCGGTGACCTGGATATTTCCAATATTTGCGCTGATTGCCAAAGTAGCCCCCCAATGTTGGATCCGGGTATCTGAAATACAAATTTTTTGGAAAGTAGACCAACGAAAAGCGGTCGGATTCCGGGTATATCGTCGTTTAGCCGGGGCATCGTACACCCGTCAGTCGAAGGAACCGCACATATCGGGCGGCGGAAATCGCCCTCAGGTACTTGCCTCGCGCGCCATTAACGTCCACCCTATGGTGGCCCCGCGCATGTACGGGTCATCCATTGCATTGGGAGATGCGGATTGATCCGCATTTTTCGCGACGGCTTTCCCAACATTATTGGTCATATATCGGCAGCTAATCCTGCCGCGGCGGATGTAACTACCCTTCGGTTATAGAAGATCCACCAGGAGAGAACGAATGCCAGGGACGAACGGCAACTCAAGCGCAACGGTAAGGAGCCTGGGTCTTTCCCGTTCCGCTTCGGACAATGTCATCAACCTTCCGGAGTTTGATAAGGGTCGCCTTGAGGACGTTGGTTTCCTTACGGCTATGACGTTAACCATCATGTGCAATTACGCACAGACCGGTCACTTCGGTGGCCCGTTGGCGTACACCCCGCTGACGGTAGCCTCTCACCTTGTCGGTCCCGAACTCGGCGGGTTGCGGTATGACTACCGCCGACCAAAACACCCGTTCGCAGACCGATTCATGCTGGCCGGTGGGCACAACGCCCCCGTTACCTATGCTCTCTGGATGATCCAGGGTCAGGCCCTGGCGCGTAAGCATGCCGCCACGGGTGATAACCGGTACCACGCCGATCCCGACGTAGCCATGCTGCCGATCGACGCCCTCGGTTTCCGCCGTGGCGCTGGTGCGCTCAGTACGCTACTCAAGGACCACAACCTTGAGGATCACCCGCTCATGGAGCAGGCCAAGTTGCGCGGCATTCGCGCCCTTTCCGGCCACTCCGAGACCACCGACCTCACGAACGACGTTAACGGCGGGCCTTCGGGCGTCGGCGTCGCAAGCATGGCCGGTAAGGCCGCCTTCTGGGACATGGTCGGTGCGCCAGATTCTCTGAAAATCATGGCTCTTGAGGGTGAATTCGCCCTGACTTCGGGACACTCGCAGGAGCTCAAGACACAGGCTGTTGCACAGCAGGTCGGCAAGCGACTGCGACTGATGCTGTCTTACAACAACGCCGGTATCGACGATGAGTTGCTTGGCAGCGTCATCGCACCGGTATATGACTCTTACCGTATCGAGGACCAGTGGACCTCTTACGGATGGAACGTGCTCTCCGTTGATGACGCAAACGATTACAACCAGGTTGTCGCTGCCTTGAAGACGATGGAAGACTGGGACGCCACGGACGACCGCCCGATGATCCTTGTCGGGCCGACCGTCAAAGGTTGGTGGCCGACCGCCAAAGATGGTCAGATCGGGGATCAAGCCCAAGTCATAGATCACGCGAGCCACCCCTGGGGCTTCCCGATGAACGGGGACTACTTCCAGGCGCTGGCCTCCACCTTTGAACAGAAATACGGCGTTGAGTTCCAGGGCATCCGAGATGGCGTTCCCGCAGACGAACGCGAGCGACTCATCCAGCTCAAGACCAACATGGACATCGTGATGTCCGTGCTAGAGCAGGATGGACTCGGTGATTGGCTCGCAGAGCGACTCGTCGAGATCGGCGAGTCCGTCGACGACGACATGCCGTTGAAGATGGACAACACGGTCGATTCGTTCCAGGACGAGCGTTTGACCGTGGCTCGCCTCCCACGTGAACCCCAGACGGTCACGGCAAAGAACCCCTTCTCCGGCGAGGAGAAAGAGGTCGCCATCAAGCTCTACGAGGAACCCGGCAACGTCCGCGGCACTCGCCGAGCAATCTCCGAGATCATCAAGTGGATGAACTACGTAACGGAGAACAAGTTCATCATCGCCGCGGCAGACCTGGCCGAGTCCATCAACGTGGAAGGCGGTTCGATATGGGGTCACTTCGACCCGGTCAAGAACCCTGCCGGATCACGTCTAAAGGCGGCTATTCAGGAGGCGGGTAACGCCTCTACAGCCATCGGTGTGATCAGCCAGTCGGCATCGCTCGATCCGAACACGCATGCTGGAATGTGGGCGATCAGCGGAACGTACGGTGCGTTCACCCCGCTCATGTACCTGCCTGCCCGTGTATGGAGCCAGCAGAACCAGGACAGCCCGTTCCGGGTTGGCGTCCTGAACATCCTCGCCGGTCACTCTGGACCTGAGACGGCGGCGGACGCCCGCACGCACTTCGGTATCTTCTCGCCGCAGGTATGGGACCTGTTCCCACGAGGCCAGGTGATCCGACTCAGTTTCTGGGATTACAACGACGTCGCTCCGGGCTACTTTGCGGCCGCAGAAATCGCGGCTAATGACCCGAAAGTCGGCATCATCGTCCTGGAGGTCGCACGACCGGACTTTGCGGTTGCGGACCGGGCCACGTTTGCGGACACAGACATCAATGCCGCTGCAAAGGGCCTGTACGTGATCCGTGACTTCGACGAGTCGAGGCCGAAGCATGGTTACGTCCTCGTCCAGGGTTCCTCTTCCACAGTCAACCTTGTCTCGGTCCTACCGAGACTGGAAGAGGCCGGAATCAACGTGAAGGTGATCTCTTCTATCAGCGAAGAGTTGTTCAACCGTCAGCCCGAGTCGTACCGAAACTCCGTGCTTCCGCCGGAAGCCACGTACGACACGATGGTCGTCAGCACCGGTACCCACCGGGTATGGCCTATCAAGAACCTGGGCCCGATGACGGACGAGTACTCGCTTGTCTCGGACCACAGTGATGAGTGGCTGACCGGTGGGACGGAGACCGACGTTATCGCCGAAGCGCACCTGGACCCGGAATCGATCTTCGCAGGCATCAAGCGATTTGCGGATGAGCGAGGACAGAGGATCTCCAGCCAGACGGCTTCACTGAACGCCCTCACGGACTAGACATACGAGCAGAATCCAAGAAATAGGTGGCGGCGCGTGGAAACATGCGCCGCCACTCTTTTAATCGGTTCAAACGGACACAGGGGAGGAAACTCAGATGGGTGACGTAATAATCGAACAGGACGTTGCGGTCGGAGATTCTGGCCTCCTCGTGGACGTGGTTCGCCCGGCGAACTCAAATGGTCCTGCTCCTGCGCTTGCCTTCTTCCCCGGCGGCTCATGGCGTACCAAGAACCGCAAGGACATGAAGGACCGATACGCCATAAAGATGGCGGAGCGCGGCGTCGTGTGTATCGGTGGCGAATACCGTGTGATGACGGAAGCACCGTGGCCCGCCCCGCTACATGACGTCAAGACCATCATCAAATGGATGCGATCCTCCGCAGACCAACTCGGCCTCGACCCTGATCGGATCAGCGTCGGCGGTAGCTCCGCCGGAGGTCACCTGGCACTTCTTGCAGCGGGCACGCCCGACTCTAAAGATCTCGAGCCGCCCTACTTTGAGGGTGTGAGCAGCGCTGTGTCGACCGTGGTCGGCGTATATCCCGTCGTTGATCTCCTTCCTACGGCCAAAAAAAACGACTTATCCGAGTTGTTCCCGGGCGGTGTTACTGAAGTGAAGCTTCTGGACGCCAGCCCGATCTCTTACGCACGCCCCAGTTTCCCGCCGACGCTACTGGTACATGGCACGGGCGATGTCCGGGTCGATTATCGCCACACGGTTCGCATGTACGACGCGTTGGAAGCGGCTGGCGTGCCAGTGGACCTGCAACTGTTCTCGCGTCAGGATCACGTGTTCGACCGGGAAGACATGTTCAGCGCGCCTATTGCTGATGCTATGGCACTTTTCATCGAGCGATATGCCAACGCCGCCGTGGGTGCAACCGCTGATTAGGACTACACGTCGACTCGGTCTAAAATCTCCGACGCTGACCCGAATCGGCTAACCGGGGTAGCGCTGCGCAAGAAGCACCCACATCTAAATAATCGAAAGGATCACACCGACGGATGGCTCTTCAATTTGGCGTTTTTGACCACATCGAGCCGGAAGAGGGCGAATCCCTTCCAGAGACGTACCGCAAACGTCTTGAGCAGCTCGAATACCTCGACCGTTCAGGTTTCTACTGCTACCACCTCGCCGAGCACCACACGCCCGCCATCCACAGCCTTGCGCCGTCCCAGAACGTGTTCCTTGCAGCGGCTTCACAGCGCACTACGAACATCCACCTTGCGCCCTGCGTTTACGTGCTCCCGCTCCACCACCCACTCAGGTTGATCGAAGAGATCAGCATGGTCGACACGCTGTCTAACGGACGCATGGAGATCGGCGTGGGTCGTGGCGGTGAGATGGAGGCGTTTTTCTGGGGGCAGGAGGCCACCGCCGAATCCAACTACCAGCGGTATCAGGAAACCCTGGAGGTCATTAAGAGGGGCCTGTCCAACGAACGCCTGAGCTTTGAGGGAGAGGTCTACAACTTCGATGATCTTCCCATGTTCATGCACTCCATACAGAAGCCGTACCCACCCATGTGGTACATGCGGAACGTCGAAACTGCGGCCATCAATGGCATGGACACCATCATCGTTGGCTCACTGGACAGCATCGGCCCGGAAGTGAAGCGCTACAACGAGAAATGGGAAGAACACCAGGGCAAGGGAACTCTCACCATTCATGGAAAAGAGCCGAAGGTGGGACTGACCGTCCACATGGTTCTTGCCGAGACCGACGAAGAGGCGATCGCCATTGCCCAACCGGCATGGGAACAGTACCGCTACAACCTTGCAGCGCCACGTCGTATCGAAGCGGAACGTCGCGGTCTTGACCGGTTCAAGACCGCAAAAGACGGTCAGTACGGCTTTGTCGGTAACCGACCGGCGGACGCTCCGGAACGTGAGTTGAGGCGTGATATCGACGCAGAAATTCAGAAGTTCGACGCTAACCACACAGTCCAACATCCCGGCAGACTCGGCGGAGTGGCCATGGCCGGTTCACCGGCGTCCATGCGTGAGTATCTAGACGAGTACGTGGAGAGCGGCGCCAACTACTACGTTTGCTCGTTCCAGTGGGGAAGCATTACATCGGAACAGGCAATGCGCTCAATCCAGCTCTTCACGGAAGAGGTGATGCCGCACTACGTGGACGCTCCGGCAGAGGTCACCGCCGACTAGTTTCGTACCGTTCCCCGTGCGTTCAGCAGGCCACCGACCGTCGCCACAACGAACGGAACCGTATAGGTCATCGGAATCTTCCAGATCATTGCCGACTGGAAGTCACCGGACATCAGGAAGTTCCCCTGATTGATAGCCGTCAGGATGGTACCGACGATCAGGCAGACGACCAGCGACCGTTTGAGTATTGGTCGGAACTGAACGGCACAATTCAAGCAATGTGGAGAGCGCACTCCGTTCAGCAGCAACGCGTACGCGTGGCGGCTGAGTTCGCTCCCGCACCGGACGCACGACGCTGTTTGGGGCTGGTCCTCTGAAGCCATGCAATATCCGTTTTAATGAGCGTGCGTTTCGATTCACGATTCCGGTGGAGCAGCGAGAACGCAGCGCTTTGAGTTTCGCCGTGGATGCTACGTCAGATTGCACCCGAACGTCACGGGACAACACGGGGCTGCCGATCCATGAATAGGCGATTACGCGGAGATCGTCTTCCGGTTCACGGCGCGCGTGTTTGCCGCAATCGGATGTAGTTGGCACACCGGCGACGCGAGTTACGCGGCGTGTAACGCTGTGACCGTTGTAATTAATCGGGACGCGTCATTGTCATACGCGTACGGAAGCGATTCGCATTCGGAGGATTGGATGCAGAGACCGATGCGCAGGCCAGGACAGGGTCCAGCCAGGCGTCCCGCTGGCCCCGGAGGTCAGAGTGGTCCTCGGCCGCAGGGTCGCGGTCGCCCTCCTCAGCGCATGCCCGGTCGAGGCCCAGCACGTCGGCCTGCGCCGCAGCAGCCCGTCCGCAGGGCATTGCGCCCCCACGACGGTCGTACCGCCATTTTCGTGGCGGGGTCTCCGAAGCTGCACAAGTTCGTCGTGTCCCGACTTGCTGAGCGCACAGACATGTGGATAGCCCAGGCCCTTTCACAGCGGAACTACGCCCAGGGAACCGTGTTCCGGATGAAGCCGGATGTGACGATCGTCGACATCGACCCAATATGGAACCCCACTGGCTTGCCCCTGGCAAAAGCAGTTACAGAAGCGTGCCCCGAGACACATGTGATAATCATGGCACCGGCGGGGTACCCGCAAAGTCCTATGATCGCGGCTGCAGCGGAAGAACCCGGCTGGTCGACCGTGCTCCGTCGCAAGGCGGACAACGGAGAACGCCTTTTACAGGCGATCGTGGCCGGTCTGGGTGGCGGCAATTGGATCGACCCTGATATGAAAAGTCCAGAATCAAACCGGTCCGGCGCATACGGTGGAGACGGATCATCCGAAAGCGGCCGTGACTGGGAAGACGGCGTGGGCGACGACGAAAATAGCAACGGCAACGATGGCAACCCGCAACTTGTGGGTGAGGAAGAAAACGCCGAGGTGGAAGAGTGGCGGAAGCGCGCACGCCAGGGTATGGGCTAACGAAACGCCGGTAGGACGTTCCGTTCAAATAGTTCCATCTGACGCGGCTGGTCGTAAGACGCGAAGCGCACGATCACCTCGTCCGCTCCCGCTGCGCTGAAGCTGCGTATCCGCTCAATCACGCCTTCTGTGTCCCCGTACGGACCCCAGCGATCGCCCCAGAAGTTCAATCCGTAGTAGTCGGTAACCCAGCGGACGCCCTCTTCCTGGCCTTTCTCGGCATCAGGATCAAGGTTGACTGTCATGTAGTAGACCGAACGCAGTTCATCGGGTGATCTGCCTATCGCTCCGGCTTCCCTTGCCACCTCATTGCGTACGGCGGCGAACTCTTCCGGATTGTCAGATATCGAGATGATTCCGTCGGACAGTTTCGCTGCACGCGCCGGTTGTCGGGATCGTCCCTCTCCGGAATGGGTTGCCAAAAGAACCGGAACGCCCGGGCGCTGATGGGATCGATACCCGATCGTGACTTCGTCGAGATCAAAGTGCTTACCGTGGAACGTGACCGGCTCTCCAGACCATAGTCCGCGCATGATTTCGACCTTCTCTTCCACTCGAGTCGCAC
>JABIGL010000097.1 GCA_018650185.1 Chloroflexota bacterium
GATGCGAAGAAGTTGTCGCTGTATGGAACGACCGACCCGAGGTACTTCTTCACGAGATCCGGGTGATTCTTCACCGCTTCGCTGAAGGAGCAAAAGATGATCCCGAGCTTCTCAAGCTGTTCGGTGTAGGTCGTCGCTACCGACACGCTGTCGAATACGGCATCAACGGCTACGCCCGCAAGCTTCTCTCGCTCTTGCAGCGGGATACCAAGTTTCTCGAACGTCGCAAGCATTTCCGGGTCGACATCAGCAAGACTCTTGGGTGCGTCTTCCAGCGTCGATTTCGGAGCGGCGTAGTAGTAGATGTCGTCGTAGTCGATCTCCGGGTACTCGATCATCGCCCAGTCAGGCTCACCCTGATCTTTGGACATCTTGACCCAGTGGCGATACGCCTTGAGACGCCACTCGAGTAGCCATTCCGGTTCGTCTTTTTTAGCCGAGATAAGACGAACTATGTCCTCGTTCAGCCCTTTGGGAGCGAAGTCCTGTTCGACATCGGTGACGAATCCCCATTTGTATTCGCCACCGGAGAGATCACTCTCACGGGAGATCGTGTTGGGCGTTGCCAAGCAGCGCGCCTCCGGATTATTTATTACCTGATTAGTTGAGTTGTGCCGGTCGGCGAACGTTTTTTACTTACGTTCGATTTATTCCTAACAGCACAGCCAATTATTTAATGTTGACCAAAAAGGTCAACATTAGAGTAGACACGCTGCGAATATGTGTCAACGAATTTCGTCGCGAACCATCTTCGCGCCTCTTGCTGCCTGCGCCTACCTACCCATGCAGATTCAAGTAGATCAACGTGACCCCGGGTCTCAGGTCTTAACAAAATAAGCCGCTCCCGATCAATTCCGGGAGCGGCTTATTAGGGAGATCAGAAGTGTAGTTAGCTCTTCGACTCCACGATGATCGCCTTGATTTCGGAACTACCGGTGTTGCTCACCGTGTGAGTCCACGCCTCGTGCCACATGATGTGGCCGTCCGGCAATTCCGCATCCATCGCGTTGCCATCCGGCAGAGCGATATGG
This sequence comes from Chloroflexota bacterium, assembly GCA_018650185.1. Classification (GTDB taxonomy): domain Bacteria; phylum Chloroflexota; class Dehalococcoidia; order Lucifugimonadales; family Lucifugimonadaceae. Next base: position 1,032 of record JABIGL010000097.1, read on the forward strand.
GCATTTCCACCCTTAACGAAGATGACAGTCTCATCTGTGTGGGAATGTTCGACATCTGACTTTCCGGCGGCCAGGGTCATGTCGAGAACACGTACAGATTCGTTCTCAAAAAGAACTGTGTATACCTCTGGAGATACTTCTACGGGATCTATGTAAGCCATTGTTCACTCCTGTCCATTGGTGCCGTAAATTTGCCGGATGCACCCCCCCAGGGTATGCGGCAGTTGGCAGACAGTAGCACAACATGTGCGAACAAGATCCAGATTCATCGCCGGTTATGATCTTTTCACGTTCGCCGTACGATGCCGAAACGCTGCCTCTCTGCGGTATACTCAAACCCGCAGTTTTAGAGCGTCCACACGCGGCTGCGCCCAACCAGCATCTAATCGATTTTGCGCGTCAGGAGCCGTTCCGATAGTGGAATACGAGGCCGTAATTGGACTTGAGGTTCACGTCCAGCTCAATACCAGGAGCAAGATGTTTTGCTCCTGCGGCGCAGACTATCAATCTGCCGAGCCGAACACCCGTGTTTGCCCGGTCTGCATGGCACTTCCCGGTGTCCTTCCCGTGGTCAACCAGGCGGCTGTCGAATCTGCAATAAAAATCGGACTCGCACTTAATTGCGGTATTGCTGAAGTTACCAAGTTCGACCGCAAGAACTACCCCTACCCGGACCTGATGAAGGGGTACCAGATCTCCCAGTTCGATATGCCGATCTGTAACGAAGGTTGGATGGACGTCAAGCCTGAGGGCGAACCCGATGCCCACATCGGCATCACACGCGTCCACATGGAAGAGGACGTAGCGCGGCTTACGCACATCGAGAACGTCGGCTCTTCAGGCCACTCTCACACCCTCATGGACATCAACCGCGCCGGCGTACCTTTGATGGAAGTTGTCTCAGAGCCCGATATCCACACATCGGCACAGGCAGAGGCCTACATCCTCAAACTCCAGAACATCATCCGTTACCTCGGTGTCGGCACAGCGAACATGGAAGAGGGCAGCTTCCGGGTGGACGCAAACGTAAGCGTCCGTCCGAAAGGCTCCGATGAGCTACGTGAGCGAGTCGAGGTCAAGAACATGAACCGGGTGCGCGCCGTAGTGCGCGCCATCGAGTACGAGATCAAACGACAACCCGAGGTCTGGGAATCTGGCGGACGTGTCGAAATGGAGACGCGTGGCTGGGACGACGAGGCGGGCGTAACTATTGTTCAACGCAGCAAGGAAGAGGCGCATGACTACCGCTACTTCCCAGAGCCGGACATACCGCCGCTTGAGATCGACCGCACCTGGGTGGAGGAGATCACCTCTGCACTTCCAGAGTTTGCAGACGACCGACAGTCCAGATTTGAAGACGAGTACGACCTGAGCGAGTACGACGCGGCCGTACTGACGTCCGCTCGTGCCACAGCGGATTATTTTGAGTCCGTGGTCGCGTCCCGAGGACTTGAAGGTGACGACCAGTCGGCATTCGCCAAAGAGGCAGCTAACTGGGTAAACGGTGATCTCGCACGACTGCTCAATGCGCCCGAAGGACCCTCGGAGATCGGCGACACGAAGATCGAGCCTGAGCAACTCGCATCTCTCGTGGGCCTATTTCAGGCTCGAACCATCAGCAACGCCGCCGCAAAAGAGGTGTTGGAGGAGATGTGGTCATCGGGCGCGGCCCCGGACAAGGTGGTCGCAGAACGCGGACTTCTAAAGGTCAGCAACTCAGACGAACTGCTTCCGGTAATCAAAGAAGCAATCGATAACAACCCGAACGCCGTAGAGGACTTTATAGGTGGTAAAGAAACCGCTGTCCGGTTCCTTGTCGGCCAGGTAATGAAGGCAACACGGGGTCGCGCAGACGCCGGAGTGGCCGCAGACCTGCTCACCCAGACTCTTGAGGAAGTGAAGGCCGCACGTTAACGTTAGTTAGCAGCCTTGAAGGCTTTGACCGAATTCTGACGGAAGGTCTGGAGTTAACGGTCAGACCCGGGGCACAGCGGAGTACTGATGAATAGCGATCTTTTAAGCGTTCTTGAAATCATTATCGCAGTCACCCTCTCAGGGATAATCCTGTTGCAGGTACGCGGCTCTGGCACGACATTGTTCGGCCAGGCTGAGAGTTCTTTCAGGACTCGACGTGGCATTGAGCGGTTCATGTTCCGGGGCACCATTGTGCTGGCCGGACTCTTCGCAGTAATCGCAGTACTAACCGCCCGCTTCAACTAAGGGTCCTGCCGTACGGCTATTGCGCCCCCTCTCCCGGTGGGAGAGGGCTGAGTTGAGGGAGGATAAAGAATCCACCTTCACGTATGTCGTTCCTGAACCTCCTCCTTTGGTAAAGGTCCCTCGGCTACGCTCGGGATGACTGTTAATTCGCATCCTGAGGCTCTCGAAGCCTATGCAGGGCTTGTCGCAGCAGACCCGGTTACGCTCGGCGGTCCATAACCAATCCCCTCTACAATGCGCCGAGCTTTGACTCATCACTGGCATTGAGAGACTGGGATGACCGCATCATCTGACACACGTGAATCCTCTGGCAAACCCGAGATCATGGTCACGGACGACAGACACGTTCGCACCATCCAGCTAAATCGACCGCACAAAAAGAACGCCCTCTCCCAGACGCTCGCCTGGGACATCATCCGCAACATCGATGCGGCAACCGAGGACGACGATGTCTGGGTGATCGCTATTACCGGAATCGATGACTGCTTTTGCTCCGGTGTCGACCTCACACCCGCGGGCAATGCCGACGATCGCGGCCCAATGTCAGAGATACAGTCACAGATCGATGACCTGAGCTGGGTCGGGCACTTCCCGCTTGCTATCCGGCAGCGATGCGATAAGCCGGTCGTCGCGGGGTTGAACGGTGTTGCGGCAGGTGCAGGTCTGGCGCTTGCGATGGTGTGCGACATGCGGATCGCTGCCGAGGGCGCATGGGTGTTCCCGGGTTATTCTCGCATCGGCGGATCGCCGGACGGCGGACTGTCATGGAGCCTCCCGCAAGTAGTCGGATACGAAAAGGCGATGCGGTTCTTGCTGGAGAACAAGCGCCTGGACGCCGCCGAAGCGCAGGCCTTAGGCCTGATTGGCGAAGTCGTTCCGGACGACCAGTTCCAGGCCCGATTCGCCGAGTATTGCCATGAGCTAACGACGATCTCACCTATAGCGGCGCGGATGACCAAGCGCGTGGTGCGAGAAGCGACGAAGATCGATCTAGAAGCCCAGGTTCGCTACGAGCTACAGAGCATCGGCACAGCGTTTGCCAGTGAAGACGGTCAGGAATCGCGCAAAGCATTCCTGGAGCGCAGAAAGCCGGAGATCAAAGGCCGGTAGCCACCGTCTCCGACCAACCGTCATCACCGAGAAGTTGGAGACCAGGCGAAGACGCGCGCCAAATTAGTTGCCCTGCGGGGCCTTAGATCCGGCTCCAGGTTGTCCCTTCGGGTCCGTCTTCAATGACGATCCCGGCTTCAACCAACTCATCTCGGATAGCGTCGGCAGCAGCAAAATCTCTGTTGGTACGCGCGTCCGCACGAGCCGTAAGTTTGGCGTCGACATCGGAATCGGATAGGCCGTCTTCAGACGCCTCAGGCTCGGTCAGCGTCAACCCAAGGACCGACGCTAGACTCCTCATTTCAGACTGCGCACCGGCGAGTTCGTGTCCGGCATCCCTGCCCCGGTTTATCTCATGCGCAAGGTCAAATATCGCCGCCAGCGCTTGAGGCGTGTTCAGGTCATCCTCCATCGCCTCGATGTAACGCTCTCTGAACGGCGTCGGGTCGACTGACTGTCCGCTGCTCGCAGCAGACTCTGCGGTCGCCGCCTGCCTGAGACGTCGGGCAGCGCGCTCCTGCGTGTGGATATTGTCCTCGTCATACAGCAGTGGACTTCGGTAATGGGAGGTCAGGATGTACATGCGGATGGCGTCCGCAGAGTTACTGTCCAGGGCGTCACGGACCGTCACCAGGTTACCCAGTGACTTGCTCATCTTTGCGCCGTCAAGACGGAGCAGACCGTTGTGCAGCCAGAATCGAGCGAACGGCTTGTGACCGGTGTACGACTCACTCTGAGTCAGCTCGTTCTCGTGGTGCGGGAACACCAGGTCCAGACCGCCGCCGTGGATATCTATGGTCTCGCCCAGGTACTCCAACGCCATAGCGCTGCACTCGATGTGCCAGCCGGGTCTCCCCTGTCCCCAAGGGCTGTCCCACGCCGGTTCGCCTGGCCTCGACGCCTTCCAAAGTGCGAAGTCTGCCGGTGCTTCTTTGCCCGCTTCGACCTCGTTGCGGACGCCTTCAAGCAGCTCTTCAACGGTCCGGCCGCTCAACTTGCCGTACTCCGGATCACTGTCGACCCTGAAGTAGACACTTCCGCTATCGTCCGTCGCCGGGTAGGCGTTGCCCTTCTCAATTAGCCCCTCGATCATCCGCAGGATTCCCGGGATCTCGTTGGTCGCCCGTGGATGAACCGTCGCTCGTTGGACGTTTAGTTCGTCCATGTCTGCGAAGAATTCTCCGATGAACTTTTCGGCGACCTCTTCAGACGTGGAGCCTTCTTCGTTGGCCTTCGTGATGATCTTGTCATCGACATCCGTGAAGTTCTGGACGCGGCGAACCTCGTAACCACGGAACTCCAGGTACCTGTGAAGCACATCAAATACGACCGAGCTGAGGGCGTGGCCGACGTGGGATGAGTTTGATGCGGTGATGCCGCAGACGTACATCGTCACGGCGTCGCCCGCAGGTTCGAAGTCACGCTTGTCACGCGTCAGTGTGCTGTAAAGCTTCATAAGTTTCGTTAGGTCTGTGTCGGATTGTGAGCCGAAGTCGTGTGAGTCCCAGTATTCCAGGGGCGGATCAGGACGTGGGCTTCCGGGTGAGCGTTGCGATGGCCTGTGCGGCTATCCCTTCGCCCTGTCCGATCGCCCCAACATGGTCGGTAGATGTGATCTTGATGTTGATTGATTTGACCGATACAGAGAGCGTATCGGCTATCAATTCATTCATACGATCTACGTACGGAGCCAGCTTTGGCTGCTGGGCGATGATTGTAGCATCGACAAATGACGGCTCCCATCCCGCATCCCTGGCCATTGTTGACGCCCGAATCAGTAGTTCTCGACTATCGATCCCGGCGTATGCGCTATCGCTTGAAGGAAAGTTGGATCCCAGGTCTCCGAGTCCCGCCGCGCCCAGCACCGAGGATGCGATGGCGTGAAGCAAGACGTCGCCATCTGAGTGACCCTCAAGGTGCTGGTCGTGGTCGATTTCTACCCCTCCAAGCCTGAGGGGGCCGCCTGTAGCGAACGCATGACCGTCGAAACCGGTACCCCAGCGTTGCTCGACGGAAGGGCTTCCGCCGAACCGGCGCGCGGCTATGCCCTCAGCCTGCTCGACGTCTGCCGGGGTCGTGAGCTTGATGTTGTCAGGATCACCTTCGAAGAGTCCAACGCGTCCTCCGGCGAGCTCGACCAGCGCAACGTCGTCGGTCACATCTTCAGCAGTTATCAGTGCGGGAAGAAGCACGTCCAAATTCAGGACCTGTGGCGTTTGAATTGCTCGCAACGTTGACCGATCAAGCGGACGTTCAACGCCGTCATCACCGACCTTTCTTATGGTGTCGGTGACAGGAACGGCGGGCGCAGCAGCGCCCCATTTCGCAGCCTCGGTCAGACCCCTGTGGATCATCTCTTCATCCACAAATGGTCGAGCGCCGTCATGGACAAGTACCCACTTAATATCGTCACGTCCATCCGCGACTAGACGTTCAACGCCATTCGCCGTGGAGTCCTGTCGTCGGGTTCCGCCGTCAACGACGGCGACCACCTTTGTAAATCCGGAGTTCGACACCAGATCACGCACCGCGTCTCGGTTTGATTCTGAGGCCACAATCACGATCGTTTTCACACGTTCGCAACTCTGGAATACCTCAAGTGAATACGCCAGAGCCGGTTTACCGGCCAGGTCCAGAAGTATCTTGTCGCCACCCATGCGTGTGCTGCCGCCCGCGGCGAGAAGTACTACCCCGGCATCTGCCAAAGGTATTCCGATTGGGTCCTCAGGCGGCATTAACTATCCATTCCACGATTCCAACCCCGTAAAAACATCCGTAGGCTATCCCGCTCGACTTTATCGCCTTCCCGGCGAACACGATCGGCAGGAATTTCCGGACCGGGTATCTCACGCTCCCCGCCAGGAGGCCGATGATATCGAACAGCGGGTTTGGGATTATCGACCCTATCAAAAGGACCGCCCCACCCCAGCGTGACATCATCAGGCGTAGTCGTGGATAGTAACGGTTTCGTCGCAAGAACCCACAGCCACCCGCACCCGCAAGGTACGGATGCATTCTGCTTGATTTGAACGCCAGGGCAATTGGTTATCCAACCGGCTGGGGATAGTTCGGATCCCTCATTAAACAGACGTTCCGGTTTCAACCGATACCGTGTAAACGCCTCCGGTCTTGAGGTTACCGCCCAGACCACATTAGATCATTTGCGGAAATCCGACGCGTAATGATTCCGTGACAAAAAAGTGGCCGGAGCTCCCGCGATTCAGGAACTCCGGCCATTACTTCATTTTTGTCGGGACTACTGGTCTTCCATGCCTAGTCCCCGGCGGTCGCTGCCTCCGGCTCCCGGGAAGACTCGACCTCTACAGTTGCTTCGGACTTTTCGTCCTCATCTGTGGTTGATCGGACAACTGCCGTGAACTCCAGTCCGTCGTCGCCGAGGCTTACACGGACGTGATCACCTTCAACGAACTCGCCTCCAAGGATTCGCTTGGATAGCGGGTTTTCGACGAAACGCTGGATGGCACGACGCAAGGGCCGCGCACCGTACTCCGGGTCCGCACCCTCTTTGACGATCCACGCCAGAGCTCTATCGTCCAGCTCCAGAGTGACACCCATCTGTTTAAGACGTTCATCCACATCGTTGGAGATAAGCCGCACAACCTGGCCGAGCTGATCCTCCGTCAGCGGGTCGAAGACGATGATGTCGTCAATCCTGTTGAGGAACTCGGGCCTGAACGCACGCTTCATTGCTTCTTCGATGTCGGACCGCAACTTCTCCTGTTCTGGAACGCTGTCAGGCCGGGGGGCAAACCCGATCGCATCACGCGCCACAGCCCCGGTTCCGAGGTTGGACGTCATGATGATGACCGTGTTCCGGAAGTCGACTGTTCGGCCGTTTCCGTCGGTTAGCCTGCCGTCTTCAAGAACCTGGAGTAGCGAGTTGAACACGTCCGGATGGGCCTTCTCGATCTCGTCGAACAGCACCACACGGAACGGCCTGCGTCGTACCGCTTCCGTCAACTGCCCACCCTCGCCGTATCCGACGTACCCGGGAGGTGCGCCGATCAAACGGGAGACGGTGTGCTTTTCCTGGTACTCCGACATGTCGATCCGGACCATGTTGTCCTCATCGTCGAACATGAACTCGGCAAGCGCCCGCGCCAACTCCGTCTTTCCGACGCCCGTCGGGCCGAGGAATATGAAGCTGCCAATAGGTCGCTTGGGATCGGCGAGGCCTGAGCGTGCACGTCTTATGGCATCAGCAAGCGCCGATATCGCCGCCTCCTGGCCAATTACGCGCTCGTGAATACGCTCCTCCATGTGAAGGAGACGGTCTGCCTCGCCCTGGACCAGCCTCTCGACGTGAATACCGGTACGTTCTGCGATGAGAGCGGCGATGAGTTCAGATGTAACCACCATGTCCCGCGGGTGATCCTCCTCCCACCGGGAGAGCCGTCCCTCGTGATCTGACTGCAACATCTCCCGCTCTGCCTTTTTGGCATCCGCAGTCTGGTAGTCACGGCCATCAGAGGCGACGCGTTCTTCGTCCCGAAGACGCTGGATCTTGTCCGTCTCCTCACGAAGTTCGTCCGGCATCCGGTCCGACTCGATGCGCAACTTGGCTGACGCCTCGTCGATCAGGTCGACCGCCTTGTCCGGCAAGAACCTGTCCGAAACGTAACGACGCGCAAGTTGGACCGAGGAGTCCAGCGCTTCGTCGGTTATACGCACGTTGTGGTGTTCCTCGTACCGAGGTCGTAGAGACTTCAACATCTCTACGGCTATCTCGGTTTCCGGTTCCTCAACGAGCACCGGCGAGAAACGACGCTCCAA
>JABIGL010000067.1 GCA_018650185.1 Chloroflexota bacterium
ACAGGTGCAAACAGGGTTTCCATGATTCCAGAGATGTACATGGCTTCCGCACAACCTGCGGAGCAGAACCGAGGTGTGCCGCTAGGTGCGACGACCTCGTTCGTTGCGACAGTAGCTTCACCGGTCGGAACGGCAGAACCGTCGTTCATCGAGGGAGCTGTTGTCGCTTCTGCGGTGGCTGCGGGTGCAGCCGTAGCGGGTGCCGTCGTAGCAGCTGCTGTTGCCGCAGGTGCCGGTGTGTTGGTGGCGATCGTCTCGAAGCCCCGGAAGGCATCTTGATCTGCACCACTACGCCCGGCAGCCCCGCCGCCGCTATCGCTTCCACAAGCGACGGCTGCTACGAGAAGCAGGCTTAGCGAGGCCAGGAGTATCCACGGCCTCTTAATCGAAATACTTGCCAACGTCTCCTCCTTGTCTCCGGCGCTCGTGGCCGGTTTGAATCCCAATCATAGGAGCCGCTGCGTGGGTTTCCACGTAAAACGTCCAGCGACCACCTTCGGGAAGGTATGAAGGCTGAGGCCAGATGGTACGGGATTGAATCTGTGCGTCAACACCTAAAGAGCGATTGGTACACGACTAAACGTCCAAACCGTTCGTAATTGCCGGAACTTCGCTCTATCTGGATTGCCTAGGGTGGCGGGAGCACTTGTGGGGAACGTTTGATCGTTTCGCCCAGAAGAATCCTCAGGCGTAGAGGTCCAGCTGTCCGCCGCCCAGGATGAATAGGCCCGCCGGACCCAGTCCGTCCACCGGCAGAAATTCGGCCGCCAGCCTGTAGCCCTCGGGAGATTCTTTCTCCGCCAGCGCGATTGTTGAATCGATCAGATCCGGCAGGCGTGGATCCGCCCACATCTTTTCTTGAGTAGTGATCCCCGCAAGGGTTATGCGGACGCTCCAGGGAGCGCTGATTACTTCCGCCGATTCGACGACGATGTCTCCGGAAGATGCATCAAGAGGGGGAGCATCTGCCTTCACCTCCGGCATCGCTTCGTAATCAGGACGGGTAATGATGTGGACGTGGGCATGGTCTTGAGATTGGTGAGCGATACGGCCAAAGTTGGAGATCGCCCGGAAGCCCTCAGGGGCGGTGTCGTCTGGCAGGTTATCGATAGTCAGCTCGCGCCCGAGCGCGAGCGCATAAGGGATTAGAGGGACATAAAGGTCTCGATCTGTCCACATCTGTTCTTGAGATGGGTGTCCGGGAGGCACCACCAGTGCCATCACCCTCAACCATGTCAGTCGGTTTCGAAATGCCAGCGGTCCGTCGCCACTCACGCCGGACCGATCTTCTGTCTCTACTCCATCGGGTGCGAGGTAACGGGCCGGCTCATTTCCTTCCGAGATCTTGCAAAAAACGCAGCCGTCACGGAACGGATACTTCTGTTTTATCTCGACCTGGTCCGTCTCGTCTCGCTCCATCTATCGGCGGCCCCGACCGCGTGTGTCTCGGCCGCGTGCGTTGGGAGCGCGCCGTGCTTGAGGCTTTGCGGAGCCACGATTTCGGTAATCTGGTGCGTTCAGGATGCGCTCACTCACCATCAATCCGTCCCGAAGGCGGGACATTATGGAAGCGGAGAATGAGGCCCTGGAATCACCATCGTCCTGGTCCGGGTCTGATAGTAGTACGCGGCTGGTGATAACCGTTGGGAGGGCAGAGTTGTACCGATGGACAATGAGCTGGTACAGCTTTTCCTCAGCCCAGGCCGTAGAGCTATGTGCGCCTAGATCATCCAGTATTAGTAGCTCGGCATTCTTAATCTGCTCGAACAACCGGTCATAACTGACACGGCTCTCGGGGCTGAAAGCCTGCCTCAAGTGATCAAGAAGGTCCGGGACGAACGCGAAAGTTACGGGGAGTCTGAGAGACGTGCGTAGCCCCGCGATGGCCACGGCCAGGTGTGTCTTACCCGTTCCCGTGGGTCCGGCCATGTAGAGCCATCGGTCCGGATGCTCAGCAAACGCCTTCGCCGTTCCCTGTGCGTCCCTGAGGACCTCTTGATGAGCACGGGTCGCACCCGCTCCGCCCCTGGGATCGAACGACTCAAACGTCATCGCCTCGATCATCCGCGCCGGAATGTCTCCTACCGTGGGAACGGATTTGTCGGAAGGAGCGGTGATCTCACAAACGGTGGCGAGATCCGGGTCGAGGAGACGCGTGCGCATGCGGTCCGGGAGTGTGAGTCGGTCCATTCCAGAAGTCACAACGGTTGGCCGACGTGCGTTGTATCGGCTGGTCAGGATCTGATCCATTTTTTCTTCAGCCCAGGGCGTCTGGTTACCCGCGCCGAGATCATCGAGAACCAGCAATGGTGCGTTTACGACCTGCTGGAACAGGCTTTCGGTATCGGACCATTCATCACTCTCACCGCTGGAGAACCCGGAAGGACGCAGTTGATCGAGAAGCTGGGAAGCGGGGATGAAGAAAACCGGACGACCATCCTCAACACAACGGTTTGCGACGGCCGCGGCAAGGTGTGTTTTGCCAGATCCGGACGGACCAAGGATGACAAGCCAGCCATCCGGGTTCTCTGCGTAAAGACTTGCGGCTTCAAGCGCTGGAGCAAACGTCGCCGGATCTGCGAAACCATCGCGTCCCTCCGGCAAAGCGGTATCAAAACGTAACCGATCTAGCGGACCAAGATTGGCGTAACGCTTCAGGCGCTCACCCTGGCGGCTATTCCAGTTCTCTTCCTGGCATTCGCAGGCGACCATCTTGCCGAAGCCCGGGCTACCCATCGGCTCGCCAAGTCTGATCCAGCGGGCATCATCACAGATGTCACAGTGCGGCTGTCCCTCAGCGGTTGCCTCTGGCTCGTTGCGCATCGAGGTAGCGTTGGATGTACTCGTCTGAGCGAGTCGAGTCAGTATTTGATCCAGGCTTTCCATCCGGCCTGCCTTCTTCCGCCCATCCTCTCAGGACGGCGGCCATGTAGTTCCAGTTTCTGGCGTTCGCCCGCGCAGCGATCGTTATCGCCTCGCGGATCCACTGTTCAGGGTATGTTTCCAGCGCGTCCCTGAGCGTGTCAGAGATCGCCGGGGTCAGGGTTCCAATGTTGTGCTCGTAATCCGTAAATACGGACGAACGCAGACCGGCGTCTGCCTGCCCAGGATACGTCTCTGCCGGAGCAACTCGCTCCCAACCCGGATGCGAAGTTTCCAAAGCCCGGCGAACGGTGTCAGAGTTCAACAGATAAAGTGTCTCTGCATCGTCCCCACGTACTGCCAGCAGCGTACCACGGCGGACCGCGTTTTCCAGTGCCGTTGACACCCGTCCTTCCAGCTCCGCACCGGATGAGCGAAGCATCGCTGACGTGGTCCTATCGGAATAAAGATCGGACGCTTGTATAGAGGAAGGGAACAAACGACGCTGGTGTAGGAACCAGATAGCCCTGAGCGTGACCTTCAACTCGTCGAGATCGTCTATCTCTTCCAGAAGGCTCGAGAGCAGAGGATTGGGCACAGGCGTTGATTTGTAGCCCACGGGAAACGGCTGAGAGTCTCGGCGCGTGCCGTCTCCACTAGACGGAGCTGGACGGTCTGCCATTCTGGCTAAGCCTGTGAGTCGACAGGTCGGCGGGAGTTGTCCTGGAACTGTCCCCACGCGTCTCTGACTGCGACTTCGACGCTGCCGGTAGGGCCGTTACGGTGCTTTGCCACTATCAGTTCAGCGAGCCCACGCGGGTAGATAAGCCCGGGATTGTCACGTACCCACTCTTCTTCAGTGATGAACTTCTCTTCGCGGTGGATGAACATGACCACGTCGGCGTCCTGTTCGATAGAACCACTTTCACGAAGGTCGGAGAGCATCGGCCGGTGTGACGTACGGTGCTCGATGGCTCGACTTAACTGGGAGAGGGCAAGGACCGGGACGTTCAGGTCGCGGGCCATCCCTTTAATAGAGCGAGAGATTTCTGAGACTTCCTGCGCCCGGTTGTTTTCACTCCGACGGCTGTTCCCGCGGATCAACTGCATGTAGTCGATCACAACGAAATCGAGGCCGTGTTCCATCTGGAGTCGTCGTGCCTTGGACCGCATCTCCGCAACTGACTGGATCGGAGTGTCGTCGATGTAGATTGCCAGGTCAGACAGCACACCAACGGAGTCAACAACCCGCTCCTGCTCTTGTTCACTGAGGAGACGCATACGCAGGTTGTGCATGTCGACGCGGGCTTCGGCGGATAGCAACCGCAGTGCGATCTGCTCTTTGCCCATCTCAAGTGAGAAGATTCCGACGGTCGCTCCGGACCCGATGCCGACTCCGGCGGCTGAGTTTCTGGCGAAATTCAGACCGAGCATGCTCTTGCCTACGCTTGGCCGTGCCGCCAACACGATCATATCTGACCGGCTCATTCCGCCAAGAAGGTCATCGAGATCCTTGAACCCCGTGCCAATTGGTCGGCCTTCCAGACCGTCCATGTCGGTAAGCGGTGATGTCTGTTCAAGGAACGGGTCCAGCGACTCGCTTAGAGGGACAAAGTCACGGGTTGGTGCGCTCGCCCGGATCTGGAAAAGTGCGTCCTCTGCCCGGCTCAGCGCGCCGTCAACGTCAGCGTCCTCTTCATAACCAATCTCGGATATGTCCGAGGCAGCGCGAATGAGCTTACGCATCGTCGAGGTGCGTTGGACTATGCGTCCGTAAAACTCGACGTGCATCGACGTCGGCAGGATCTCAACCAGGTGGCCAAGATAGGCGGTCCCGCCCACGTCGGCCAACCTCTCGGTGCGCTCAAGCTCGTGAGCCACCGAGATCTGGTCGATCGCTTCCTGGCGCTGGAATAGATCAAAGCAGGCTTCGTAACACCAACGGTTCCTCTCCCGATAAAAATCATCGGGGTCCAGGAATCCGGCGACACGTGTTAGCGCTTCGTTATCTACCAACAGCGAGCCGATAACGGCTTCTTCAGATTCTATGTCGTGGGGTGGAAGCCGATCCGCCTGCAATTTAGCTTATTCCTCTGAGCTCTCCGCTTCGCCTTCGTCTGAAGATTCCTCAGCGCCGTCGTCTGAGTCGGAACCGCCCTCTTCACCCTCGTCGTCCTCGCCGCGTTCCTTTGCCTCACGTGCGATACGTCGAGCCTCAAACTCTTCAAGGAGGGACATCTCACCAGTGCCGTCACCGCTGATGCCCTCTTCCAGGGCTGCCTCCATAGCTGCTGCTTCTGCGCCGCCGTCTATGGACACAACGTTCAGATTTACCTGTCCGTCTACACCCTCGAAGTATCGGATAGGTACAACGTATTCGCCGAGCATGCGGACCGGAGTATCGAAGCGAATGCCCCGTCGGTCGATCTGGACATTTGATATCTCGGTCAGCCGTTCGGCCAGCATCGTGTTGGTGACGGACCCGTAGAGTCGGCCACGCGGTCCTGAGCGAACGAGAATCTCGACGGGCTCTTCTGCGAGCTTTGAAGCGACGTCGCGCCACTCTTCGGCCTCTTTAACCCGTCGAACCTCGGCATCACGCCTCAGGCTCTCAACGCGCTTCAGCTCACCTGCGGTCGCCAGCGTGGCTAGCTCTCGGGGCAGCAGGAAGTTTCTGGCGTAACCGTTTTTGACATCCTTGATGTCGCCGGCGCGTGCGTTCGGCGGGACATCCTTCAAAAATATGACTTTCATCTGGTCCTCCATGTGCCCCCGGAACACGAAATGAATCAATGCTCAGGAGAGGGCTGAATCAGGTGTGACCCGGCGGCGGAAGGTCCGGAGCGCGGTCTGTCACCTGGATGCTGCGACTCGAAATGCCGGGGCGCTAAGCCACAAGTGGGCTCGTCCGGCGGGAGACGATCAAAGAATGATAGCCGCGTAGCTGGTCCACGCACAACGTCTAATGGGCATGTCGCACGTCGCGACATTATTTGAAGACGAGCACGTCTGCGCGGTCGGTATCCCACAACAGGGCACCAACCGCCAGACGCTTTTCGCTGGTTAACCGATCACGCCGGCTTCGCGAAGACTTGCGATCTCGTCCGCACTCTTCCCGAGCAGGTCGCCGACGATCTCTTCGTTGTGCTGTCCGATTGTCGGCGTCGAGCCGACCGGCACATCGCTCCGACTGAATTTAACGATCTTGCCGGAGACGTGGATCTTCCCGGCGACCGGGTCGTCGACCTCCACGAGCACCTCGCGTTCCTTCAGATGCTCGCTCATCGCCGCACGGGGGATGTCGTTAACCGGTGCACACGGAATGGAGGCAGCGTTGAGCGTTTTCTCCGCTTCATCCATGCTCCGCTCACCGAACCAGGCGATGAGCGCCGCTTCGATCTCACCGCTGTCTTCTGCGCGTCCTGTCCTGTCTTGCCAGCGAGGGTCGTCCTTCCACTCCGGGCGTCCGATGGTGTCGGCAAGCCGGGGGAAAATGTTGTCGCTGGATGCACCGGCCAGGTAAACGTGACCGTCGGTCGTCTTATATGAGTTGGCCACCCCGTCTCCGTTGCCCTGGCGTTCCGGAACGATGCCGGCGCCCAGGAAAGCGGTCAGCGGGATCTCGCACGTGGTGAACCCTGTGTCTGCTAGGCAGACATCGATGGCCTGTCCTTCGCCGGAGAACTGTCGCTCATACAGAGCACCCAGCGCGCCGATGGTTGCGTGGAGCGAGGTGATGCGGTCGATCAAGGGGAATGGCTGAACCGTGGGATCACCCTCCGGCGGACCTGTGAGGGACATCAATCCGCTCATCGCCTGGCCGATCGTGTCAAATCCGACGCGGTCCTTGAAGGGGCCGTACTGCCCGTACGCGGACACGTTGACCATGACGATGCCCTTGTTCAGCTTTTTCAGATCTTCGTAGCCAAAACCCATTTTTGCGATGGTACCTGGCCGGAAGTTCTGGATAAGAACGTCAGACACCTTCACCAGATCACGCAGAACCTCTTTGCCTTCCTCAGTCCTGAGGTTGATCGAGAGGCTGCGCTTGCCCGAGTTGTACTGGACCCAGTAAGCGGACTGTCCCCTGACCCGTGGGCCGTTGGTCCGACTCTCGTCGCCCTTGAGTGCCTCCACTTTGATCACGTCTGCGCCTAATCGGGCAAACATGAGTCCGCAGCGTGGTCCTGCCTGATAGCGGCCAAGGTCAAGAACCCGGACGCCGTCCAGTGCGCCTTTGGTCTTTGTTTCGGTGCCGTTGGTCATCAGTTCCCCTCCAGAAGTCTCCCGCACGGTGGTGGCGGGCCCGATATCTAATTTCAGACGGTGAGTGCGCAGATCATACATCCGTCCGTGGACGACCGGACTGGACGATAGACGTTCCCCGCCATCACTCAAGCGAATCCTCATTGAACCCATTTTTCGCCTATCTGAGCATCCAGGAAATTAAAAGTGTCACGTCTCTAACGCGATGCAGGCGCCGAACGCCCGGGCGAAGGCAAATGGTGCGAATGCAATAAAAGTGAATTCATTCGCGACTTTCGGGTACTACCCAACCACCGAAGGCTGAAGACGCAAAACGTGTTTGTGGAACTCACCAATGCGGCATCTGCGGAGAAAAAGGAAGTCCGGCAACTTGCCGAACGTGTCACCGACGCGACGAAGGAGATCGCGGGACTCATTGAAGTGGTCCAGACGGGGTCGAAGACTCCATGCAGGCCACCAACAAAGGAACAGAGTAGATTGCGGCAGGCGTCGAACTGGCCGAGAAGGCCTCGGGCGCACTGCAGCAGATCATCGACTTGATGTCGGAGGTTACTGGTCAGATCGAGCAGATCTCTGCCGGTGCCGAGGAAGGTAGTGTTTCTGGAGACGACACAGTCCGGACGGTTGAGTCTGTGGCCGGAGTCTCAGTGCGGAACGCGGCGACCGCAGAACAGATGGGCGGTTCAAGCTCGAACGTTGAGCAGGCGATAGTAGGTATCGTTGCGATTACGGAGCAGAGCACCGCCTCAGCGCAGGAGGCGTTTGCGGGTGCGGAAGAGATGAGTGCGCAGGTCGAAGAGGTGGTCGCCTCGTCCGAGACACTCGCCGAGATGGCGCAGGGTCTGAAGACGGTGGTTGGCACATTCCGCATTCCCTCCGACGAAAGGGCACTATCGGGAGCCAGCCCGGCGTAGTAATCGACGCCAGACATTGAACCTGTAGAGGCCGGATTCCAGGGGTGAGCGCCAGTTGACGTTCACTCCGGGGTCCGGCCTCTTACTTTCCAGGTTGGTCAACTGACGGGAGGCTGTGCCTTAGCCCGTTCCCTTGCGGTCGATGAAGGACTTGAATCCCTCAAGTACCGGCGTTGGTGCGAGCCTCGTCGCTTGCTCTTCCAACTCTTCTTCAAACTGCTCACGCCAGCCCCGGCCTATGTTGCCGTCAATCAAACGCTTGGCACCCTGCACCATGCGCTGGTCGTTCTTGGCGATGTCCTGTGCAATCTCAACGGCCTTTGTGAGCACCTGGTCCTGTGGGACGAGGTGGTTCAATAGTCCGGCAGAAAGTGCTTCATCCGGCTCCACCACACGGCCCGTAAGCAGGTATTCACGCGCCATCGGCAGCCCGACGATGGTCGGTAGCAGCCACGTGTTGTTGATCCGCCCATAGGTCACGGCCAGGAAGCGGAACCGTGTCTTGTCACAACCGACCCGTATGTCGAACGAGGTCGAAAGCACGCCACCGCCGCCATAGCAGAGTCCGTTGAGCGCGCCGATGCGGGGCTTGCGGCCTGTGGCGAATCGCCAGGAGTGCTCCGAGAAATTACTGGACGGCGGCGGAACATTCTCCTCAGCCAGCCGCGCCATCTCTTTAATATCGGCGCCTGCCGAAAAAGCGCGATCGCCCGCGCCTGTGACGACGATCACCGATGTTTCGTCGTCCGCGTCGAGCATATCCATCGTGTCATACAGATCGGTGAAAAGCTGACGACTGAGCGCGTTCATGGCGTGGGGTCGGTTAAGAGTGACGATGGCTACTGAACCATCGCGTTCCAGAAGGATTGGATTCTCGTCAGACAAGTCTGAGTGGCTCCTCTAATTGGCCCCGGTGATGTCCATGACGAACACGCCCGGGGTGATTTGGTGACTACAGAGGCCCGATTATGTCCCGGCACCGGATAACGGTCAACGAGAGAGAGAAGCCTGGTCGACTGTTGTGTACCTATGCGGGATCTACGGAGAGATAGAGCCTTGGAAAGCTTTCGGGTGAATTAGAACGAAAACTGATGTCACCATCGATAATGCCCACATCAAAAACCCGCCATGCAGAGCCTGAAAATTCGGGGGAGTGTTTCGTTCTTTCGTATTGATCGGTAACGGTTCCGAAGAGCGAATCCACGGTGAACACGGTGTGCGGACGGTCGAGTGTAATAAGGGAGCAAGGTGGCTGGGTGATACTTGTCGTACGATCCATCGCGACGAATAAGCTATGGTCCTGAATGAGGTTATATTCAGACACCGCCGCGGGTACGGCCGAGATGCACATAGTGAAATTATTTAATAAATTCGCGACTTCTGTCGGATTAATTAAATTAATGTCGAATTTATACCACCCGGATTCATTGTAAGGCATACGGATCCGATAAAGACCCGCCGCTACGTTGGATGGATTTCGGTCGAGAGGTCCAAAAGACGTGGGCCGGACCTCTACGGTCCACGATTGCCCAGTCATCCCCCATTTGGTTACAACAACGCCCGTAGCGGTCGTTTCGGTTGTGATCGAACCAAAGTAGCTGGCAAACGCCAGTAAAAACGAGGCGCCGATAAAGATCCACAGGTACGTCGGTTTTGAATTCCCACGCTCACTTCGTTGCATCACCCACATCGCTCACACCACATTCTCATCAACGGAAGCTTCATCAACACTTCAACGAAAACCGATTCGAAACGAGATATATATTACTCCCGATGACTTCTTGTTCTATAGTGATAACACACACACTTTATGAGGAATACGTGAGGTATTGATCACACATTTATTCATGACTATTAATGTGGTGTTTTCAATGCTCGATTTAACATGCCGATGGCGACCATGACATTACATTATGGAGAGAGCAATTCCTTCAAAATTCAGGTCGGAGCGCCCGCCTTCACTTGTGCTGTGCCAATGCTTGAACTAGGGAGCGAGGACCGTGGAAGCGACAATAAAGTCGGTACTTAAGCCGAGGTAAAGTAGACGCTGAGTGACAATGCGATGCCGAACACCGAAGTAGGCCGAGCAGACAAAATCGGCACGTGCGGAGTTGACATGACTCCTTGGTCTTGTGAACGCCTCAGTCCCGGACGCGCTCTACCCACTCCAGGACCAGCCGCGACACAAGCAACAGCGTCATGCCCCGAACGATGCGCCACCAGCCGAAGAGTGAGCATAATCGGCTTGCGTGACGTCATTGGTCGCGGGATACGTGCGCAGCCTTTTGCCGGACGCCCTCACGTCCGGTATCCTCATCCCCCCACTAAACAGTCGGAACCTCAGCGTCCTCCGGAGGCGTACCAGTGCCGTTCGATCCGATCATCAAGCCAGCAATTTCCGAGATGGCCGTAAAGCCAAACCTCGTCGACCGTGACGAAGCGACAAAGGGCTTCGAGTGGACCGACATGTACTCGGAACTGGACTGGTTGCCTGACGGCGGCCTGAATAAAGCGTACGAGGCGATCGACCGCCACGTGGATCACGGCCACGGCGACAAGGTTGCAATGATCTGGGCCGGGAAGAACGGCGAGGAGGAGATCTACACCTTCTCAGACATGAAGGCCCAGACCAACAAGTGGGCAAACGTCGCCACCGAACTCGGCCTCGAGCGCGGCGACCGGGTCTTTATCTTCATGGACCGACTCCCGGAGCTGTACTTCGCAT
>JABIGL010000040.1 GCA_018650185.1 Chloroflexota bacterium
ACCACAACAAGGTGAGCGCGGCCCAGCCGGTGATCGGCACCAACTACTCGGCGCAACTCCCGGAGCACAAGACCCCGATCGGGAACCTGTATTTGGCCAACACAACTCAGATTTACCCGGAAGACCGCGGCACGAACTACAGCATTCGCATGGGCCGTGAGGTTGCTGCAGGCATGCTCAAGGGCGCGTGATACGGGATGGGCGCTCGCGTACCGTGTCCTGAGGTTCTCGAAGGACCGGGTCCATCGAGCACATCGTTATACGAATCAACGGCCTTACTGTGGTCAACCGATTGCCGGTGGCGATCCCCGTCACCCCAAGCCTCTCCCGCATAAGGGAGAGAGGGCAAGTGTTCGTCCAACGGTGTTGGTACGCAAGGCAACTGTATTTTTAAAACGTTGGTACAGGTACGGGCGGGGCTTGCTCCGCCCGACGCGCGTGCTGCTATACATTCCTACGCCCCACGTCGTCAGGATGGATCAAGAATCCAGCGGATGCGATTGTCCGAACGCAGAGCAAGGCTTTAAACGCCGCACCAAATGGCCCGTCATGGCAATGACCCTGTGCTAGACTCCGGCGGCTTTTCCAGACCGTTCAGGGACCGATTCTGATCCCTGCTTTTACGTATTAATTTTTACCGAGAGGACGTTCCATGGGTAAGTTGGACGGCAAGGTAGCGCTGATAACCGGCGCAGGTACAGGAATCGGAGAGAAAGCGGCTGAAATGTTTGCCGCCGAGGGTGCAGAACTTGTGATCGCGGCGCGTCGACAGGGTCCGCTGGACGAAGTTGTCGCGAGGATTTCAGGCACCGGTGCCAAAATCACGGCCAAGACTGCAGACATGGAAGTGCAAGAAGACATCGAAGCGCTTGCCGAGTACGCGCTTGAGAAGCACGGGCGTGTCGACATCCTTGTCAACAACGCCGGACACAGCTCCAAGGTTCGGAGCGCACGCTGGATCTCCCGCGAAGAGTTCGACAGCGTCTATGCCGTAAACGCCGCCGGTCCGGCGCAGCTGACCCGACTCCTCCTGCCGGCCATGCTTGAGTACGGCGAAGGCACCGTAATCCTCGTTTCTTCCATGGCCGCTCTTCGTGGTGGTCTGCTTGGCGGGGTGGCTTACGGGCCCGCAAAGGCGGCGGCGAAGATGTACATGGACAACCTTCGAGGGGAGTTGCGACAGTCAGGCGTCAGGGCGACCACGATCTACCCGGCTGAGGTGGACACCCCCATCCTCAACAATCGCCCTCACGTCCCGGATGCAGAGGCGCGTTCGACGATGATGCTGCCGGAGGACATCGCAGAGGGTATCTTGCTCGCTGCTACACTCCCGCACCGCACCATGATCGACGACATTACCTTCACGCCAACAATCCAGCGGGACACGACTCAAGACGTCGCTGTCGCTCGGATGGCCGGCGCACCGGACGGCGCTGTCTAGGCGACGTATCGCAACTACGCCCGTACACGTGCCGACAGGTGGACTTGATGGCTGGAACGGAAAATAACGACCTCCGCTCCCGGCTTGAGTTCGCCGTCGGCACGGCTCGGGCTGCGGGTGAGCACGCTCTCGGCTACTTCCGATCGACCGAACTGGTCGTCGAAACCAAGGACGACGGATCCCCGGTCAGCCGGGCAGACAAAGAAGCCGAGCAGCTTATCCGGGCAAGCCTTGAAGCAGCCTTTCCAAACGACGCCATCCTGGGCGAGGAATTTGGAGAACAGTCCGGGAACACCGGATACCGCTGGTACCTGGATCCGGTCGATGGCACTGATTCGTTCATACGGGGCGTACCGCTCTGGGGAACGATGATCGGACTCGAACTGGACGGTCAGCCCGCTGCCGGAGTGGTCTCATTCCCGGCGCTTGATGAGATCGTTTGGGCCGGTTCCGGACTGGGCGCGTGGTGGGCAAATAGCGTTACCCCACTTCAGGAGGGCGAAACATTCCCAACCGAGATCCGTCCCGCTCGGGTATCAGATGTATCCGAGATTGGCGATGCTTTCATGTCCACGACCTCTATGCGCTATTTCGATGAAGAAGGCACCACCGAGGATTACAACCGTGTACGCCTGGCGGTGGCCGACGATCGCGGTTGGAGTGATTGTTACGGGATTCTGCTTGTGGCCACCGGACGGATAGACATCCACATTGATCCTCTTATGTCCGTTTGGGACGTTGCGCCGATGCCTTCCATCATTGAAGAAGCGGGTGGCAGGGCAACGGACCGCGCTGGGAATCGGGGGATCGATCTGAAGACCCTCGTCGCCACCAACGGGAAGCTTCACGACGCGGTGCTTGAGTTGTTGAACGGATGAGCATTCGGTTTCAAACCTCCGCCAATCCTGATTCGTTCGATCAATTATGACCGTCCGCGGATTGCTGCCCCTGAACGGCCCTGATATATTTGTGATGCCTTTAGCAAAGTCAATTTTTTACGAATCGAGGAGCTACGCTTGAGCGACGGCCAGACGATCGCCAGCGACGAGTCCCCCTCCAGCGATGAGCTTAGAGAACGGTCACGGAAGGCTCTGCAAGCACAGCAGCAGCCAACAGTTACGGTTCTGTCTTCGCTTATCGCAGTCCAGGATGAACTTCATTACATCCCGGATGAGGCAATAGAAGAGACCGCGACGCACATGAAATCCACCATCAATGATGTGTGGAGCGTGGCGTCTTTCTATACGAATTTCCGGTTCACTCCCCCCGGAGACCACACCATCGACGTGTGTTGGGGGCCATCTTGCCACCTTGGCGGTGCGCAGAACGTCATGCTTCGGGTTCACTCGGAGTTGGGCGTAGACGAAGAGGGTGAGACTGCAGACGGCAAGTTGACGCTCCGCTACAGCACCTGCCTGGGTGCGTGCGCCCTGGCCCCTGTGATAGCGGTAGACCACCACATGAAAGGTCGACAGACACCAGATTCGGCCGCGGCTGTGGTCAACGGACTTAAGGGCGCGTAATGAGCGTGTCTTTCACGATTACATGCATTCGGTCAGATCGATCGACCCCGGGTGAGGCCACATGTCGGTAGCTTTTAACGAACTTCGACAGAAGGCAGACACAGAATGGCAGGGGCTCACGGCCGGAGACAAACCGTGGATCCGTGTCGGACTGGGTACGTCCGGAGAGGCCGCCGGGGCTGAGGAAGCTTATGACGCCCTGAAAGAAGCCCTTGGAACTGAGGCAAACGTAAGTTTCGTTGGTTCGATGGGTCTCTGTTACGCCGAGCCTCTCATCGATGTTCAGATACCCGGTGGTTCCCGCGTTTTCTACAACAATCTTGGCGCTGACGAGGCACCAGGTGTTATCGCCGCTCATTTGAAATCCGGTAGGGCGGACCCGGATAAGGCGTTGGCATGGGACGGTACTGAACGGCCGGAAGGTCTCGGCGCTATTCCCCGGTTGACCGAATTACCAACGGTGGAAGTGCAGACCAGACTCGCCACTAAACTGGCGGGTGATATAGATCCGCGAGAGATGGGCCAGTACATCGCTAACGGCGGGTACAGCGCTCTGGATAAGGCGCTGGGAGATATGGACCCGGCATCGGTGCTGGACGAGGTCAAGAACTCCGGCCTTCGTGGCAGGGGTGGGGCCGCTTTCCCGACCGGCGTTAAGTGGGGCTTCCTCGCTCCCAACCCGGCTCCTGTGAAGTACGTCCTTTGTAACTGCGAAGAGGGCGACCCCGGGGCATTCAACGACAAGGGAATTCTGGAGAGTTGCCCGCATACCCTGCTTGAAGGACTGATCCTCGCCGGGTACGCCACAAACTCGTCAAACGGCGTGATATTCATCAGGCAGGGTCACACCCTTCCGATCGAAAACTCCCGCAAGGCCGTGCAGGACGCTTATGCCGCTGGTCTACTTGGCCAGAACATCCTGGGTAGCGACTTCAGTTACGACGTGGAGGTCGCACTAACGGGAGATTCGTACGTTGCCGGTGAAGAGACCGCTCTTATGGAGGCCATCGAGGGCAAGCGCTCCCAGCCCCGCTACCGACCCCCGTTCCCCGCAGCGGCAGGTCTCTGGGGTAAGCCGAGCAATATCAACAACGTCAAAACGCTTTCATACGCACCGACAATCATCCGTGACGGCGCCGATGCATTTAAGAGCGTCGGGATCGAATCCACATCCGGCACCGCAATCCTTTGCATCACCGGGGCAGTAAACCGTCCCGGCATGTACGAGGTTCCGATGGGCTCTCTCACAATTCGTGAAGCGGTCGAAAACGTGGCCGGCGGGATTCGAGACGGTAAGTTGATGAAGATGTTCCAGGCGGGCGGACCGTTGTTCGGGCCGATCGGCGAAGAGGGCTTCGACTCGCCCATAGATTTCGACTCGATTGCAAAGACCACAGGCAGCCTCGGCTCTGGCGGCATAATCGTCGGTGACGAAGATGTTTGTGCCGTAAACCTTGTACGAAACCTGATGTCGTTCAACCAGTTCGAGTCCTGCGGGAAATGCTTCCCGTGTCGACTCGGCATGACGCACATGGTCGAAACGCTCGAACGCATTTCGCAGAACGAAGGGCGTGAAGACGACCTCGAGTTGATGGAACGCATGGGCGCGAGCATGCGCATGGGTTCGCTCTGCGGACACGGACAGCTTGGTTACAACCCGGTCGCGTCGGCCCTGAAGTACTTCGAAGACGACTTCAACTCACACATGCACGACAAGAAATGCCCGACGGGCGCATGCGGCGAAGGACAGATGGTTACCCCGACCCGCACACGACCTTAGATCAACCGTCATCGGCCGCTAGGCCGAAAACTTAGCTCCCAGGAGACTGCCCCGTATGGCGGAAGATACGATCAAATTTATGCTGGACGGTCAGGAGATCGAGGCCAGGCCCGGTCAGACGATCATCCAGGCCGCCCAGGACTCCGATACCTACATCCCGTATCTGTGTTATTTCCCCGGCATGAAGCCCTACGGCGCATGTCGGATGTGCGTTGTGTCTACCGAGGCTGGAGGCCGCAAAGGCATCCAAGCGTCCTGCACAACCCCGGTCATGGCGGACATGATCGTGGAGACCAACACCGATGAGGTCCAGGACCTCAGACGTGGCATCACGGACCTGCTTATGTCAGAGCATCCCCACGGTTGCCTGACCTGCCACCGTGCTGAGCTCTGTGGACCTCAAGATATCTGCCAACGTCACGTCGGCGTTACCGACCGTTGCACGATCTGCCCCAAGAATGAACGTTGTGAGCTTAAGGACACTGTCCGCTTCATGAAGCTGGACATGACCTCATCGCTCAACTATCACCGCCGTGATCTGCCGATCCATACTGACGACCCGTTCTACGACCGGGACTACAACCTCTGTATCGTGTGCGCCCGCTGTGTACGTGCGTGTGACGAAGTCCGTGGCGACACGGCTCTGTCGTTGGTCTCACGTTCCGGAGTGGCGCTTGTCGGCACCTCACATGGAACATCCCTACTGGAATCAGGTTGCGAGTTCTGTGGTTCCTGTATCGACGCTTGCCCGACCGGAGCGTTGACCGAACGTGAGTACAAGTGGGAGAAGGCTTCTACCAAGGTCAGTACCGTTTGCACCAACTGCCCGGTTGGTTGTGAGTTCGTGATGGACATTAACGACCTCAACAAGGTAGTCCGAATGACCGGAGACCTATCGGGTGAGGCCGGGCATGGGCAGGCCTGCTTCAAGGGCAAGTTTGGCTACGACTACCCGAACCACATTCGTCGGTTGAAATACCCGATGGTTCGTATCGACGGTGAACTGCAGCGCACAACATGGGAAGTTGCGCTGGAAGCTGCCTCAAAAGGAATTTCCGCACACCTGCCGGAAGAGCGAGGAGTGATTCTTTCTCCGCGCGGTACCAATGAAGACAACTACGTAGGCCAGAAATTCGCTCGAACTGTGCTCGGCTCCAACAACGTGGATACGGGTCTGAATCGATCTCCGGAGATTCTTGCGACGCTGGCGGACGCACCGGGCCACGGTGCTGCGACCAACCCGATATGGGGCATTGAGGAGTCTCAGTGTGTGGTCGTAATCGCCGGTAACCCGACAGAAGAGCAGAACGTACTCGCAGTGCCGGTCAAGAAGGCTGTGCGTGCGGGTGCGAAGCTGATCGTCATCGACCCCAGAGAGACGGAGTTAACCCGTTACGCCAGTAACTGGCTTCGCCCGCGTCCCGGGACGGAGATCACCCTCCTTGGCGGTATCGCCCGGGTGATTCTCGACGAGGCGCTTGAGGACAAGGATTTTGTCCGAGACCGGCTTGAGGGCGTTGATGAGTTCAAAAAGGCGATCTGGTCATTTGACCTGATGCGCGTTGCCCAGATTACGGGCGTAAGTGAAGACGAAATCAGGGACGCCGCCAGGGCGTACGGGAACGGCAGTCCTGCCTCATTCCTCCACGGCATTGACGGGATCGTCCCGGAAGACCACGCAGACCTCGCTACTGCGGTGATGAACCTGGCACTGATGACAGGAAACATCGGCGCAGCCGGTGGAGGCGTGTACCCGCTTTACTCCGGTGCCAACACACAGGGCGGTAATGATGTCGGGGCAGCGCCAAATCTGCTGCCGGGCTACCGATCAGTATCGGCAGACGCCAACCGAGACGCCATCGCATCGATCACCGGCGGTACGTACCCACAGCATCCGGGTAAATCTGTGCGTGAAATGGCAAACGGCGGTGGAATTAAGGCACTTGTGGTTCTGGCCGATGGCTGGGATCCAAATGCAGCCGGAATCACCACCGATGGACTCGCAAATCCGGGTTTCCTCGTCGTATCCGATGTCTTCATGTCGGACACGGCATCCAAGGCGGATGTTGTTTTCCCGGCGACCACGTACGCGGAAGTAACCGGAACCATCACGAACCTTGAGCGGCGAGTACAGAAGTTGAACCCGGGATTGGAACTTCGGCACGAGGAACGTGAGGGATGGCGGACACTCGCAAGCCTGGCGGCGGCGATGGGCGGAGCCGGATTCGAGTACGAGTCGTCTTCCGAGGTGTTCGAGGAGATCCGGAAGGTTGTTCCTGAATACGCTGGTATCAGCCACGCACGGTTGGAAAACAAGAGCATTCAGGCACCGGCGTTGGACGAAAGTTCCAGGGGGACCGAGATCCTGTTTGCGTCTGGAGAATCTGAAGAAAAACTCTCGGTCGCCCCTATGGCGATCAGGGAGCCGATCTCCCAGGCGAATGGTGGATTCCCCTTCATGCTGGGGCACGGGCGTGTCTTGATGCGTCCAGAGGAGGATGTGCGGATCGTTCAGGATGAACGAAACATGAATCACGTCGAACGGGATACCTGGATCGAGATCCACCCGGACGACGCATCTGAACTCGATGTCGCCGAGGGGGACCGCGTTACGATCAGCGCTCAGCAAGACACTTCGGCGTCACCGCTGCCGGAAGTCGGAATCGTGCGTCTATCGTCGCCACATCGGGGCTTTGTATCCGTTACAACGCTGTTTGCGGACGTGGTTACGGGGATACAGGATTCGGGCGATATCGACACTTCACCGTCGGTCCGGGGCCTGCCTTTACGCCATGTCTCGCTGGCGAAAGCGCCCGTACTGCGCGAAGCTGGTATGGCTGCGGACTAATTTTCAGGGCATCCCGTGAGGGTTGATTAACCCGGGATGGTCAAGTCTGCACCTCGAAACGGCTTTCCGAATCTAAGTAGTTGGAAAGCATGAAAGTGGTCTATGTGCAAAGGCACTGGACCCAACTAGGAGAAACGATGAGTAAGCCCACCGCTGTCACGGACAGCAGTTTTGACACAGACGTATTACAGTCCGATCTGCCGGTGCTGGTCGACTTCTGGGCAGACTGGTGCGGCCCCTGCAAGATGGTGGCCCCGGTCGTCGAGGAGCTCGCTGCTGAGTACGACGGAACAGTAAAGTTCGCCAAGGTTGACGTCGACACGAACCCGGTCACGGCCGGAAAGTACGGTGTGCGCAGCATCCCGACGCTGTTGATCTTCAAGGACGGTGCACCCGTCGGACAGGTAGTCGGCGCAGTGCCGAAACAGGTTCTCGAGGCCCGCTTGAAGGAATCTATCGCTTAGATTCCTCGCAAAACGAAGCGAAACAAAGGCAGCCGGAGCCAAATGGCCCGGCTGCCTTTGCGTTTACGGGATAGCCGATTTCGCCGTGAAGCACTTACCGGCGTAAACTATCTCAGCCTGCCTTGGGAGTGTATGGGCTCTGGTGGGCTCCACGGACTTCAAACCCGATGGGGGGCATCCTTCGATGTCCTCGGGGGGTTCGACTCCCTCACGCTCCCGCCACATAGCTAAGTCGAACGTAGCCTCGTGCTGCGCCAAGAAGGCCCCGGACGGTTGAACCGACCGGGGCCTTCTTGGCGTTTACTCTCGTTCACGCACGGAGCCAGAAGGGTGTTTCGCCCATGAGTGTCATCGGGTTCGACGGTAGCCTCTGGAGATGGTTCTCCCATGGATGACGTGCGAAGACAGGTCTTCGCGAAGACGATTAGGCATCTACTTAGCACTACTGGTGTTAGCGGTACTCGTGCTAACGGCTTGCGCGTCTGACTCCGACGATGAGTTAGAGGTGCCTGGCACACCCGGTACAGGCCTCGACTACGCGCTCCGACTCGATGGTGGGAAGAATGACGAGGATTCCAGCGCACACTTTCGCGCTGCATGGGCTCGGAATCTTGAGGCCGCCCTGGAACCTTCCGAGTGTCCCGAGGTTAATCCCATTGAGTATCCGAACGGCTACTACGCGGGCCCGCTGATCGACACCCACCTCCACATGCCTCAGCTCTCCGACAACTTCGGCGGCGAGGATGATTCCCCTGACTCGGGCGGCGTTGAGGGTGGGAGAGAGTCAGAGAAATACGACGCGATTTCCGAGTATGAAATCCCCCTACTCGGCGTGACAACGACCCTTGATGAGATCGCATGCACGTTGAAGCAGGAAGGATCGACTACGGCGTTTACATTCTTTCCAGTGTTCGAGAACGCCCCTGCAGCGCTCATCGATCTGGCCTACAACGCGGTGGATCGGCATGGATCACTATTCGTCCCATTCATCCAGTCATCGGCCAGCGAGTCCGCAACAGTTGAGGCCGCGGTTCTCGAACAGATGTTGAGCTTGAGACCGGACCTGTTCGTTGGATTGGGCGAAATCGGGGAGTCGCCGACGGAACCCCTCAACTACCCGCCAGATGACCCGATCTACGTAGGGGATTTCGAGGTCGCACGTGCCCACGAGATGGTGGTTTATTTCCATACCGGTGAGGGCGACCATGAGGCGATGGACCGGGCTCTCAAGATGTTCCCGGACCTCAACTTCGTGGTCCACGCCGATTTCGTTCGCCCGCACATTGGTGATCTTATGGCCGATAACCCGAACATCTACTTCACCTTCAACGACATTTTTGAAGCGATCATCCCGAAATTCCGGTTTGGCGATAAGCAGGACTTTATCGACGCTATGGAACAGGAGTGGGAACAACTCATCGATCAAGGATTGGACCACTACGAAGACTTGATCAACACCTACCCGGACCGCTTCATGTGGGGCACGGACCGTGCAGATATTGTGTGGAATTACGACGTGGACATCGGTCAGCTTCTGGTCAGGTTTGGAAGAGACTTTATCGGCCGTCTGGACCCGGCGGTGCAGGACAAGGTCGGTCACCTGAACGCTGAAGGACTGTTGCGGTAGCCGCCGCGCAGATGAGGCTTTAGGGGTTCACACCTACCGCGGCTTTACTGCACGGTCCGAGGTGGGACACCCGTGGCAGCCCTGATGCTGACAGGGATTCCGCCCATGACCATGGTTCTGTTTGAAGGTAATTTTGGGATACGAGTCTTTATCCCAAAGAAGAGGATGACGTGCAGAAACAATTAAACCGGATCACCATATTTTCAGCGACCCTGGTCGCAGCCATCTTCATGCTCACGGCATGTACTGCTGCATCCGATGTGATTTCTACAGTGACGCCATCGGGAGAACAGTTTGCTGTTCCGACGAGCGTTATCACTGACGACAACCTCTCAGAGGCGGCGTCAATCGTGGAACCCGTCGCTGATGCCCTTGTCGAGAAACTCAGCTCGGAAGGCACTGCTGGCGACGGTTCAGATGTGGAAGACCTCGTCGATGATCTCGGCCTGGACCCGGACGCCATAGCTGAACAACTCGGTTTGGATCCCGATGCACTTACAGATGCCCTTGATATAGAAGATATCGCGGAGCAGCTAGGTCTCGATGTGGATGCAGACGGCAATGAGGTGATAACAGACGAAGATGGTGGTGCCGTTGATGCATCGGATTTCTTCGCTGACTTTTTCGCTTCGTTCCAGAACTCTGCCATGGAACAAAGCCTTGAGGCTGCGCTTGTGCCTTCAGAGTGCGCCGCATTCCAGACGATCGAATATCCCGCTGGCTACTACACGGGCTCGTTGATAGACACCCACTTGCACATGCCACCGCTCAACGACGACCCAACTGGAGACGGCGAGTCCTACGGCGGCGCGGGTGGGGTCGACGCCGAACTCTACGATTCCATCGACCCGAATGATCGCCCTCTCCTTGGAACAACTACAACGCTAGACGAGGTCGCCTGTGCCCTCCGACAAGAAGGATCCACGAAGGCGTTCACGTTCTTTCCGGTATACGACGATGCCTCGGATGCTTTAATCGAACTGGCGTACAACGCGGTGGACCGGCATGGAGAGTTGTTCGTACCGTTCATACAGTCAACCAGCAGCGAGATCTCCACCGTGGAGGCGGAGGTACTGGTTGAGATGCTTGGGAAGAGACCAGACCTGTTCGTTGGTTTTGGTGAGGTC
Source organism: Chloroflexota bacterium (assembly GCA_018650185.1). Taxonomy (GTDB): domain Bacteria; phylum Chloroflexota; class Dehalococcoidia; order Lucifugimonadales; family Lucifugimonadaceae. The sequence continues at coordinate 10,811 of JABIGL010000040.1, forward strand.
GGAGACTCTCCAACCGAACCAGTCAACCTCCCTCCGGACGCCCCGATCTACGTTGGAGACTTTGAGGTCGCCCAGGATTACGGACTCCTGGTGTATTTCCATCCCGGCGTAGGCGACCACGAAAACCTGGGTCGTGCGCTGAAGATGTTCCCGGAAGTCACCTTCCTGGTTCACGGCGACTTCGTCCGTCCGTATATCGGGGACCTGATGGCGGAAAATTCAAACGTTTACTACACGTTCAACGACATTTTCGACGAGGTCACGCCGCAATTCCGGTTCGGCGACAAGCAGGACTTCATCGACGCAATGGAACGAGACTGGGAGCCACTTCTCGATCAGGCGATGGTCCATTACGAGGATCTGATCAATACATACCCGGACCGCTTCATGTGGGGTACCGACCGCGCAGACATCGTGTGGAACTACCATGCCGATATCGGTCAATTACTGGTGAAGTTCGGCAGGGATTTCATCGGACGATTGGACCCAGCGGTACAGGACAAGGTTGCGTACCAGAACGCCGAGAGCCTGTTGCAGTAGGCGTGTAGCCACATTTAACGCGGTGTGAAAGCGACTATGGCTGGTCCAACCGGTCACTAACGGCACGGGATCGGATCCAAAGATGATGGTGGCCCGACGCACCTGAAATCTATACTCGGGTCATGCAATCCTTTGCGGCCATCAACGTCCTGAAGAATCCGGTGTTCCGGCGTTTGTGGTTCGTCACGATGGCCGGCGGCCTCAGTGTTGGCGCCACGATAACGACGCTGGGCTGGGTTGTCGTTGAAGAATCCGGATCGCCGTTCCTCGTATCACTGGTTCTTGTTTCCTTCATGGGCCCGCAGTTAGTGGCCGGTCCTATTGGTGGTGTGCTTGCGGACCGGTTTGGGCGCCCTCGTCTCATACGGCTTGGGACGGCGTCACGGGCCGTACTTGCCATCGTTATGGCGGTCTCCCTGTTCACGCTACCGCACGAACTCTTCCCGTTATTCGTGATCAACACGCTAAGGTCTGTGACAACGGGGGCAACGATCCCATCCCGGCGAGCGTTTATGGCGGATATCGTGCCGTCCCGGCAACTTACATCCGCGCTAGCCCTGGATGAGTTTGCCCTGACATTGATGTTTATCGTGGGTCCGGTGGTTACGGGATCCCTGCTCGTATTTGTAGAACCGGGATATATCTTCCTGGTACTGGCGGTGATATCTACCATCGCCGTCGCTGTGGTTCCTGACGCACCGGAAGGGATTAACGCGCGAGTCCCAGGCGTGGCTCCGCCGGTTCGTGGCTCTTTTGTTCGCGAGCTGTTTGCCGGTTTCGGCTACATCAAACGGAGTCGAATATTACTTGCAGTGACCGCTATATCACTGGCAGCAGAGATGCTGGCCTTTAACTACATGATCCTGATACCGGTGTTCGCGAAAGAAGTGTTCAACGGCGGCTCAGAACTACTGGGCGTACTCAACGGAACCATGCCTGCAGGAGAGTTGATTGGGGCTGCGACGATGGCCGTGCTGGCGGCGCGAGTAATCCGGCCCGGTCGTGTGTTGACGATCAGCATTGCCATGACTTTTGCGATAGGCATTCCGCTCGGCGCTTCGTCATGGCTACCGTTAACGCTGGTACTTTTGGCGCTGATCGGCGGTCTAGGGCAGGCGTTCTTCGTGATGAGCTCGACGATGCTGTTGCGGGAGACACCATCAGAGGCCCGTGCCCGGGTCCTTGGCCTCCAGCAGGTTACCTGGGGTGCCGGTGCACTTGGAGGGATTGTGTCTGGAGTGATCGCATCGACGTTCAACCCTCACCTCGGGATAATTATCCCGTCGGCTCTCGGTCTCGGAATTGTGCTGGTGATTGTGGTGCTTTCACCGGAGTTGCGGCAGGGCGGTCGAGCTATCTCATCGGACGACGATACGCCGGAGATAGCGGATTCCACGATGGTTACCGAGCAGTCTTCGAACTAAGCGTCAGTTTCCAGCCCGTAGATACCGGGTAGCTGCCTGTACTTCTGGTCAAGATCCAACCCGTATCCGACGACAAAGTGGTCTGTGAAGGTGAACCCTGCGTAGTCAGCTTCTAGCTCCACGAGGCGTCGTTCTGGTCGGTCCAGCAGCGTGCAGATGCGTAACGACGACGGATCGTATTGATTCAGATGTTCCAGTGCTGCGGTCGTGGTCAGACCAGTATCGATAATGTCTTCCACCACAATCACTGAGCGGCCTTCAATAGCTTCCCGAGAAGGGCCAAATTCAATCTGTACGTCGCCGGAGCTCTCGGTTCCAGTGCCGTAACTGGAAAGCCGCATGAACTCGATCTCGACAGGAGTCTGGAGCTCCCGCACAAGGTCCGCCATGAAGATGAAAGCCCCTTTTAACGCCCCAACCAGCACGGGAGTGCAGTCCACGTAGTCACGGTCGATATTCCGAGCCAGCGTCGCGACAGACTTTGCGATTTCCTCACGCGTCCATAGCGGCACCAGGACAGGCGGCGAACCCGGTTGATTGTTACTGGGCATGTGGACTTCTTTTTCTAAAAGCCACAACTGGAGGTGTGGCCTTGAATAGGTCGTAATACCGTGCCATACGGCCCGGTGTGGGTTACCTTGGACGCCTCTCGTATCCGACGCGTCACTGTCCGGCGCTTATTCGTTCCCGGTACGTACCGGGTTATGCAGCAACAACCCAACGTCGACGATCAAGGAGAACCATGGTCCAGACACACGATATCGAACGCCCGTCAAAAGCGCTGGTTGAAGGGCTGTCAAAAATTGGCAGCGCCACGGCGACCGGCGAGTTGCACCGACTCGGAGTCCGGGACGCACAGATGCTTGGGCCGGTTCCGTACACCAGCGGCAAGTCGATCTGTGGCCCGGCGATCACACTTCAGTACATGCCGATGCGTGAAGACCTGTACCCGCTGGAAGAGTACAAGGACCCGGAAAAGCAACTACACCGTCACGCCCTCTATCACACGCAGCCCGGCGATGTGGTCGTCGTGGACGGCCGTGGCGACATGTCGAGCGGTGTATTTGGATCGATGATGTTGACCTATTTCCAGGGTCGAGGTGGTGCAGGGATCGTTATCGACGGCGTCATCCGTGACGTGGAAGAAGCCTCCAAGTTAGACATCGGCATGTGGCTCCGAGGTGTCTCACCCAACCACCACACGCAGGCAGGCATCATGCCCTTCGCCGTGAATGAGCCGATCGCATGCGGCGGCACGCTTGTTATGCCCGGCGACATCGTGATCGCAGACGACGATGGCGCGGTGAATGTGCCGATTGCACTTGCTCCGGCGCTTCTAGAAAAGGCTTCCGACCACGTGGAATGGGAAGAGTTCACACGCCAACGGTTGCTTGAGGGCGGCGATCTCCGCAAGTACTACCCGCTACGGGACGACGCGCGGGCCGAGTACGAAGAGTGGAAGAAGACGCAGGACTAACCACGGTCTCAAGCGTGAACAGGAACGATTCTGGCGTTCGGTGGCGGAGCAAATTCGTCATCGAACGCGGCGGTTCCTGCATGTTTGCGGTGTCGCTTCGGTGGTACGCTTAACGCGACGAATTTCGTCGGGTCCGCGTCTCACGCACGTATGAGCGCCTGACCTGAGCAAGCAATACCCGGTCCGGAGCGCGGATTCGACCGCTGGTTCCGGACCGTTTCGCGTTCCACAATCCACTCAAACTAGCGAACGCGCCCCCAACGTAAATAGAGGCAAGATGTCCACGCAGACCCGATCAGATCGCCGAAACGTCGCGATCATCGCCCATGTCGACCACGGTAAGACCACTCTGGTTGACGCCATGCTCCAGCAGTCTGGATCATTCACCGCTCACGAGGAACTCGTGGATCGTGTGATGGACTCCAATGAGCTTGAGCGCGAAAAGGGCATCACCATCCTGGCCAAGAACACGGCCGTGTGGTGGGACGACACCAAGATCAACATCATCGACACCCCTGGACACGCCGACTTCGGTGGCGAGGTTGAGCGCGGTCTGACGATGGTGGACGGTGTGCTGCTGCTGGTCGACTCCAGCGAAGGACCTCTTCCACAGACCCGGTTCGTGTTGCGGAAGTCGCTCGAAGCACACCTCCCGGTGATCCTTGTCATCAACAAGATCGACAGGGCTGACGCCCGGATCAAAGAAGTCGTGGACGAGGTCTACGAGTTGTTCCTTGACCTTGACGCGGGCGATGACCAGATCGAATTCCCGATCGTTTACACGAACGCCCGCGCAGGGACAGCCACGACCGATACAGAGATGCCGGGCGTGGACCTGAAGCCGTTGTTCGAGACGATGATGGAGCACATCCCGGCACCGACATATGACGACGAGATGCCACTACAGGCCCTGGTAACCAACCTTGACGCTTCGCTTTACGTTGGCCGTCTTGCCCTGTGCAGGGTTCGACAGGGCACCATCAAACGCGGACAGCAGGTCGCCCATTGCCGGGTCGACGGCAGCATAGACCGAGTGAAGATCACAGAGCTGTATGTGACCGAGGCACTTGCCCGTGTGGACGCGGAAGAGGCCGGGCCGGGCGAGATTATCGCCATCGCCGGACTTCCTGATGTGACCATCGGTGAGACGCTGGCAGATTTTGAAGATCCGCGCCCATTGCCCATTATTGCGGTGGACGAGCCCAGCCTGTCGATGACTATCGGCATTAACACCTCGCCAATGTCCGGCAAGGACGGCGACAAGCTGACGGCGAGACTCCTGGAAAACCGTCTTAACCAGGAAGTGATCGGTAACGTATCGATCAGAGTGTTGGCGTCGGACCGGCCCGACACATGGATCGTGCAGGGCAGGGGAGAACTTCAACTAGCGATCCTCATCGAGACGATTCGACGTGAGGGCTTCGAGTTAACCGTCGGCAAACCCGAGGTCGTGACTCGACAGGTCGACGGCAAGCTGCACGAGCCGATGGAACGACTTTCCATCGACATCCCGGACGAGCACATGGGCTCCATCTCCCAGCTCATGGCCGCCCGCAAGGCACGCATGATCCAGATGGTGAACCATGGTCAGGGACGTGTACGCATGGACTACGTTGTCCCGGCACGTGGTTTGATTGGATTCCACAACGAGTTCCTGATCGAGACGCGTGGCACGGGAATCGCAAACCACGTATTTGAAGGCTACGAGCCATGGCACGGGGAGCTGCGTACTCGCCGAACAGGAAGCCTTGTGGCGGACCGTACCGGTCAGACTACCGGTTACGCACTTCAAAGCCTGCAGGACCGGGGTCAGCTCTTCGTAGCGCCGGGTACGCAGGTATACGAAGGCATGGTGGTCGGCGAGAACCCCCGTTCGCAAGACATGGACGTCAACCCGACCAAGCCCAAGAAGCAGACGAACATGCGGGCGGCAGCGGCGGACGCCACGGAGCACCTCGCGGCGCACAAAACGCTGACGCTTGAAGAGGCGCTCGAGTTCATCATGTCGGACGAGTGTCTCGAGGTAACACCGAGCACGGTCCGTATCCGTAAGGTAACGCTGTCGCAGCTCCAGCGTGGTCGAGAGCAGGGCCAGAAGAAACACGCCAACGCGGGTTAACCCTGAGTCGACCTGTTCTCTGGGTGTGAGTGGTATGGAAGAGAAGCACGTCGGATGAAGACGGTGTTATCGTCGAGTTCGCTGATCGTTCTCAACCACAAAGGTAATCGCTCTGCCTGACCTGATCCTCCCCGGGAAGGACGCCCTTTCCGAAGTCCGTGATGCGCTGGAAACCGCACCGCCACCGGTGTCATGGCGCGTAGTGGATCGCGACCTGGACGTAGTAAATCGATTCCAGATACTTCTGGACGACGACCGCAACATCCAGGTCATGCCGGATCCCGAACCACGTATCTACGAACCCGGCGGCGACATCGCGTTGGTTGACTTGCTCTTTTACTACCCACGTCGGCCCATCGGCGGCGCAGGCGCGCTGAACTGGGCGCACCGTTTCGTTGATCGGTTGAACTGGAACCTTGTCACCGGTGTCGCATTGGTAGACAACGACAAGGATCTTGGCCCATACGGCTCAATGTGGCTCAAGCACGTGATCGACCTGCGGGGCGGCGTTACGCCCACATACCTCACCAGCCAGGTCGACGCCTTTATAGCGTCGATGGCGCTTGTAAAGCGGTTACACGAAGCGGAAGGGGACAGCCCTCTAGCCGATGGTGCGTGGATGGGGCGAGCCTAGTCGGTCGCCGTTACTGGCTCATCCATTCGGCAATTCGGGCAATTTCCACATCCATGGGAAGTGCCGTCCGGGTGACGACATACTCCGTCATCGGTTCCATGGCCGCCACAGGCATGTACGCCATCCGGGCCGATGCAACTCATTGGATCGGCGGGTTCAAGCGTCAAAGATGGTGCCGCGTTTTCGTGTGTTCCCCGGGCGTGATCTGGCATACGTCTCCCCATTTTTATTTGTGACGGAGACTACCAGCGGGAGCCAAAACCGGTGTGAGCGGGGCGTGATCAAACCAGTGAGAAGGTCTCTTCCGCCATATCGGCCACTTTATTGCCGATTACCAGCGAAGATGTTGCGCCCGGCGACGGTGCGTTGAGGACGTGGACGGCGCCTTCTGTCTGTGCAATGCGGAAGTCGTCCAGCAGATTGCCCTGGTAGTCGACCGCCTGGGCTCGTACTCCAGAGCCGCCGGTACCGAGGTCCGACTTCTGGATCTCCGGGATCATCTTCTGTAGGTCCTTGACGAACACGCCCTTTCGCCATGAGCGATTCATCTCATAGAACCCGGTCTTCCAGTCTCGGGCGGTCATCTTCCAGAACCCCCCGAATGTGAAGGTGTCCCAGGTGTCGCCTACAGAGAAATCTCGTTTGCGGTAGCCCTCACGTCGGGTGGCAAGAACCGCGTTTGGTCCGGCTTCCACGTAGCCCTTCATGTTGTGTGTGAAATGAACGCCCAGGAAGGGGAAAGCCGGGTCTGGCACCGGATAGATGAGGTGCTTTACCAGGTGCTCTCGTTCTTTCTTGATGGTGTAGTACTCGCCGCGGAACGGGATGATCTTCAACCCCGGGTCCACACCCATCATTCTGGCAACCCGGTCCGAGTGCAGGCCGGCGCAATTGACGATGTTCTTCGCCACGAACTCGCCGTTCTCGGTCTCGATGTAGATCAGGCCTTCATGCCGCTCGAAACTCTCCACCTTGGAGTTCAGGTGGATCTCTGCGCCTGCTGCCTGGACTTTCTCTGCGTACACCCGAGACACGTCCTGGTAGTTGACGATGCCGGTCTTGGGGGCGAACAAGGCTGCGATACCTGCGACGTGTGGCTCTAGCTCTGCAAGCTCGTCCTTGTCTACGAGACGCAGACCCTCGACGTCGTTGGCCGTTCCGCGCTCTTCCAGGACCTTGAGACGCTCGACCTGTACGTCGTCAGTTGCAACGATGACCTTGCCGATCTCGCGGTAAGGGATCTCGTTCTCCTGGCAGAATTTGACCATAGAGGCCCGACCTTCGACACAGAACTGCGCCTTGAAGGAGCCGGGCTTGTAGTAGATGCCGGAGTGGATGACACCGCTGTTGTGGCCCGTCTGTTGCTGGGCGATGTCGTTGCCCTTTTCGAGCAACGCTATCTTGAGGCCGGGGTGTCTCTCCAAGAGCGTGAGGGCGGTCGATAGGCCGATAATGCCTGCGCCGACGATGACGATGTCGTACTGGTTCTCTGCCAAGCGATTAGGAATCCAGGATTCAGGTGGTTAGTTTGTAATGAGCGACCGGGGCAGATTATCACGGTACGGCGAGCGATAGCGCCTGATGACATCGTGGCCGTCCCACGACGAACGCTGTCACGCCAACGGTGTCCCGCGGTGGGGAGAAGAGAGGTGCTACCGGCATCGACCACACTCAATCCGTGCAAGTGACGGTTACTACTCCAAAAGGAGCAGTGGTCGTTTGGCGCGAACCGTCGCGGGCGCACTGGATTTCAACGGTGAGTGATCCGTTTTCTCGATCCTTCTGAATAACAGCGACGAAAATTCCGAAGTTTGAACGAAGATTGTAAGTAGTAGGAGTCCGACCGGATACAGATCGTTGGTCTAGTCCCTCACCGAGAGCCCCGGCAAATGTCATCCCTGTAGAACCCGTGATCAAGACTGTCGCCTGTCCACTTGAGGGCGGTGGAGGTGGTGCGGTAGGCAATGGGCGAGCGGTTGGAATAGCAGTTGGAACGATGAACGCATTGCTTATCGTGTCAGGTCTGTCGATCTCGGCTCCAGCGAAGTAGAAATGGGATTCGTAAGGCCAGACTTGTCCTGCATTGTCTTTGGTATATACGCGTTTGCACTCTTCGTACGCCAGATTCCACGATTCCCCGGCTGTATCGAGAATACTCTCTAGCGCATCGGCTCTTTCGATGTATCTAGTCAGGGCATCATTTATTCGTGAGTGGCATGAAAGATAGTCATAACTTGGGTTCAAATCAGACCACTGACTTTGAAATCTCCGAAATTTATCACTGAGCAGGAGGCGATCGCCACCGCGTACGGATTTACCATCCCGGATAGCGTTTACCATCAGGGTAAATTGGGGGTCCATTAGATCTAAATACCGAGCGTTCAACTGAGACTCGGTTGGTGTTGGGACGGCAGTGGGCGTTACTGGTGGCAGCGGGGTTGTAGATGGAGTGAGATCAGCTTTGTTCTCGCTTACGCAGCTGATTGCCAATACGACAGATGTCACAACCACTAATACCAACTTCCGCATCTCTCACTCCAATCTGATCCGCCGCATACTCTGTAGTTACGCTTCATGCGTGATGGTCATCGTATCCCATCGAGTGTTATATCAAGTGCTCGATTTAAATCTGCCGCGTGTGACATCTGCCTTGACCTCTGGCAACCGCTCTCCGTACTTACTCCCACTTCCCGGTGCGCACACGTTCTGCTACGTTTGGCTCGATGACTGATCAGCTAGCACAAAAACAAAGACCACAGCGCGTGCAGCTCTTCGTGACCTGCCTTGTGGACCAGTTCAAGCCAGAGGTGGGCGAGAGCGTCGTGAACGTGCTCGAACGACTCGGCATACGGGTCGATTTTCCTGAAGGCCAGACCTGTTGTGGTCAACCGGCATTCAACTCAGGGTTCCGGAATGACGCTGCGCAGGTGGCACGTCACTTCCTGGATGTGTTCGACGCAACCGAGGGTCCGATAGTGGTCCCTTCCGGTTCGTGTGGAGCAATGGTCCGTAATTATTACGGCGATATGTTTGAAGACGATCCCGCTGAGATGGAACGTGCAAAGCGGGTAGGTGAACGGATTTACGAGTTCACGGAGTTCCTGGTTGATGTGCTCGGCGAGGACATCTCCGCGTTGGGCCTTGAGCTGGACGACACCGCCACGTATCACCAGTGCTGTCACCTTGAGCGCGAGCTCGGCGTTGATCACCAGCCGAGGGAACTGCTCGAGCAGGTGAAGGGTCTTGAGATGCTCCCGATGTACAGGTCAGAGGTGTGCTGCGGTTTCGGCGGGACTTTTTCGGTGAAGTTCTCGGATGTGTCCACGGCGATGCTTGACGAGAAACTGGATAACGCCGCGGCAACGCGCGCGTCGACAATTGTGGCGGGTGATACCGGCTGCATCATGCACATGGCCGGTGGCCTCCACCGCCGCGGTTCTGAGCAGCAAGTCCGGCATATCGCCGAGGTTCTGGACGATGCGGCCACGGGAAGTACTGACTGATGCTTCCCAAGACCGAGAATTTCAAGAGAGGTGCAGCGGAAACGCTGGCTGATCCCATAATCCAGGAATCTATGGAAGCCGTGTACAACGGCTTTCACACGAACCGCCAGAGCGCTGGTGCTGCTACGGAGGGCTGGGATGACCAGCGTGATCGGGGCCGTGCGATCAAAGAGCACACGATCGCCAACCTGGATTACTACCTGAACATGCTGGCGGACAACGTTGATGCAAACGGCGGGAACGTGTTCTTTGCTCCCGATTCTGCGGCGGCGTCCGAGTACATCCTGAACCTGGCGCGTGACCGTGACGTAAAGACCGTCATAAAGAGCAAATCCATGGTGTCTGAGGAGATGAGCCTCGCACATGAGATGGAAGCGGTTGGAATAGAGGCGGTTGAGACGGATCTCGGTGAGTACATAATCCAGCTAGCCGGTGAAGCGCCGTATCACATCATCGCTCCGGCCATTCATAAGTCCCAGGACCAGGTCGCCGAAATGTTCAAGGAGACCACGGGCGTTGATCCCGGGGACACTCCCGAGGAGCTGACGATCACGGCACGGGGGATGCTTAGAGAGACGTTCCAGCGGGCCGATATGTCTGTCACGGGCGTCAACTTTGCGGTCGCTGAAAGTGGCAGCATCGTGCTCGTCACAAACGAGGGCAACGGTCGGATGTGCACCTCGATCCCCCGTGTCCATGTCGCCGTTATGGGCATGGAGAAGATCGTCCCCTCCATTCAGGACCTGAGCATGATGCTGCGCATCCTGATCAGGTCCGCCACCGGTCAACGGATAAGCAGCTACGTCACCATGGTGAACGGCCCCCGGCGCGACGAAGAAGAGGATGGACCGGAAGAGTTCCACCTCGTGATCGTCGATAACGGCCGGATGCGACTGCTCGAAGATCCGAAGCTACGTGAAGCGCTATATTGCCTGCGCTGTGGCGCATGCCTGAACGCCTGCCCGGTGTACCGCAAGGTTGGCGGACACAGTTATGGCTGGGTGTACCCGGGACCTATCGGCGCGGTTGTCTCTCCGGTGTTGTCGGGACTGAAGCAAGGCAAGGATTTGCCGTTTGCGTCATCGCTGTGTGGGGCCTGCAAAGAAGTTTGCCCAGTACGGATAGACATCCCGAATATGCTTCTGCACCTCCGCAACGAGGTCGCAGAAGGGCCATCAGAGTCTCGTGGCTCGGGTCGTATGGAACGGCTCGGCTGGAAGGCGTGGCGGTTTGGCAACATGAAGTCGGGCCGATTCCGCAGGGGGGGCAAGATGGCGAACTTTTTGGGGCGCCCGTTTGCCCGTGATGGGATGTTCAGGCGACTGCCACCGCCGTTGTCGGGTTGGACTCGAAGTCGCGATCTTCCGTTGACGACATCTACACCGTTTAGAGATCGCTTCAAGAAACGACGTCAGAGAGGTGAAGGCTGATGGCCATCACCGGACGCGAGGCGTTTCTGGGTCGAGTCCGCGGTGCGCTGAGCAAATCTGCGGGCGTGCCCGAGCCTGACAACGCAACACATCTCGGTTTGACGGATGAGGACGTTAGTGCCGCTGCTTCAGCTGTTCGTCGTGAGATGTCAGACAACGCCGATGCGCTGGTGGACGCAGTAGCCGAATCTGCCGCCACTGCCGGGTGGAAGGTCCGTCGGGTGGCATCGCCGGAGGATGCAGCGGACGTGGTCGCACAGATCTGTGTGGACGCCGGTGTCAGCAACGTTCTTCGGTCAGATCAAGATGTATTCAACTCGGTTCCGGTGGACGCAGCCCTTGCTGCGCAGGGGATCACTCCCAGCGTCGCGACCGTCGGGCAAGCAGCTCAAGACGTTCCGGGATTAAAGCAGGCGGCTTTTGACGCTGAAGTTGGCATAACCGGCGTGGACTACGCCATTGCCGAGACCGGGACCGTGGTGCTGCATCCCCGGGAAGGGCTTTCACGACTGGTGTCACTGGCTCCCGGTCGCCACATCGCCATCCTCAACCGCGGTGACGTACTGCCATCACTTGACGAACTGTTCACGTTGGAACGGTCCGACTACAACGCTGGCGAAATAGAGGGATCGATGAACCTGATCTCGGGACCGAGCCGGACCGGAGACATCGCTGCGACGATCGTCGACGGCATTCATGGCCCATTTGAAGTCCACCTCGTCATCGTCGGCTGATCTCCGACCAGACAATCACTTAGGGGAGAAAGCGAATCTCCGATGAAGTTGACCGACAAAGACGCTCTCGTGATCGTTGACGTTCAGAACGACTTTTGTCCTGGGGGCACGTTGGCGGTACCGACGGGCGACGATGTGGCCCGCACCATGACACGCACAGCCGCCGCCTTCAGTGAGCAGGGTGGACGCGTCTTCGCCACACAGGACTGGCATCCGGTTGCCCACTCATCCTTTGCCGAGTCGGGCGGGCCGTGGCCTCCCCATTGTGTGCAGGGTAGCCGGGGTGCGGAATTGCACCCAGATCTCCATTTACCGGACGGTCACGTCAACATCAAAAAAGGCAGCGACCCGGAGGTCGATGCCTACTCCGGGTTCCTTGACTCTGACCTTGAGGCGCAACTTAAAGGCGCGGATGTGACACGCGTTTTCGTTGGAGGACTGGCGACCGATTACTGTGTCCTCAACACGGTCCTGGATGCACGTCGAATTGGATTTGAGACCTATCTGCTGACCGACGGAATCGGTGCTGTGGATGTGCAGGACGGAGATGGCGACCGAGCCATAGCGCGGATGATTGATGCAGGTGCGAAATCCGTGACGGTAGCCGAAGTGGTCGGCTGATCACCACTCTGGCTTCAGTACCGGCGTGACCAGATGTGATCCTCAACGTACCGGTACTAGGCGACCACCCCGTCGTCGGACGTATACGTCAACCCCATCCCCGCGTACACATCCCGCCAACGTGGCTCCATGTCGTCCGCGAACAAATATGGGCGCCATCCAAGTTTCAGGTAGATAGCGATCGCCTCGAACCGGAAGTCGTTGGTCTGTAGATAGGGCAGGGCGTATTCCGCAGTCGCAAGACGATTCGTGACCATGGCTGAAACGATGGTGCCGAGTCGTTTTCCTGCGTGCGCCGGATCACCCACCAGCCAGCCAAGCTGAGCGCCGTCAGGGTGTCGGTCGTTCTCGATGTGCTGGGCGGCACAGGTGGCAACGAGGTGGCCCGAGCCGATGTGCTCGACAACGAATAACCCCTGTTCCAGTGCGGTCTCACGGGTTTGTATCAACGTGTTCTGATCGGCGAACGCCAGATGAAATAACTCGTTGTACGCCGCCTCATCGTCTGACCTGAACTGGCGTAACTCGTATCCGTTTGGAACCACCGGTACGTCTACCGGACCGCCACCCGTCCAGACCATCTCGATCTGGGCGGAGTAACGGTTTTCGAAATGAGCGTGTGCGGGTCGGCCAGGAACAGAGGTCAACGGGCTATCGGAACCCGTCGTCCCGGTCTGGTGATCCCTGTGATCGGTAGACAAACTAGCTCCCGGACGCCATATCACTGAGGTATCCGGGGATAGTGATCCCATCACTCAAGCGTGGGTCGGCCTCAAGCGCTCCCGTGACTTGTGTCACCGGGAGCACACCGGCCCACACGTCCATGGCGTAGTCCTCCTCATCATCACCGGGAGGACCGGTTCGGACTTTCGCCGAAGCTTCGTCCAACGAAAATTTGAGGACTATGGTCTGTGTGAACTCCGACGTATTTGGTTTTCTGGCGTCGTCCCATCGACCGGGAACAACGTTTTCGGTCACTACCTCAAGCGCACGCATCTTTTCGGAGACATCGACTACCTCTTCTGGGACGCCAAAAACGACGACCGATCGGTAGTTCATCGAGTGATGGAAAAGGGACCGTGCCAGCACGATTCCATCCACATGCATAACGGTCACACATGCCGGAATTTCACCACGCATCGCTCGCATCATCCCTGCCGCCGGGGAGCCATGGATGTAGAGAGTGTTGCCGTCACGTCCGTAGAGCGTGGGCAGAACCATCGGACCGTGATCGACGTTGAACCCGACGTGGCACATGTATCCGGCGTCAAGAATTTCATTGATCACGTTCTGGTCGTAGATGCCTCGTTCCGGGATGCGCCGTACTTTTATGCGATCCGTTTTTGCTTCTCCGGACATGGGCGTCGCCATGGGGTGAGCCTCTGATTTACTGGTAGGGAATGTTGCCGAAACGCGAAGGCATAGTGACCGCGTAAGCAGGCGGCAAACTGTACCAGAGAGTGACAAGCCGCCAGCGCACTCGCGTCAGGGACTATTCTCCGCCACGCTCCCCGTGATCGTAAACAACGTACGAACCGTGAACGTGCGACGTGAACGGGCGCAACTCATCACTCAATGCCGTGAGCACCATGATCTTGCTCTGGATGGCGTCTGCGGCAACATCGAAGGTCACTTCGCAGCTCGGCCTCGGGCAGTCGCCTATCCAGACGTTCTCGCGTCGCGTGGAATGGCTGTGTCGGATTGGCGGCATAACGTCGTCCTCCCGTCGTGAGTCCCGTGGGTCACATAGATCTAACCATGATGTGATCATTCAACATAACATTCATTTGATAAGCCCGCAAAAATAAGAGCTAAGAAAGCAAATGTCTGGTAATAATTACGAATATCGTCACAAAATTGCGATCACGGAATGCCGGGCCTAACCCTTCGACACCCACTGCTGATACAGGTCTTCCAGTACGGAACTGACCCGTTCCAACTGTTTGTTGAGTCGACGACCGTCCCTGTCTTTGCGATTTTCAAAGGCCTGCCCAACACGATGTTCCAGTTCCAGTTTTTCCGCCTCTGCCTCTTTTATTCGTCGTTCAAGATTTGCCAGCCCTGAGCGCTGGTCGGCACGTTCCGCTCTTGCTGCGCGGCGGTTTGCACCACGAGTCGAGACGCGTCCCGTTTCACGCGAGAGCGGCGCACGACGCGCCTGCCAGAACTCCGAGAAGTTGCCGTCAAATGACGTCAGATCCCGGTCTTCTAGCTCCACTACGCGGTTCACGACGTTGTCCAGGAAGTACCTGTCGTGGGACACGACCAGAATTGAACCCTCGTACTCGGCAAGCGCCTCCTCGATAGCCTCCCGGGCCGGTATGTCCATGTGATTTGTCGGCTCGTCAAGGATCAGGAAGTTTGGTTTGAGCTTGGTGAGGCGTGCCAATTGCAAGCGATTTCGTTCACCGCCCGACAGATCGGCGATCTTTTTGCTCAGGTCCTCCCGCGTAAACAGGAACTTCCGCAGGTGTGCAAAAGCGGTTGTTTCATTGGTCTGAGGTGGCGCATTCATGATCTCTTCGAGGATCGTCACATTGCCGTCGAGCACCTCTTGCTCCTGCGCAGCATATCCGGTGCGTATGCTTGGGCCAATACGAATCGTGTCGTTGTCCCACGCTCCCTCGGAAACGACATCCCGAAGTAGCGATGTCTTGCCGCTGCCGTTTGGTCCGATGATGGCGACCCGTTCGCCGCTGGTGAGGTCGAAGTCGACATTTTCCAGCAGCGACAGATCGTCGTATCCCTTCGAGTAACCACGTAGCCGCAGGACGATGTTGGACTGCGTTCGTTCACTGCCGAAATTCGCCTCGATAGCGGAAGTGTCGATCTCTGGTCGCTCAACCGCATGCGCTGTTTCACGGTTGAGCTGTGAACGGCGGGCGCGCAGACGCTTACCGGCCGCGGTGCTTGGTCTTGCACGGGCCGTAAGCGCGAGGCGCTTTACGAGGTCTTCGAGTCGACCGAGTCGTTTCTGGTTTGCGGCGTAGTCGGCCTGCTGTGAGATCAGGTTCCGGAGTTTGGTCGCCCGGTACTCGGAGTAGCCGCCTTTGTATCGAGTGACCGTCCCGTTTTCCAGTTCCAGGATTCCCTGTGCGACGCGATCCAGCGTGTGTCGGTTGTGAGACACGACAAGCACCGCGCCCTTGAACCGCAGCAGGAACTCTTCCAGCCACGCCAATCCTATGAAGTCTAGATGGTTGCCCGGCTCGTCCAGGACGAGGAAGTTCGGCTCTATCAGAAGGGCGCGGGCTAGCGACAGGATGTTCTTCTCGCCGCCGGACAAGGATCCAATTTCCTGATCCTCTTTGCCGGTCAGGCCAAGCGAATCAAGGATCCTCGGTGCCCGTTGAGGCCAGCGGTCGGTCTCGTACCGGTCGTATCGCTCAAGCGTCTCCTGGTACCCGGCCATCGCCGTTTCCATCTCACCGTCAGAGGCAACCGACAACCTCTCTTCAGCGGCGCGGAGTCCGACGTCCAGTGCTTTGTGCTCCCTCAGTAACCAGTCGAGGACGATTTCATCGTCTTCGCCATCGACGTATTGAGGGACATATCCGAGCCGCGTTTCGGACGCCAGGGAGACCGTACCTTTGGAAGGTTCTTCCTCTCCCATCAGCACGCGCAACGTCGTCGTCTTCCCGGAACCGTTCGCACCGATCAGCCCGAGTCGTTCCCCGGAGTTGATCGTGAACGAAACGCCCTTCAAGACGTCCTGTCCGCCCAGATTGGCGGTAATGTTTTGCAGGCTTGCGAGTTGCATATTGACTTAAGACAGACCGGATTACTATTCGGCCTGCCACCCAGTGTTCCTGGTCTGCCCTGTGGGCCTCATGGCTTGAGAGATCGACCGATCGCGACAGTTCGCATTATCTCTTCTGCGACGCCTGCGAGCAGATTCGACGTATCGGCTATGGCCTCGTCAAGGGTCATGGGGCCGCTGACCAGCGTGAACGCGGATGCGATGCCTTTATCGTGTGTCTCCTGGTAACCGGCGCCGAGGCCACCTGCTATCGCTATCACAGGGATGCCGCGTTTTCCGGCACGCTCGGCTATGCCGACGGGGGTTTTGTTGAAGATAGTCGAGTGGTCGATTTGTCCCTCGCCCGTGATGACCAGGTCTGCGTCTTCCAACGCGTCATCCAGTCCGACGGCATCAAGAACTATGTCCACCCCGGCCGCCAGACGTGCGTTCAGGAACGCCATCAGTCCTGCGCCAAGTCCGCCCGCCGCACCCGCGCCCGGTCGTTCTCGAACGCTCACACCGAGATCGCTCTCGACGACATCCGCAAACCGGGACAGCGCGGCATCAAGCTGCTTGATGGACTCCGGGGACGCACCCTTCTGGGGCCCAAACACCGCCGATGCGCCGTCCTCGCCACACAGGGGATTGTTGACATCGCACGCTACCGTGACTTCAACGTCGCGCAATCGGTCGTCAAAGTTCGACATATCCACGTGATCGATATTGGCCAGGGCGGCACCGCCCCTCGGCAGCTCATTTCCATCTACGTCCCGGAGACTAATGCCCAGCGACTGCGCCAACCCTGCGCCGCCGTCGTTCGTTGCACTTCCGCCTATGCCGACGATGAAGCGTCTGTATCCCGCGTCCAGCCCTGCGCTGAACAGCTCTCCGGTGCCGTACGTCGTGGTGTTGAGTGGATCGAGCTCATCGAGGGCGAGCAACGCCAGACCTGATGCACCCGCCATCTCGATAACTGCCGTCTCGCCATCACCCATCGCCCCCCAGGTGGCCTCGATAGGACGTCCAAGAGGATCGGACACCGTTGCGCTCTCGATGGTGCCGCTCGAACTGTCGACAAGTGCCTGGAGAGTGCCGTCACCACCATCAGCGGCGGGCACCAGGACGGTCTCGGCATCGGGGAAGACCTTCTTCACCCCGGTCTCGATGGATCGTGCAATCTGGAGTGCGGTCAAGGAACCCTTGAAGCCCTGAGGAGCTATGACAATTTTCATGGCGAAAAGTATAGGCGTCAGTGACGCCGTTATCTGGAAAGCCTTGCCCGAGAGTGGATGTGGTCGCGTGGGACGATGCGATTGTTCTTATGACGTACGCGAGGAAATTGTCAGATCTCTTGGTACACTTCAGCCTTTCCCGGCCTGCCCCGCTCGTAATCGGAGTATTCCTTGGTTCACCCCGGCATCGCAGCAGACCTCAAAAAAATTGTTTCGGACTACGTATCGTCGCACGGCGAACCGGCGATTGATCTGGCGCGTACGGCGCTCAGCCATCCAGAGACCGGGTACAAAGAGGTCAAGACCGCTGCCGCCACAGCCGCTGCGATCCGAACTCTCGGGTTGTATGTTCGCGAAGACATCGCCGTCACCGGCATGACCGCCACCATAAAAGGCGGCTCTCCCGGACCGAACATCGCGATACTGGCAGAGCTGGACGCGTTGCCCGTCCCGGGTCATCCGAATGCCGATCCCGAGACCACAGCGGCCCACGCTTGTGCCCACCACTGCCAGCTCGGCAACATGCTTGCGGCGGCGATAGGCCTTCAAGCGCCGGGCGTGCTTGATTCGCTCTCCGGAAGCGTCACCCTGATGGTGGTCCCGGCCGAGGAATATGTCGAGATCGAATGGCGTAACGAGCAGCGTAAAGCCGGGCGGATTGAGTTTCTGGGTGGCAAACCGGAATTCGTACGACTTGGCGAGCTGGACGACGTCGACATCTGCATGATGACGCACGTCACGACGGAAGACCCGCACGACGGGTTCGGAGTGTTCGGCGCAAACACAGGGCTAGTCGCCAAGTTCATCAACTACAGGGGCGTGAAATCGCACGCCGGTGGCGCTCCCCACCTTGGAGTTAACGCTCTCAATGCGGCCCACCTGGCGATCGCCGGAATCCACGCGCAGCGTGAGACTTATCGGGATGACGATACGATTCGAGTTCACCCGATCATCACACGTGGTGGATCGGTAGTGAACGCGGTCCCGGATGACGTGCGGATGGAGACGTTTGTACGCGGAGCCACTATCAATGCCATCCGGGGCGCCAACGAGAAAGTAGACCGGGCACTCCGGGCTGGGGCACTCGCCGTCGGGGCCACCGTCGATATCACCACGCTCCCCGGGTACCTACCGTTGGCGCAAGACAGAATACTGGCGACCATTCATCGGGCGAATGCCGAGGCGCTAGTTGGCCCTGATCTTGTGCACGAATTCGGTATGCGCGGCGGCTCGACCGACATGGGCGACTTAACCCAGATCATGCCCGGCATACATCCGTACGTGGGCGGTGCGGTCGGTCGATCGAACCATGCTGAAGACATGGTCGTAGATGACTACAACCTGGCCGTTCTGGATGCGGGTAAGGCCATGGCGATGACGGTGGTCGATCTGTTGTCCAACAACGCAGCAGAGGCGATGCGGGTAATTTCGGGTCATAAACCGGCGATGACGAAAGACGAGTACCTGGCATTGCAGCGGGCCTTCCTCAGTGAACGGTCGTACACCGAATGAGTACCGTCAACAGATTGAACAAGACACAGGTCAAGGCAGCCGTTCGCAAAGCGATCGAGCACTCCGCGGACGAACTGATCAAACTGGCGCGAGACGTGTACGAGCACCCGGAGCCGGGCTTCACTGAAGAGCGAACTGCTCAGGTGGTTGCGAAGGCACTGACGGCCGCCGGGGTAAATCCTGAAACGGGTATCGCCATCACGGGGATGAAAGGAGTCAGGGACTTCGGCGGGGATGGACCTACGGTTGGCATCATCGGGGAACTTGACGCCGTCAAAGCCCCGGGGCACCCGGCGGCTGATATGACGTCCGGGGCGGCACACGCCTGCGGACACCACTCCCAGCTCGGAGCGATGGTCGGGGCCGCTATCGGTCTCGGAATCCCGGAAGTCGCAGAATCCCTGTCCGGACGAGCCGCTTTCATAGCGACACCGGCCGAGGAGTTCATCGACGTGGAGATGCGGTGGGGACTTCGAGAAGCCGGACACCTTGGATTCCTCTCCGGTAAACAGGAGATGATCCGTCTGGGTACTTTCGACGACGTGGACATGGCGATGATGATCCACACGAGTTCGAGCAAGGCGCAGCGACGATTCATCGTGGGTGGTACGAGCAACGCACACGTCGTCCACTACGTCAGATTCCTTGGCAAGGCCGCTCACGCCGGTGGTGCACCGCACCAGGGCGTGAACGCACTACAAGCGGCAATGCTCGCACTCTCAAGTATCAACACGCAAAGAGAGACATTCGAGGCCGAAAATCAGACACGGGTCCACGGCATCATCACGCGTGGCGGTGTTGCCACGAATGCCGTGCCGGCGGAGGTCGTGTACGAAGGTCGTGTACGTGGGCGGACGATGGAAGCCGTGGACAAGGTTTCGGCACGGATCGAGGACTGCTACCGGGCCGGAGCGCTGGCGATGGGCGCTGATCTTGAGATAGTCGCCATTCCCGGGTATCTGCCGCTTGAAAACAACCCGGACATGGCACGCGTGTTCTCGGCCAACGTCACAGCGGAGTTCGGCGCTGACAGCCTGATGGTCCAGGCAGATGACGTGAACGCGGGTGGATCGACCGATATGGGAGACCTGTCCCAGATCATGCCCGCCCTGCACCCGTATGTTGCGGCCGCTGACGGAGCCGGCCACGGTATCGACTACGTCATTGCCGACTACCGACGGGCTGTCGTGGACTCTGCCGTCTCGATGGCACTGACGGTCGTCGATCTTTTGTCAGACGGTGCTTCAGAGGCACGTGGAATAATCGACTTCCACGAACCGGCGCTAACGCGACAGAGTTATGTAGACAGTCAGACTACCCGTCTTCGCAAGATCAGCTACCACGGGGAATAGGCTCTAGCGGAACGCGTATTACCAGCGGTCGAAGTGCATCACTTCGTCGACCGGTGCACGGCGGGTTGGTCCGTAGCCTCGCCCCTCTTCCGGAAAGCCGAATGGAAGTAGCGCTGCCGTCTGGACGTTCTCAGGCAGATCCAGAATCTCAGCGACTTCCTTCTCGAACCTGGTGTGGAAAGTCGTCAGCACACTTGCCAGGCCCAGGCCACGTGCGGCAAGAAGCATGTTCTGAACAGCCGGGAACACTGAGGCACCACGCCCCATCGTTTCTGGCGCACCGTTGTGTCGCACGCAGATGATTATCCAGAGCGGTGCCTCAGCTATGTGGCTCGCGAGGTGTTCCGCCGAGTTGTATGAGTGGGTGCCAAGTCGTCCCGGGTCTGTCGCCTTGCCGTAACTGTCGTCCCACGCTTGCTTGTAGAACGTTGCGATCTGGTCCTTCACACCCTGGTCCTGGATGATCACGAACTCCCAGGGCTGGTTGTTTCCTCCGCTGGGTGCCTTGGACGCGGCAAGCAAGATGCGGTCCAGCATCTCAGACGGGATCGGATCGGGCTTGATGTAACGGAGCGCTCGCTGGGTATCGATAGCCTCGAACAGGCCTATTTGCTTATCCATTACAGCCTCCGTGGGCGCTCCATGTTTAAGTTCGATTGCCGGGACCAGGACCGGTGGATTACCTAAAGTTTGAACACCCTCGGTGGTTCGCGCTCCGACTCGGAATCTATGACACCGATAACTTCGTTCACGGCGTCATCAAGGCGGTCGTCCCGATTTATGACGACGTAATCGAACCACTCCGAGTCGGCGATTTCGTCGATCGCCTTTGACCGTCGAACTGTGATTGCCTCAAGGGCGTCTACCCCGCGGTCTTCAAGTCTCTCCTGAAGACTTTGGAGGTTTGGCGGCTTGATGAATATGAGCAACGCATCTTTGACAAGCTGCCTGATGCGGGCCGCACCTTGAACGTCCACCCGGATCATCACGTGCCGACCCTCAGCCAGCGCGTCCCGCACTTGCTGTTTCGGCACGCCGTACATGTTTCCGTAGACCTCTGCGTGCTCAAGGAGTTCGTCCGAGTCGATCAACTCCTGAAAACGAGGTCGGTCGACAAAGTAGTGATTGACCTCATCGACTTCTCCGGGTCGAGGGTCACGGGTCGTCGCCGTGATTACAAAGTGATATGGGTAATCAAGCTCCGCCATTCGTTCAAGGATGGCGTCTTTGCCAACGCCCGATGGGCCTGAGAGGACGACGATCATGGGTCGCCTCTTGCCGCGTGTTCGCTCCGCGTCTACGGAATCGCTCACGCGATGACTCCGGACAGGGTGTCCAGGTCGCGCCAGAACGTGGGGTAGGAAATGTCTACCGACTCGGCTCTTTCGATGCCGATAGTCCCTTCGCTCACCAACCCTGCGATGGCCAGAGACATGGCGATGCGATGATCGTCAAAACTGTCCGCGACTGCGCTCTGGATCTTGCCTCCACCGTCGATGGTGAGACCGTCTTCCGATTCTTCGTGCTCCACACCGGCTGCTTTGAGCCAGGCAACGGTGGCGGAGATCCTGTCGGATTCCTTCACCCGGAGCTCTGCGGCCTCGGTGATACGGGTCGTGCCCTCTGCCATAGCGGCCGCTACAGCCAACACGGGCACTTCGTCGATCATCAGCGGGATTACGTCGCCCCCGATGTCGATGCCCTTTAGTTCAGATGAGCGGACGTGCAGGTCTGCTACTGGTTCTCCGGCTATGGTGCGTTCGTTGACAAGATCGATATCGACACCCATCGCCCGGAGAACGTCAAATATGCCTGTGCGGGTCGGATTGACCCCGACGTTGGACAGCGTGATGTCCGCGTCGGGGTGGGCGGCTGCTGCGACGATCCAGAAGGCGGCGGACGATATGTCACCCGGCACTTCGACGTCGGCCGCAGTCAGTTCAGATTCTGAAGTGGTGACGGCCAGACCATCCACGGAGATGTTTGCTCCCATGCCGGCCAGCATCCGCTCCGTGTGATCTCGGGATACGTCCGGCTGCTTGATGACCGTGTTTCCGGTGGCCCGTAGACCGGCCAGCAAGAGGCAAGACTTTAGTTGAGCGCTGGCGACAGGCATGTCGTATTCGATGCCGTGGAGCTCACCGCCATGAAACACTATTGGCGCCAATCGCCCGCCGTCACGCGCTGAAATCTCTGCGCCCATGCTGCGGAGTGGGTTGATAACGCGACCCATCGGGCGAGACCTGAGTGAGTCATCCCCGGTCATGACCGTCATGATCGGGCGACCTGCCAGCAGTCCCGACATCAAACGTGTCGTGGTGCCGCTGTTTCCAGCGTCCAGGATCTCGATCGGCTCGGCCAGACCGTGCATGCCGACGCCTTTGATCTGGACGGTGTCGCCGCGACCGGCGGGACCGGGGCTGCGCTGGATATCCACGCCCATAGCCCGGAATATACCGATGGTGGACGTGCAGTCAGCGCCACCTGACAGATTCGTGACGGTCGCAGACCCGTTCGCGAGTGCGTTGAACATCACCGCTCGGTGCGATATCGACTTGTCGCCGGGTATTTCAATTGCGCCGCGAAGGCGCTCTGGTTTTGAAACCTCTCGTGCCATCGATCCAGATTAACCGCGGAACGCCGCCGAGATCAGCCTCATCGGGCTCATTTCTGGAAGTTCTGACCGTTCTTGTCGTCTTCTTTGTGACCACGCCGCCCACGTATCCGGCCCATCACACCGCCGCCGAGGAACATCTGACCAAGGGATTCGGTCATCGTCCCGGTTTCTTCACCCGGCATCTCTGTCTCCGGACTAACTCCGGCGGTCCAGCGCAGACGCTGCTCGTAAGCCCGTGTTAGAAGTGGCTTCAATGGCCCCTCTTCATCATCGCTGCCGTTCACGGAGGCAAGCGCTTCGCGAAGGTCTGCCAGCTCGGCCATGTAGGCGTCGAGCCAGTGCAACATCATGTCCGGGTTGGTCTTACAGATACCGTGCGTGGTTTCCGGATCCATCCCAGCGAGTCGAGAGAGATCTCCGAACTCTGCAGAGGCGAACTTGCTGATCTCACCCCAGGCCGGACTCTTAGCAGCTGTAAGCACAAGTGCAGAAGACATCAACACAGGCCCGTTGGAAACTGCTGCGATGTAGCTATCGTGTTCGGAAACGTCCACAAATCGTGGTGTGGCGCCGAGTAGCTCAACGAACTCGACCACGGTTTTTACACACTGCTCTGGAGCGCGCGATGCAGGCATAAGCGGGTATGAGACCCCGGCGAACATGTCCGGGTGGGCTGAATCCTGCCCCGCCATCCCGCCACCAGCCAGCGGATGTCCTCCGACAAAGCCGATCTCAGCGGGTATCTTCTCGGCCGCCCACTCCATGACGCGTGATTTCGTTGTCGCGGTGTCGGTGACCGCAGTTCCGGGCTTCAGCCACTGCACCATGTTGTCCAGGAGAGTCGGTATCTCGAGGACGGGAACGGCGAGGACCACAAGGTCGGCGTCCTGAACTGCTTTGTCGAGACGCCACTCAGCCTCGTCTACAGCACCTGTTTTCTTGGCGCGATTCTGGACGTTTGAGTTGTGGTCGAACCCGACCACTTTTACGTTCTTTCGGGCAGAGCGAATCGCCATTCCCATTGAACTACCGATAAGGCCCAGTCCGATGATGGTTACTTGCGTCATGTGCCTGTCCTCCGGGTCTCCATCGCGTAGCCCTTTTATGAAGGGGAAGTCGATGGGAGTGTTTCTGATGGACGGTGTGACCCGTGCTTGATCGTCCATCGCAGGTGTCCGGAACGGTTGTCGGACGCCTTAAGGTTTCTCTTTTCAGGGACCGAATTTAGCTTTGAAATTGCTGTGAACAATAGCACAGCGGAGTTTAAGTCCCTTGATGTTCTCGAAGCTAAATAGCGGGTTCTGATCCTAAATACGGATGCGAAGCGTGCTCGGCTTGCAATTAAGTTCGATTACCTGGGCCCGGCGACCGGTGCGCTACGGGGAGGAACTAGACCCGGTCATCCCAGTCGTCGTCATCGTGATCGTGAGAGTGCCCGCCGGAGAAGGTGCCGGTTTGCGGCATCGTGGCGTCGTGGTGATCGCCGCCACCACCCCGGTGTTTGCGTGGCGGCAAGCCATCGATGCAGTCCCGGTATTTCTTCAGATCTGCGGATGTTGTTGAGCTGAGATCAACCAGAAGGGCGTCGACCGGAAGGTTGCGGATGATCTCCAGATCTTCCAGAGAGGGCGGGGAGTCAACTCGCAATACGAAGTGACTACCGACAAGTCCGACAGTGGCTTGCAGGTCTATCAAACTGGACAACTTGAGTGGCCAGAGTGAATCCGGAGGAGTGAGCAGTAGCAGATCCACCGGAAGGAACTCAAGCGCCCGGGCCATCTTATCGGTGAGGCTGGTATCGACCTCATATCCGCGGGCCATATCATCGTCACGCAACGTCGCGGCGGAACCGTCATTGGATGAAGGAACTACGAAATCGCAGCCTTTGTCCTTGAGAGCATCAAGCCCTGCAAAGTCGACATCGCTGACCGAGACGCCCCAGATCGTGTCCTCAAGCGCTTTTGTTACGTCCTCAGAGAGCGCATCGGAGCCGGTAAATATGACAGCGTCAACTCCCTCTGCACCTGTGTACTTGGCGGCGTCGATTGCCGGTGCTGATCCAAGTAGGAGCATTGTTGCCGTGGCCTTCACCGTCGGGCGCGCTGCGAATCCCATGGGAGCCGGAGCCACCCTTCCCAGCGCATCAAGGCGGTCGGTCAGTTTAGACACTCGGCGGGTTCCCTTCGTCTTGATCTTGATCATCGGACTCATCGTCCGACATTTCGTCTGATTGAGATCCGGCTTCACTGCGGAGGAAAGCCTCGAGCTCAGCTATTAACGGAGCGGCAGCCTCGCCGGACGACTCGTCGTCGGACGGGGAGTTCGCCTTGTCCCAGCGCTCTTCCAGCTCTGAGACATATTTCGTCACCTCATCCTGATCTGCAAGCGCCTTGGTCAAGCGCCGCGTGAAGTCGCCACCACGACGTTGTAGTCGCTCGGTATCGACCTCTACCGGGATGATCTCGGTTACCGCCTCTAGCAGCGCCTTCGTCACGTTCGGATTCGGCTTGGCCTGCACGTAGTGAGGAGAGTGTCCCCAGTAGCTGGCACATGGAATCCCGGCGGCCGTCATTCGGTCAAGGACGATAGACATAATGCCCGTTGGTCCCTGGTAGCTGGAAGGACGGAATTTCAGGTGTTCTAATCCGGGTCCGAGTGAATCAGATTGAGAAGACCGGGTCACCTTCACCGGGCGGGTGTGCGGAACCGCATCCAGTAGCGCACCCAGCGTGATGACCATCTCCACGTTACAGGCCTCTGCGACTTCATAGATCATCGCGGAGTAACTTCGCCACTTGAAATGCGGTTCAACCCCACGGAAAAGTACGAGGTCAGGTCCTTCTCCGTCGGTATTACGCCAGGCGTAAAACTGGTTTTCGGGCCATGACAGGATTCGTTCCCCGTTGGCGCCATTGCGAACCTTGGGACGTTGTTCGACGAAGTTGTAGAAATCTTCGGGATCAATCGAAGCAAATTTTTTGGCCGAGATCTGGTCCGCGAGGTATCTAATCGCTCGTGTTGCGGCTTCGGATGCGTCGGGCCATCCGGCGAACGCCGTGAGCATAATTGTTCGCCGCAGTTCCGGGCGTTCAGTGAATTCGAGGCTGTCCATAACGGCGGGCCTCACTCCTCATTCGCGCAGTCGTCCGAGGGGACGCAGAGCAAGTGGTAGCTCCATCGTCGACGGGCCGAGTGTAGCATCGCGAACAAAGGATTGACCCGCCAAACCTAATCAATCTAGGACCTGAACCTGGCGCTACGTGTCAGGTGCCTCACGAGACCGGAATCATAGGGAAGGTCTTCGGTGTCGTACTCTGGAAATGGCGATGGGGTTCCGGCGGATAGCGGAGTCCCGTACGACATCTCATCGATCATCATCTCGGTCAGGCGCGGGAGGGATGCGACATCTTCCGCGTTGTATCGGATCAGGGTGGGCAGTGCGTCCGGCTCACCATCGTTAGCCATCTTCCAAAGACGTACAGCGTCATATCCGGTGAGCCCCGAGAGCTCGCTTGGCCGTCCAAGATCCGTGGCCTGTTCAATCTTCTTCAATCCGCCTTTGAACCCGAGCCTCCTAAGTGGGTACCGGAGATCGAGGTGTGCTGCGTGGGCGAACAGGGAGTCTTTGCCATCTGGTGCCACTCTCCCGAACTCCTTGTCCAGGAAGGGCATGTCAAACGATGCGCCGTTGTAACTGACGAACAGGGAATACGCGCGTAAGGCCGTAGGAAGCTCGTCGAGATTGTCGCCCCGGACGTACGCCGTGAACCCCGTGTAGTCCAGAATTCCGACCATAGTCACATATGAGTTATCAGGCGAAAGGCCCGTGGTCTCGATATCCAGGAAGGCCGTTTTGCGCTGGAAGTCGGCATACAGCCGCCAGCGTTCTCGGCTCCCGAGGACATCCTGAAAGTACCTGGCGTTGCCGTCGTTAAGTCTTGAGTTCGCCTGCTTCAAAAAATCTTCGTGCTGCGGTTGTGCCACCGCCAGTTCATCCCAGGTCGTGACGCCGTCGTCCCACAGATCGGACTCCTTCTCAGGTCCGATTCCGTCTATCAATTGGAGTGAGTTACGCAGCAATTCGTTTCACCGGGATTCTGGGATGGACCGATCTAACCTAACGTTCAACTGCTAAATTGAAGCCCGTACTGTCACACCCGGTACCAATGTTTGAAAGTTAGCCCATCGTCGCCAGGACTTCTGATGTCACCTCGAACTTAAGCGTTCGGCCCGCCGCCCAGCGCTCGTATTCGTCGATTACACAGTCAGCCAGACGTACGACCTCGTTACCGATCGTCCCGCCGACATGAGGTGAGATTATGACATTCGGAAGCGTCCATAACTTGGAATCTTCGGGCGGTGGCTCTGGCGCTGTGACATCCAGCAACACCGTCATGTCCGGTCGCTCGCTCAACACTTGAACCAGATCGTCCTCAACCACCTGTGCGCCACGTCCGGTGTTGATGAACGTGGCCCCGTCCCGCATGGCTCCGAAATGTTCCCCCGTGAGCACGCCCTGTGTCGAAGGAATATCCGGGGTGTGATTGCTCACGACCAGTGACCGTTCGAAAACATCCTGCAACGAGACTAATTCCACATGCAGTTCCTTGACGCGTTCAGGTGTTAAAAACGGGTCGTATGCAATTACCTTGACCGGGTAGTCGGATAGAAGATATCGGAGTCGTGCGCCGATCTTTCCC
>JABIGL010000131.1 GCA_018650185.1 Chloroflexota bacterium
AGTCGTCGGAGTGACAAGGATTTCACCTTTACCCAACCTTCCGGCGTCCGACAGTTTGATGATGACGCGCGCCGTTCCGGTGAATTTTCCGGGAGAACCCGGGAAACCCTTAATTACGTCTGGTCGACCCGGGTCCGCTGGGGGCGGCGATCCACCAAAAAACCGCCCAAGTGCCCGGGAGTACGGACCATCCGGTCGCGGCCCGTAGTCGGTCCCTAAATGGACCGGAGCGGGTACCTTGCTCCACTTATCCACGTAGGTTTTCCTCTGGGCAATTGTTTCGCTAAAATCGGACGCTGAATATGAAGAAATCTCGTCCTTGATCTCATTGCCAAGCAGGAAAAAGATGTCGTCCCGGTGTCCGATAGCGCCGGAGGCGGCAAGGCGCCTGCCAAACTCAAGAAACACGTGCCGGACCTGGTGAGTGCCCATCTGGTCGATCCACCAATTGTGGTCTTCTTGAATTCGGTGTCCGTGCTGCGCTGACGAGAGAAGTCCCTCGAATTGCTCCTGTATGGGTGCCGGGTAGGCGCTGAGTTTGTCCCTGGCCCCGGCGACCGCCTTCTCCCGTTCTGTAACAAGACGATCCCTGTGTACATCCGGATCCTCGGCTCCATCATCCAGATAGTTCTTGAGATTGTCGAAGGCGATAGTTGGGTCCTCAACCCAGCTCGGGTCCATCAGTTCCACAATGTTGTCAGAGCGTTTGCCATACTCGCCCAGGTAAGTTCTCAGTCGGGCAAGAAATTCGTTACCTGATTGGGAGGAATTGAGGGTGCTCACCAGATCTGTGGACGGCGTTTTTAGGATCAAAGAACGTAGTTCGTCAGACATGTCTGTGTTGGCGATCGACCACAGTTCTGCCGCCGCCTTCAAACTGGCGTTCTCAAACCCTTGCAAAAGCGTGTATGAATCAAGGGCGTGCTCGGAGCCGAACAGGTCTTCGTACAGATCATCGAACATGCTTGGTGCGGTCATGTACCCGACCGTTACCTCCATGTGGATGTCCCAGATCCGGACATAAGTCTCAAACGTCCACTCCAGATGCGCCAGCAGATCGTCATCGGATGCACCGGCAAGATCGAACGAATCCCAGGTGCGGTGGTAGCCCTTAAGCTCTGGCAGCCATTCGTTTTCCCATCTGTCGGCGTAGGTGGGAATCAACGCCTTCACTGTTTCCTCGGCGTGCTTTCCGGCTGCCTCCATATCTTCAGGCGCAACGCGCGGGAATGCTGCGTAGTAGTAGTAAGCGTTGATCCGCTTGATCAATATCTCTATCGGCTGGCCAGCGGCGGCAAAACCTCTGGTTGACCCCGTCCCCCAGTACTCTTCGCACACCCAGCCGGAGAGGGGAGTGATGACACTTGGCGCGTGTTGCCGATCCTGCGTTAAGGGAAGTTTCTCGTCTTCAGGACTCGCCCACTCCACCGGGAAGTCCGGTGGAGTGGAAATTACGACAGGTGTGAATTCAAGTGCAGCCAATGGTTAATCCCTTTGCCGTACGGCCCAGGACAATAACCGCCCCACACCTATTGAATCGTGTTTCGTGAACTTCAGAGCTAGAGGACGCGTACCTCGCCAGAATCCCCGTTTACCTCAATCTGCTGGCCGTCCTGAATCACTGATGTGGCCATGCCCGTACCGACCACCGCCGGAAGACCGTACTCCCGTGCAACGATTGCACAGTGGCTAAGCGGACCGCCGGTGTCCGTGACAATTCCTCCGGCGGTGGCAAATAACGGCGTCCAGGGAGGTGCCGTCGTCGGAGTGACGAGGATTTCACCTTTGCCCAACCTTCCGGCGTCCGACAGCTTGATAATGACGCGTGCCGTTCCGGTTACCTTTCCAGCGGCACCCGGGTTGCCCTTGATTACATCCGGACGGTCCGGGTCGGGA
This sequence comes from Chloroflexota bacterium, assembly GCA_018650185.1. Taxonomy (GTDB): domain Bacteria; phylum Chloroflexota; class Dehalococcoidia; order Lucifugimonadales; family Lucifugimonadaceae. The sequence continues at coordinate 1,897 of JABIGL010000131.1, forward strand.
GCGGGAGGCGGGCCGCCGAAGAAGCGGTTAAGAGCTCTTGTTACCGGGTTATCGGGCGGCGGGCCGTAGTCAGTCCCGAGCATGGGAGGGGCCTGGACATTACTCCAGCGGTCCATCTCGGCCTTGCGTTGCTCCACCAACGTCCTTCGGTCCCCTGAGATGCCCGCACGTGTGGCCTCCCGGATTTCGTCGCCATCAAGGTAGAAAATGTCATCCCGAATTTCGATGACGCCACCGTCAGAAAATCTACGGCCGAACTCAAGGAACACCTGGCGGACCTGGTGATTACCCATCTGGTCGATCCACCAGTTGTGATCTTCCTGAATTCGTTGGCCGTTTTGCCCGGCCGCCATGAACATCTCAAACTCATCACGGACGGGTTGTGGGTAGCCAGACAACCGGTTGCGTGCGTCCTCAACGAACTGCTCACGTTCGGCAACCAGTTGTTTCCACTGATCGGTCGGATCATCCATATCATCCGCGAGGTACTGCTTGAGAATCTCGATGGCGATCGACGGGTCTTCAATCCAACTCGGATCAGCTAGCTCCACGATCGTGTCAGATCGCTTCCCATACTGGCCGAGATAGGTCCGCATCCGGCTCAGGAACGCATCTCCACCGGATGTCGATTCCAGACGGGACACGACTTCACTGGTCGGGACGTTTCGTATCGCCGAACGCAGCTCTGCTGAATCTGCGGTCTGGCCCAGGGACCACAACTCTCGTCCGGCGACAATGCTGGCGTTATCGATTCCCTGGAGGAGTTTGTATGAGTGGAGGGCTTCGGACTCACCGAATACATCTTCGTACAGATCGTGGAACATGCTGGGTGCCACGAGGTACGGCACGGTGACGGCAAAATGTATGTCCCAGAGCCGCTCATAAGACGCAAGGGTCCATTCGAAATGGGCCAGCAGCGCTTCATTGGACGCAGCCACAAAGTCGAACGCATTCCACGTGTCGTGAAGGTCTTTTAGCTCAGGTAGCCACTCCTCCTCCCACGTCTGCGTGAAGGTTGGGATAGACGCCTTAAGCGCTTCTTCCGCCCTTTGACCGGCCTGTTCCATTTCCTCCGGTGGGACCGTGGGAACGATCGCCAGGTAGTAAAAGGTGTTGACCATTTTGATCATCGCTGCGACAGGCTGACCGGCGGCAGCAAGACCAACACTTGAACCCTTACCCCAGTGTTGTTCACACAGCCATCCAGAAAGCGGTGTGATCGGCCCGGGAGCGTGCTTTCGGTCGTGAAGAAGGGGGAGTTTCTCGTCCTCCGGATTCGCCCACTCCACCGGGAAGTCTGGTGGAGTGGGAATAACGACCGGGGTGAAGTCAGGTGCAGCCAATGGTCAGGTCCTTTGCGTTACGGCGCAGGACGACGTCCGCCTCGCACCTTCCAAATTGTGTTCGGTGAATCGCAGGGGTTAGAGGACACGCACCTCGCCCGAATCACCATTTACCTCAATCTGCTGTCCGTCCTGGATGACCGCTGTTGCCATTCCAGTGCCGACCACGGCTGGAAGGCCGTATTCACGGGCGACGATGGCGCAGTGGCTTAGCGGCCCCCCGGTGTCGGTGACAATGGCTCCGGCGGTCGCAAACAGCGGTGTCCACGGAGGTGAGGTGGTGGCCGTGACCAGGATTTCCCCCTTATTAAGCCGTCCGGCATCGGAGAGCTTAATGATCACGCGTGCGGTGCCCGTGACGGAACCGGGAGAACCGGCGTTGCCCTTTATGACATCCGGTCGCTCGGGGTCCGCTGCGGGCGGCGGGCCGCCGAAGAAACGACCGATGGCTCGTGTAACCGGGTTGTCCGGTGGCGGGCCGTAGTCCGTGCCGATCATTGGCGGCGGATGTACCTTGTCCCACCGATCCATCTCGGCAGACCGTTCTGCGACAACAGCCTTCATGTCCGGCGGAGTTCCAGTGGCTATCGCATCTTTGATCTCATCGCCCGTCAGGAAGAACACGTCGTCGCGATCAGCGATCGTTCCGGAGGCAGCAAGTCTGCGTCCAAACTCCAGAAGTACCGACCGAACTTTGTGGTTGCCCATTTGGTCAATCCACCAGTTGTGGTCTTCCTGGATACGCTGACCGTCCTGACCTGCGGCCATAAACATCTCAAACTGACCGCGGACGGCTTCGGGATATCCGGCGAGTTTCTCCCTGGCGTCGGTGACAAACTGTTCGCGTTCAGCGACTAGTTGATTCCAGTGTTCGACCGGGTCTTCTGCGTCATCCGAGAGGTAGTGTTTCAGGTTCTCGATGGCGATAGAGGGGTCCTCCACCCAACTCGGGTCCGCCAGTTCGATAACCGTGTCGGACCGCATGCCGAACTCGTGGAGATAGTTCCGCAATCGGCCCAGGAACTCGCCCCCTTCGTCAGATAGCTCAAGAGCCGCGACGATCTCGCCCGTCGGGTGGTTGAGGATCAGTGACCTGATTTCCTCCGACTCGGCGGTCTGACTCAGAGACCACAGCTCTCGACCGGCCGTCAAACTTGCGTTTTCGATTCCCTGCAACAGCTTGTATGAGTGGAGCGCTTCGGTCTCTCCAAAAACGTCCGAGTACAGGTCGTGGAACATGCTGGGAGCCACGAGGAAGGGGACTGCGATCTCGAAATGGATGTCCCAGAGTCGCGCAAACGTGTCCAGCGTCCAATCGAGATGCTTCAGAAGATCATCGACAGATGCTCCTGGCAGATCGAACGCGTCCCAGGTTTTGTGGTAACCCTTGAGTTCCGGCAGCCACTCCTCGTCCCACCGGGTTGCGAACGTCCCTATGGACTGCTTCAAGGTCTCTTCCGCATGTTGTCCGGCGGAACGGAAGGGACGATGGCGAGGAAGTGACGCGCCGAATCAGCGCAGAGATAGGCTGCCCGGCGGCCGCGAGTCCGGCGCTAGCGCCCTTACCCCAGTAGTTCTCCGTCACCCAGCCAGAAAGGGGGGTGATGGGACTGGGTGCGTGCTGCCTGTCCTGCATCAGGGGGAGGTGTGAGTCACCGGGGTCCGCCCACGTAACGGGAAAATCAGGTGGAAGCGGGATCGGGGTGGGTTCCGGGTGGTGTTCTGCCATTTCTCATCCTCCGTTGGGCCTGTTAGATGCCAGGGTCTCGTTTTTGAGTTGGTATTGAGTGATCAACCGAGCGTGGTGATCGGGCGGCACTGAAGCAGATAGAGCGTGTCCCTGTAGAAGGCCCACTCGATATCCACCGGGTGCGTTTCTCTGTCTTCCAGTGATCCAGCGAGCCGGGCGACTTCTTGGGCCTGCCCGTCAGACATGGACGGCTGTTCCCTCATGATTCGAGGGACGTCTACTTCTTCAGCTCCGCCGTCCTTCGAGACGGTCATACGACCCTTGTTCGCTATCTGGGCCGAAATCACCGTGCCCCCGACTTTGTCGATCGTGTAGGTGTCCGGGGTCACAGTACCGCTGACAACGCTTTCGCCAAGCCCCCAGCTCGAGTTGATGACGACTTCGCCGAGTTCACCTGTTACGGGATTGGCGCTGAAGGCGACCCCGGAGATATCGGCCGGAACCATCTCCTGGACCACGACGGCCATAACGGCGTCATCGACCTCCAGGCCACTTTGCTTGCGATAATCCATCGCTACTTCGCCATCAAGTGAGGCCCAGCAGCGGATTATCGCAAGCGCCACCGCCTCGCTACCTTTGACATTCAGGAACGTGTCGTGCTGCCCTGCGAAGGAGTTGTCGCTGCCGTCTTCATCCACGGCAGATGAGCGTACGGCGACGGCCGGTTCATCGCTCCCGCAGAGGACGCCCAATTTGGCGTATGCGTCCTTGACCGCCTCGAGCATATCGGCGGGCGGGCCATCATCAGAAAAGCGGCTCTCACCCCACCGAGCGAACGCATCGACCGACATGTTGAAAGCAGGTGGGACGGTGAATCCGTCCGCCAGTCGGCCCAGGCTTGCGCCCTTGCCACCGACCTTTGTTACGTCACGCGACCACTCATGGTCTAACCACACGATCTCCAATTAGCGGTACCTCCCTGGCGCGGCATGCCAGACATCGTTGTGAAGTAGCGGAATCTTACATGCGACTCAGGATTCAATCCAGCGTCGTCGCTGTGTTTCGGTGAGCGTTATATCCGGGACGGGGACGGAATCCAACGGTATGGAACGCGACAACGCGCACGCCGTGGAGCGTACGCGCTGTCAACGTTGATTAGGTCAAGGCCATCAATTGCTCGACGCCGGTTAAGACCCCGGGTCCGGTTGGAACGGATTAACGACACCGTCTCCTGTTTCTACGTTGTTCGCAAGGTCATCAAAACCGATAGTTTGCGAATCTTCATTTGTGTCCCATCCATCGTCATCAACAGGCAGTTCGTCAGGGGCGGCCGGTTCGTCCGGGTTCTCTTGTTTTGCTTTTAGTTTGTCCAGAAGGGCATCGAAGGAGCCGAATCCTCCCAATCGCTGGGCTTCCTCGCCGATCAACTCGCCCCTGACTTCCAGATCGAACTCCTTGAAGTCAGCCACTTTGTCGCCGAAGCCTTCTTTCGCTGTGTCATCCAGGTTCACAACGTGCTCTACGCCAAAGCCAACCAGCGCGTCCACGCCCATGCCGGTGACGTGGTCCCGGGCGAACCCGACAACAGCTTCTGGATCGAAGTTCTCTACCTGGCCAGGGCCGAAACCCTCCATCGCTAGCGGGTCGAAGTTCCCGAACTGGGCGGCGTCAAACGCTCCCATAGCGAGCGGATCAAACTGCTCGAAATGCTCTGCACCGAAACCCGCTACAGCCAACGGATCAAAGTGCTCAAACTTTTCAGCGTCGAACACACCCACCGCTAGCGGATCGAAGTGCTCGACCTGGCTGGGGTCAAATCCTTCGAAGGCCAGCGGGTCGAAATTCTGGAACTGCTCCGGGCCAAAGCCGCCCATGGCGAGCGGGTCAAAGTTCTGCACCCGTTCGGCGTCGAAGACATCCATCAGGGTCGGATCAAAGTTCTTGAAGTGATCCGCATCGAAGCCGCCAAAGGCTTCCGGCATGAAGTTCTGGAACTGGTCCTTACCAAACGCGCCCATCGCAAGAGGATCGAAATTATCCACCTGGTCCGGTCCGAAGCCTTGGAAGGCAGTCGGGTCGAAATTCTGGAACTGCTCGGGTCCGAAACCACCCATCGCAAGCGGGTCGAAATTCTGAACCCGTTCTGCGTCGAAGACCTCCATCAGCGCGGGGTCGAAGTTCTCAAAGTGTTCTGCATCAAATCCGCCGAAAGCTTCTGGTTTGAAGTTCTGGAACTGGTCCTTGTCGAACGCTCCCATGGCGAGTGGATCGAAGTGATCCACCTGCTCTGGCCCGAAGCCCACGAAGGCAGTCGGGTCGAAATTCTGGAACTGCTCGGGTCCGAAGCCACCCATTGCGAGCGGGTCGAAATTCTGTACCCGCTCTGCGTCGAAGACCTCCATCAGGGTCGGATCAAAGTTCTTGAAGTGATCCGCGTCAAAGCCTCCAAACGCTTCGGGCATGAAGTTCTCAAACTGGTCCTTGTCAAACGCCCCCATGGCAAGCGGGTCGAAGTTATCGACCTGGTCGGGTCCAAAGCCCTGGAAGGCGGTCGGGTCGAAGTTCTGGAACTGCTCTG
>JABIGL010000132.1 GCA_018650185.1 Chloroflexota bacterium
CAGTTCTTGATGCGGTCGCCGCCGCCGATGCAGCTTCCTGCTCGGCTACTACGTCCGCAACGTTCAGGGTCCTACCACCGCGACCCTCTGGGAGGATATCGCCCTTGTAGATCCAGACCTTGATGCCGATCCGCCCAAACGTGGTAGCGGCCTCGACGATAGCAAAATCAATGTCAGCTCGAAGCGTGTGTAGCGGGACCCGGCCCTCAATGACCTTATCCGCACGTGCGATCTCGGCTCCACCCAGTCGACCGGAAGCGATGATCTTGACGCCCTTTGCGCCTGCCTGCATCGTGCGCTGAGCGGCAAGCCGCATGGCACGTCGGTAGGCAACACGTCGCTCAAGTTGGTCGGCGATATTTCGACCTACGAGGTAAGCATCGACATCGGCGTTACGAACTTCCTGAATGTTCAGGCGGGCGCGCTTGCCGGTGAGCTGCTCCAGTTCTGTTCGAAGTTCGTCCACTCGCTGCCCGCCACGTCCGATGACGATGCCGGGGCGTGCGGTGTGAACTGAGACAATGAGATCCTGCGTGCCGCGCTCTATCTCTACGCGCGTGATCCCGCCGGTCTCTTCATACCGATTGGCGATCAAGCCACGGATGGCCTGGTCTTCAACTGCGAGGGTTCGGTAGCCGGCTGCTTTGTCGGCGAACCAGCGTGCATGCCACGGGTGTATTCCACCCAGGCGAAACCCTACCGGGTGTGTTTTCTGGCCCAACCTAGTTTCCTACTTCCTCGTCGACTTCCACAGTCAGATGACTGCTTGGCCGGTTGAAGGCTCCAACCCGGCCACGTGCCTTCGGGCGAAATCGCCGAAGTGTCGTGCCCTGGTCGACCGTTACGGTAACGATCCGCAGCGTGCTGCGATCCATTAATTCGTTGTTCTCGGCGTTGGCGGCCGCAGAAGTGATCGTTTTCGACATCACCGTTGCGGACGGGCTGACCATGAAACGAAGCGTGTTTAGTGCCTCTTCAACTGGCCGACCACGCACGAGGTCAGCGACCTTCCTGAGTTTGAAGGCCGAGATCCCAATGCTCTTGTTATATGCCCTGACTGCCATCGTCTCGATCTATCTGAATCTTGTTTCCGTGGTCCCAAAGTAGGGAGCCGTATTTAAGGTCGTCTAGCGGATCGTGGTCGCCCTGTCGGAACGACCCATGTGACCCCGGAAGGTTCGCGTCGGCGCAAATTCGCCGAGGCGGTGGCCCACCATGTTTTCGCTGATAAGAACAGGGATGTGTCGTCGCCCATCGTGTACACCAATCGTAAGACCAACCATCTCGGGCATGATCATCGAAGCCCGTGACCAGGTCTGGATGACGTTCCGGGACGAAGCGCGCTGGGCGCGTCGCACACGTGTCATCAATTTCTCTTCTACGAACGGGCCTTTTTTAATGGAGCGTGACATGTAATTCCTGTTACTCGGTTACTTCTGGTATCGCCTGCGGACGATGAACTTGTCGCCCGCCTTATTTCGGCGGGTCCGGGGACCCAGAGCCGGCTTGCCCCAGGGTGTCTTCGGGTGCTTCATGCCAACCCCGACACGTCCCTCACCACCACCGTGCGGGTGGTCACTCGGGTTCATGGCCGCGCCACGAACCGTCGGTCGCCAACCACGGTGACGCTTGCGCCCGGCTTTACCCAACTTCTGGTTCTTGTGGTCCGGGTTGCCGACCTGGCCGACGGTGGCCATGCATTCCGACAGCAACCGACGAACTTCACCGGAAGGCAGACGGATCTGCGTGTAGCTGTCTTCGTGCGCCATCACCTGTGCGACGGTACCGGCGGAGCGGACCATTTTACCGCCCTTACCCGGTTGGATCTCAATATTGTGAACGTATGTACCCGTCGGGAGTGTCCCCAGCTTCCGGGCGTTACCCGGAACCACGGCGACGCCCTCACCGGCGACGAGCGTTGCGCCCACGCCAATGCCATCCGGTGCAATTACGTACGCCTTCGGTCCGTCTACGTACTGGACCAGGGCGATACGTGCCGACCGGTTGGGGTCGTACTCGATAGAAATGACTTTGGCAGATACATCACGACGCATCCTGGCAAAGTCGATGATGCGGTAGCGACGCTTGTGACCGCCGCCGCGGTGACGAACGGTGATACGGCCCATATTGTTCCGGCCACCCTTTTTGCGAAGGGGGGCGAGCAATGACTTTTCGGGCTTCTTCTTCGTGATGTCGGAGAAGTCCGAGATGACCGTATTTCGTTGGCCAGGAGATGTTGGCTTGAGTCGTCTTACCGGCATCTATGCGCCCTCAAACAGTTGGATTGTGTCGCCCGCCTGAAGCGTGACGACCGCCTTTTTCCAGTTGGGCCTCGACACCGGACGTGGGCCAAAACGCTTGGACTTGCCCTTGATGACCATGGTATTTACATCGAGAACCGAGACTTCAAACACCTTTTCGACCGCCGCCTTAACGTCAGCCTTATTGGCGCCCTTCTGGACCTCGAACACGTACTTACCGCGTTCCTGCATCAGGGTGCTCTGTTCGGTCACGATCGGTCGGATTAAAACGTCGAAGAGACTCATGCCGGGCTACCTGCTTCCTCGACGTTGCGAGAGGCTCGTCCTGGCTTCACGGTCGGGTGACCCCAGAGCTCGTCCACCATTTCAATGGCGTGCCTGGAGATGACGATGTTTCGGACACGCGTCGTCTCAAGCGGGCTAAGGAGCCGGGACGCCATTGTGTCTGTTTTTGGGATGTTCCGCACAGACATTCGGAGATCGTCCGTCGGTGCAGTGGTAACGATGAGCGTGGTGCCCTTGAGCTCCAGAGCGCTGACCATTTCCAGAATTGATTTGGTGTTGGGGCTTTCGACGGCGAGGTCTTCGATCACGGTGATGAATCCGTTCTTGACCTTGTCGGAGAGGGCCACGCGTAGAGCACGGCGGCGCATCCGTACCGGTAGCCGCTTGGAGTGATCGCGCGGCGTCGGGCCGTGCGCCACACCACCGCCACGTAGTCCGGGGTTACCGGCGTCGCCGAGACGCGCCCGCCCAGAACCCTTCTGGGCACGGAGCTTGCGGTTGGAGTGAACCACCTGACCACGTGTACGTACGCTGTGGGTGCCCTGTCGGCGATTCGCCTGCTGGGCTACCACGGCCTGGTGGAGAAGCGGACCGTTCATAGGCTCCGCGAATACGTAGTCGCTTACCTCAACGGTACCGACTGCGTCTCCGGCCATATTTTTTACTTCAAGTTCCAAGATAATTCAGTTCTAAGATCCGCGATTGCTCGGCGGCCTAGTAGTTGCCGTTTGCCCTTTCGATCCGGAGCAGCGTGTTTCGCGCTCCGGGCACGCTTCCGCGCACCAGGACGATGTTTTTCTCGGAGTCCACCATTACGACTTTGAGGCCGCTGGTGGTCACCTTGTTGTTACCCATGTGGCCCGCCATGCGCGTGCCTTTCCAGACACGGCCCGGAGAGCTACCCGCTCCAACGGAACCCGGCGCACGATGTCGGTCTGACTGACCGTGAGTCTTAGGGCCGCCTGCGAAGCCGTGCCTGCGCACGCCACCGGCGAAACCACGTCCACGCGTCTTGCCGGACACGCTTACCGTGTCGCCGACTTCGAAGACCGTTGCGTCAAGCGACTGGCCGACTTCAAACTCGCTGAGGTCAGAAGCCTTGAACTCCTGCAGGTGGCGAAACCGCCCGCCGGAACGTTCCTGGTGGCCCGCCGCCGGTTTGTTCAGACGCTTTGCATCCTGGAAACCTAGCTGGATGGCCTCGTAGCCGTCTCTTATGTCGGTACGAACCTGTGTCACAACGCACGGACCCGTCTCGATAGCCGTTACGGCGTCGACGGTACCGTCCTCGTTGTACAGCGTGGTCATTCCGACCTTGCGGCCTAGTAAGCCTTTGATTCCCATTGCTTATCTTTGCTCGTTCTCTGGGTTCGTATTCTGGGCTTTGATTACAGCTTGATCGAGATGTCGACACCGGCCGGCAAGTTGAGCCGGGTCATGGCGTCGATGGTCTTCGAAGTCGGCTCGTGGACATCGATGAGACGCTTGTGCGTGCGCAGTTCAAAGTGTTCACGGGAGCGTTTGTCGATGTGTGGAGACCGGATAACACAGAACCGCCGGATCGATGTCGGTAGCGGGACCGGGCCGGCGATGTTCGCACCGGTCCGCTCCGCCGTCTCAACGATCTGAGTCGCGGACTGATCAAGCACTCGGTGATCGAATGCTTTCAACACGATTCTTATCTTTTGTCCGGGCATATTTCCTTCCGTTCACGTCTTAACGTGAACGGACCCTCGCCGGATGACGAGGGTCCATCTGTCTTAGCTAGTTAGTCGCTCCAGCGACTTCTTCTGCGATGTGTCGCGGTGCTTTGTCGTAGTGGTCCAGTGACATCACAAAGGACGCACGTCCCGTAGTTCGGGAGCGCAGGTCGGTTGCGTATCGGAAAGTTTCTGCGAGCGGTACAAAGGCGTTGACCACCTGAGTCTCGTTTTCGCCTTCCATATTCTGAATCTGCGCACGCCGTGAGTTCAGGTCAGCGAGTACGTCGCCGAGGAACTCTGACGGAGTGATTACTTCCAGTTTCATGATCGGCTCAAGAAGCGCCATCTGTGCCTTCTGTGCCGCTGACTTGAACGCCATTGAACCGGCGACGTTGAACGCCATTTCTGACGAGTCCACCTCGTGATGTGAACCGTCAGTCAGGACAATTTTTACGTCCGTTACCGGGTACCCGGCAAGCACGCCGTTGGCGGCGGCTTCACGGGCGCCCTGTTCAATAGGCCGGTAATACTCCCTCGGGAGGGTAGAACCGGTGATTTCGGATTCGAACTGGACACCTTCGCCGACGCCGAGCGGCTCAAGCCGCAATGTGCAGTCACCGAACTGTCCGTGCCCACCTGTCTGGCGTACCAGACGTCCCTGCGCCTCTGAAACCCGTCCCACCGTCTCACGGTAAGCAACCCGGGGGTTACCTACGTTTACGTCAAGGTTGAACTCGCGTCGCATCCGCTCGACGATCACGTCCAGGTGCAACTCGCCCATTCCGGCAAGGACCACCTGTGCGGTCTCTTCGTCTGTGCTGAGACGCAGCGTCGGGTCTTCGTCGGCAAGTCGGTTTAACGCGACGTCCATCTTGTCCTGGTCTGACCGTGTCTTAGGTTCGACGGCGACGGACAGTACAGGTTCCGGGAAGTCGATCGACTCAAGAACAATTCGGTCAGTATTGGCCGCAAGTGTGTCACCCGTACGGGCATCCTTGAGTCCAATAACGGTGACAATCTCGCCCGGTCCGGCCGACGTGATCTCTTCACGGCGATCCGCGTGCATCCGGAGCAGTCGACCGATTCGTTCTCGGTTTCGGCTGCGCGGGTTGTAGAGAGTCGCGCCAGTTTCAAGTATGCCGGAGTAAACCCGGATGTAGATCAATCTGCCTACGTGCTGGTCTGAGACGACTTTGAAAATCAGGACACTTACTGGTTCGTCTACCGATGCTGACCGGGTCATCGCTTCACCGCTGACCGGGTCGACACCCTCAATTGCCGGGACGTCCAGCGGGGAGGGCAGGTATGCGATGACGGCGTCAAGCAGGGGCTGGATGCCACGGTGCTTCAACGCTGTACCAAGTAGGACCGGGGTGATCTTGAGATCGATGGTGGCCTGCCGAAGGGCGTCAACAAGGACGTCGTTGGCTATCTCCTCATCGCTGAGGTAGGACATCAACAGATCTTCGTCGGTCTCCGAGATCTTCTCGACGAGGTTGGCCCGGAAGGCTTCTGCGTCAGCGAGCAGGTTGTCCGGGATTGGGGCTTCAACGGCTTCTACCGCATCAGCCTCTTCATATATCCAGGCCTTCATCTCGATCAGGTCGATCATGCCCTGGAACTCGGCCTCGGCGCCGATAGGAATCTGGATCGGTACTGCATTGGCGCCGAGCCTGCGTGTAAGCGACTCGACGGCTTTTACAAAATTCGCACCTGCGCGGTCCATCTTGTTCACAAAGACCATGCGGGGAACGGAGTAACGCTCGGCCTGTCGCCAGACGGTTTCTGACTGAGGCTGCACACCGGCGACGGCATCGATAATCACGACACCACCGTCAAGTACGCGCAGGCTGCGCTCTACTTCCGCGGTGAAGTCGACGTGCCCGGGGGTGTCGATAATGTTGATCTGGTGGTCCTTCCACGATGTGGAAGTTGCCGCAGACGCAATGGTGATCCCGCGCTCACGCTCAAGATCCATGAAGTCCATGACCGTCGTGCCGTCGTCGATGTCGCCGATCTTGTGAGTCATTCCTGTAAAGAACAGGACGCGTTCACTCACCGTCGTCTTACCGGCGTCGATGTGGGCGATGAATCCGATATTTCGGATCATCTTTAGATCAATATTTGAAGCCACTTTAGTAGCCATTCGTGTTTAGTCCGTACTCTCCGGCGTCACCGCCGGTGGAGTCGAAGACCCCTCGGGAGTGATTCTGGCTTGATTACCAGCGGTAGTGGACGAAAGCCCGGTTGGCCTCCGCCATTCGGTGAAGTTCTTCACGTCGGCGCACTGCTGCACCCTGTCCCCGTGAAGCGTCAAGAAGTTCGTTGTAAAGACGTCGCGATATCGGCGCCCCTTGGCGTGCCCGTGCCGCCGTGATCAGCCACCTCATTGCCAGAGAGACGCGGCGTTCAGGCCGTACCTCTGTTGGCACCTGGTAGGTAGCGCCGCCGACTCGACGTGGCTTTACCTCGAGCATCGGCGTCGCGTTACGGATCGCCTGCTCAAACACCTCAAGCCCGGGTCGGTTGGTTTCGCTTTCAAGCATTTCAAGAGCGCCGTAAACGGCGCGTTGCGCCACCGTCTTCTTGCCGCCCATCATGAGACGGTTCGTAAAACGGGCCAACTCCACGTTTCCGAAACGCGGATCCGGGTCTATGGTTCGTCGCTCTGCGCGCCTTCGCCTTGCCATGTTTTGATCGCCTTCCAGTCGGGGGTTAGCTTCGTTACTCGTCTTGACGAGGTCGAAGCGTTGTCCTTATCCCGGAAGCGTTGTTTCCTTTCCACCAAAAACCCCGACAAGTTTCGAGTCGGTGCCCGGTCGGGCCGTACAAGACTCTTTATGTCGGGGTGGTTGGGCCGTATCGAGGCCCTTGAGATTAACCCTGTGGCTTCACCGCACCGTATTTGCTACGGCCACGGCGGCGGTCATCAACACCTGAAGTGTCTAGCGCACCGCGCACTACGTGATATCGAACCCCGGGCAGATCCTTCACCCGTCCGCCCCTTACAAGGACGACCGAGTGTTCCTGAAGGTTATGCCCTTCGCCCCCGATGTACGCCGTAACCTCGATGCCGTTCGTCAACCTGACACGTGCCACTTTGCGAAGCGCCGAGTTCGGCTTCTTCGGTGTGACTGTCTTCACCTGCAGACAAACGCCACGCTTCTGTGGACTACCCGTGCCGCGTCGCATTCTGTCCGTCAACGAGTTGTAGACGAAACCAAGTGCTGGCGTTTTGGACTTTCCACGCGTGCGCTTCCGCGGCTTGCGCATCAGTTGATTAGCTGTCGGCATTACCCCGCCCTGGATTCAGGTTCCCGGCGTCATGTTTGTTAAGGCGTTCAGATACGATGACAAAAGGAAATATCCCTTTCGCCATGACCCGTCCACAACAAACGACAAACGAGAAGTATAAGAATCCCCGATGGTCTAAGTCAACGGAAACGAGCCCTATCTCGCGTACTCATCGTGATATTCATGCCCACTGATTCGATACAACGGACCCGTCCGTAATAACATTGTGAGCCGTTTCACGTTCAATGTTTCGACTTCTACCGGCCTCGTCCGCTAATTAATGACCAACAAAAAATTGACAAAAAATCATCGCATCGGCAGCTCCTGCCGGGATCGGCGCGTCCAGCGCCTGTCGTCCGAGAGGCCGACATGACAACAGTCCTGCTCGTAGGTATTCCGGACGAGGAGGCCAGCCGCCTGGAGACCGCGTTCGGGCTGTCGGAACTCGATCTAACGCCGATACGTTTACCGGAAGTCCGGATCCCAGAAGGGATCGACGGGCGACGATCTGTGGTAGTTCTGTCCGGTCTCGCAGATCCAGATCTACACGAACGGGTTGATGCGGCGCTAGAGCTTTCGCTCCCAGTGATGGTCTTGATGCCGACCTTTGTTACGCGTGACATAGATGTGTCCAGGGGTCACATCGACTTCTGTTTTCCTCCATTCAGGGAAGAGGAACTGGCCGTACGCATCGGACTTCTCCTAACCCGGTCCGGCGGGAACGACGATGGAAATGTGGTCCAACAGGGCGAAATCCGCATCGACATCGAACGGTACGAGGTCACCGTATCCGGCCGAAAGGTTGATCTCACGTTCAAGGAATACGAACTACTCCGGGTACTCGCGTCCAACCCGGGTCACGTGTACTCACGTGATGCTCTGTTACAGACTGTTTGGGCCTACGATTATTACGGCGGTACGCGGACCGTCGACGTGCACATACGGCGACTCCGCAGCAAGATCAATGACGTGGAACACCGTTTCATCGAGACCGTCTGGAATGTTGGATACCGTTTCAGGACGCCGGAGGGTTAATGAGGGGGCGGAATCAGGTCGCCACGCGCCTAGCAAGTTCTACACGCTGCGTGTGTCGTACTTCCCTTGCCGTGGTGGAAAACTCCCCGTAATCTCGGATGAGTCCCCACTCGTTAGTAGCGCACACGGAACGGTTGACGAATGGCCGTGCTTAAAGACCAGAGGGAAGTTTCCAGAGAGTTGCCAGAAGATTCAACTCCTGAGGCGAACACGTCCAACGAGGCTGCATACCGCGTCGCACAAAGCCGTATCGTTGGGTTGCCGGGTGTACTACTCGAACAATCACTAATACTGGTCCGACTTCTCCTCGCCCTCGGGATGGTCCTCGTCGTCGTCGTGTCCGATGACATGCGCCCTGTGTGGGGCGTGTGGACTTTCGTCTTCCTGGCGATGCTGATTTACTCCGGGCTGGCTACGGCATTCTTAGCGACCAAACGCCCGGCGACGGCGATTGTCACCGGAATTGCTGGGGATCTCCTGCTTGCCACTGTAGTTCTCCCGGCTCTGTACTTCGTTGGGTCACGGGACAATCCCGAGAACCTTGACTTGCTAGTGCAACCCGGTGTGGCCTTCGTGAAGCTTGTCATCATGATGGCGACGTTGCGATTGAGACTCTGGTTTGCGATCACCGCCGGTATTTTCCTGGTTGTGGCACCCGCTGGCCTCGCATCAATAGTCGCGGCCGACGGAATCTCGACTGGGGGTTTGTGGGGGGACGTCCTCTCGTTCGCCGCGGTTGCAGCAGTACTCACGGTAGTCGGACAGGCGATGCAGAAATCGCGTACCGATCTCTCGGATCAGATTTCGAGCACTACAGTCCAGTACGCCGAAGCACAGAGGACGGCATCTGAAAGAGAAGTCCTGGCTGAGATCGGACGAATAGTCTCCCAGACACCTGATGTCCGTGATACGTACGAACGGTTCGCCGAAGCTACGCGCAAGTTGATCTCCGCAGATCGGGTTTCGGTAAATTTCTACGAGTCGGACAGTGACCTACTGGTCACGGCATATGTGTCGGGTCAGGACGTATCGCAGTGGGAGGAAAATAGTGCGCACGATCCCGATCTCACGCCCTTAAGTGCGGTCGTGAGGGAGCGCCGTCCGGTCGTACTGGGATCTGCCGCAGACAGCCTGATCCCGAGTAGGCCTGTCGTCGATGGACGCGAGGCTGGCTTGAAGTCAGCGGTCACTGTCCCGTTGTTCCATCAGGGTGCACTGATTGGGACCCTGGGTTTGTGGTCATCAGAGATCTCAAGCTACGACCAATATTCCGTGGACCTACTTGAACAGATCGGTGCCCAGATCGCACCCGCTGTTGACAACGCCAAACTTTACTCAGAGCTGGAAAATGAAGCCAGGGAACGGGAGGTGTTCGCAGAGGTAAGCCGGATTCTCTCAACGACACCGGACGCTCCGGACGCGTACTCGGATTTCGTTGAGCAAATCGGAAGGCTAATCAGATGGGATCGAGTTTCGGTTCACGCGTTTGACAGGACGACGGGACGGTTAAGGAACGTTTTTGCTGCAGGAAAGGAAGGAATCTTGCAGCCTGCTGGGCAAGACATTCAGCCCGGGAATTTCAGCGTGTCGGAGCACGTTGCACGGACAGGTGAAGCCATACTCGTGCCTGACGCGAGGGATTTATACGAGGAATTCCCGGACGTAGACAACGCTGTCCGCGCAGGCCTTAGATCCGCGATGTATGTCCCGTTGATAGCGAATGGCACCGTCATTGGATCTCTTGCGATGGGTGCCGATGATGTGAACGCCTACAAAGAGGCTGATCTGGATCTGTTGAAGCGACTGGCTACCCAGGTGGCGGGGGCTTTTGCCAACACCGAGTTGAGGACACAGGCAACTCGTTTGGCGATGGAGGAGACTGCACTCGCCGAGATCGGCAGGATCATCAGCTCGTCTGCGGACATCGATAACGTTTATGACCGTTTCGCTGACCAGGTCGGGTCGTTGATGCCCGCGGACCGTGTCTCGATCATAGAGATGGATTGGCCGACCAACAGCCTATCTGTCAGTTATGTGAGTGGACTTCAAGGGTCCATGCCGTTGGCCGGGACTCGGCGGGGGATAACCCGGGACGGCGTGTTTTATTCTGCGGCCAATTCGACCGCCGGTCTTTCGATTCGGGACCTATCTGAGGCACGATTCAAGTACTTGGAGCTCGAATCCGTCGTTGCCTCTGGTATTCGTTCGGGCCTGTACGTTCCGTTGCAGAGCCGGGGTGAAGTGATCGGGGTCATTTGTGTCGTCTCTCAGAAACTGGCAGATTACACAGCTTCGGATCTGGAGCTCCTTGGGCGAATATCCGCGCAGATTTCGGGCGCGATTGCGAATGCCAGGCTTCGAGAACAAGCCGATCAACTCGCAAATGAGGAGGCAGCGCTCGCCGAGATCGGTCGGATTGTCAATTCCTCGCTCGATATCGAAGAGATATATGAACAGTTTGCGGAACAGGTCCGAAGGATCCTCAAGTTCGAACGCATAGCGGTGACCCGGATCGGTCCAGGTGAAGGTGAGTACACGATCTCACACGTGACCGGTCACGAAGTGCCGGGTCTTGAGGTCGGAAGTGTATGGCAACTGGATGATACCCCGTTTGGTCCAGTTCTAAGAGACGGCAAGACCATGTTCATGCAAGACGAGTACCCGGATACGGATGATCACAATGTTCGGGGCATGGAATTAAGTGAAGCCGCCGGAATTAGCTCAAGCGTGGTCGCTCCACTGATTCAGCAGAGCAAACCGGTCGGATTCCTTAGCATCCGATCAATGTCACAAAACGCGTATGACAATCACGACGGTGATCTGGCCCGTCGAATAGCAGCTTCGGTGTCATCTGCCGTCACAAACTCCGAACTATTTTTACGTTCCGACCGCCAGGCCCGGGAAGAAGCTGCACTTGGGGAGATCGGCCGGATCATTACCGCTTCGTCGAAGATCGAAGATGTGTATGTCCAATTTTCTGACACCCTCAAATCCTTGGTGCCCGCAGACCGGGTGACGGTGGTTGA
>JABIGL010000208.1 GCA_018650185.1 Chloroflexota bacterium
TGTCCCGGAGCTGCCACTTCGACAGGCGATGGCCAGTGGCTCGTGGATCGGAGGGCAGTGGGTCGAGCGTGATCCCACGGATGACTCTGAGCCCTATTCGGGTGGTGTGGATGTAGCGACTACTGACCGCGGACGTGGCTGGCGGCGCGATCTCCCGTTCCGATGGGAGTTTGGCGCGTACCTGGCACTTTTCTTGGTTGCGCTCGTGATGCGTCTCTGGGATCTCGGGGCGCGGGCGATCCATCACGACGAGAGCCTTCACGGATATTTCTCCTGGCAGCTCTTCAACGGCTCTGGATATGTGCATGACCCGCTCATGCACGGGCCGTTTCTGTTCCACATTTCTGCCGGTTCCTTTTTCCTATTCGGCGATAACGAGTTCACCCTCAGACTTCCCGCCGCCCTGTTTGGTGCGGCACTTGTTCTGACTCCGCTACTGCTGAGAAACCGACTTGGAAACGTTTCTGCACTTCTCATAGCGGGAATGCTGGCGTTCTCTCCATCCCTCCTTTACTTCAGCCGATTTGCCCGAAACGACATCTTCGTCGCCGTCTGGACCATCGCCCTGGTGGCGATGGTGTGGCGCTACATGGATGAGCGGAAGCCCAGGTACATCTACCTGGCGGCGGCGTTTATTTCGTTAGGTTTTGCCACCAAAGAGACGCAGTACATCATCGTCGCGATCGTGGCGGTGCCGCTGGTGTTCATGGCGCGAACAGAAGTGTTTGGCTGGTTCTGGGGTCGCAGAAAGATTTCGGACTGGAGTCCGGCTGGCGGGATGCTGGTGTTGATCGTGACCCTGACGTTGCCGATGATCGGCGCCGCCTCAGGTCTTCTACAGGGCCCGCTGGGGCTGGTTCTTGCAAACAATGACAGCTCGATAGGGCAACCACTTGGCACAGCGCACGGTGTCGGTGAAATTATCGCCATCGTCATAACCGTGTTTCTCGTCGCCATCGCGTTCATCATCGGGATGATGTGGAACCGGCGCGTCTGGTTGATATCGTTCGGAATAGCCGCAGGCATCTTTTTCGTGCTTTACAGCAGCGTATTCACGAACTGGGCCGGGCTGGCGTCTGGTGTGTGGCAAGGACTCGGATACTGGGTTGCGCAGCAGGATGTAGCACGTGGCAACCAGCCTGACTACTACTACGTGATGCTCACCAGCGTTTACGAGTTCCTCCCTGCGACGATTGCCCTCGTCGGAGGCGTCTACTACGCCTTCAAAGGCGACGCTTTTACACGTTTCCTCGCCTACTGGCCTATCGCTACATTTGCCGCATATTCGGCTGCGGGAGAAAAGATGCCATGGCTGGAGGTGCAAGTCGTCCTACCGTTCATTTTCCTGGGCGGTAAGGCGCTGGGAGATGTGGTCACATCACTTAGTTGGAGGCCATCACTTTCGCACGGAGGTGCCTGGATATTCGCTGGCGTTCCGATAGCCGTGATTGTCCTCTGGCGTCTTATTTTCTTGAACGACACGCAGCCGGGGTTGGGCGGGCTGGATCAAGCCGCCGGTGCGGTTGTGTTGTTTGGAATCCTGGCTTTGTTAGGCGTGGCGTTGTTCTGGCTTACGCGTCGGATCGGCTCAAAACAGGCTATGAGTCTCGTCGGCGTTGCGGCGGTCGCCTTGATGGCCATACTCACGGTGCGGACCGGTTGGGTCGTCACGTTCGACGAACCGGATGTACCGAACGAGCTCCTCGTTTACACGCAGACATCTCCGGCTCTGGCGGGACTGGCGCAGGAGATAGAAGCCGCGGCCAGCCTTACCGGTGAAGGCCGCGATCTCAAGGTAACCATCGATGGTTCCAGCGGCTTCACGTGGCCCTGGACCTGGTACCTTCGCGACTACACTCAGGTGTCATACGCAAACCTCGGTTTCTCCCGCCCGGATGGCCCGTCTGATTCATACGTAGCTGTGGTCCATACCCGTAACGAGAACATTGCACGTTCTGCTACCGAGGTCGGGTTTACGGAAGGACGCCGATTTCCGCACCGCCAGTGGTTCCCGGAGACCTACAAAAACACGACGTGGAGCCAATTCTTCGGCACTCTGTTCAACCCGACAGAATGGCAAGACGCTCTGAACTTCTTTATCTACCGCGAAATGTCGCAACCCATTGGGTCTGAGGACGCCTTCGTCTACTTCGATGACGGCATACCGTTACGGGCGCTGGAATGAACGGGCCGATCAGCCGCGATCAGGCCTGTTTGCCGTGCCAGAGAGCGGTAGGATAAGTCGGTGATCTCCCAGCGAAGTGTCTGGGCCGGGCTGGTGGTCAGCGCTGCCTTTCTCACTGTATTCGCGCTCCTGTTCCTTCCCATCGATGACGTCAAAGAAGTCGTGCGAGAGGCTAACTTCTGGTACGTTGCCCCATCGCTAATTTTCTACTTCATCGCCGTCTATTTCAGAAGCCTGCGCTGGCGATATCTACTGAAGCCGCTAATAGGCCGACCGAAGCGTTCCCTGTTCCCGGTCGTTGTCGTTGGCTACATGGCCAACAACATCCTGCCGGTGCGCCTCGGCGAGGTCGTGCGGTCCTATTACGTCGGGCTACGTGAGCGCGTGAACCCGGCTGCGGCGTTCGGGACGGTGGCTGTCGAACGCGTGTTTGACGTGTTTGTCCTGTTCTTCGTGATAGCGGCGGTATGGGTGTTGCCTGTCGGGGATTTGCTGGAAAAGGTCGCCGACGACCTCCCGGGCGGGACACCGGCGTTGCTTGCGCTTTCCGTACTCCCGTTTATTGGGGTCACGGCGATAATCGCAATGATCGTTGTGCTTGATACGTCCACCACCATCCGGCTGGTCGAACGGCTGATGTTCTTCGTCCCGACCGGGATAAAAGCCCGTCTATTGGGATTGGCGGAGCGCCTTCTTGAGGGATTGACGGTGGTGCGGACGCCCCGTGCGTTGGGACTCGTGCTACTCCTGTCACTGCCTATCTGGGCGGCTGAAGTGTCGATGTTGTACGTCATCGCCCTTGGCTTCGATATCGAATCTGCATTTGGTGGCCAGGTGGAGATGATCGCCGCCATCGGCCTTTTCATGGCGATAGCTAACCTGGCGCTGGTTGTCCCATCGACCGCGGGTGGTGTAGGCCCTTTCAACTTCTTTGGCGCAGCAACCCTCGTGGCGCTCGGTGTTGGGGAGGCGGAGGCCGGTGCGTATGTTCTGACGGCACATATAGCATTACTCCTGCCGGTCACCCTTCTCGGTCTTGTCGTATTGCTGACCGATCATGTGTCGTTGAAAACGCTTCTTAGCAAGACAAAACTGGCGGACGATGACGGTCTATCGGTGGCCGAGGCGACCACAACGTCCACGGACTCAGCTACTTGAATATTTTGAGGAATCTCAGATGCGCATAGGTGTCATCGGTGCCGGGGCGGCCGGATTAGCGGCTGCGTATGACTTCGCACGCGCTGGACATGGCGTCACGGTCTATGAAGCGGCACCGTTCGTAGGTGGACAGGCGTCGACGATCGAAGTTGGAGGTGGTCGACTGGAACGTGGTTACCACCATCTATTTACCAATGACGACGCCATTCTTGGTCTGATGGCTGAGCTGGGAATTGCTGATTCGATGCGCTGGATACCGTCCAGCGTGGGGATATACACAGACCAGAAGGTCTATAAGTGGAGCACTCCGATAGACCTCTTACGGTTCGGAGCGCTGTCGTTCCGAGATCGTATCCGGATGGGGATGGTGGCGAAGAAGCTTCAACGGTTGAAGGACTGGCGCGAGCTGGAAGACACCACTGCCGCAGCCTGGATACGTGATAACGCCGGAGCGGGTATCTACGAGAAGGTGTGGGAGCCGCTACTACGCGGGAAATTTGGCGACAGGTTCGAGAGTGTCGGTATGCCCTGGTTCTGGAGCAAGATCCAGACCCGGTTCGCATCCCGGGACCGGCTTGGTCGAGAAAAGTTGGGCTATCCCGTAAACAGCTTTGACGAAGTGTTCGAGACGCTAGAGGAACGGATCAAGGTGTTGGGTGGCGAGGTGCATCTTGAAACGCCCGTCACCCAAGTGCTTGTGGAGGGGGGCACGGCGAACGGCCTGGGTGTGAAGCACCCCGATGGCTCGGAAACCGAAGAGCAGTTCGACCTGGTGCTATCCACCGTCCCGTCTTTCACGTTCCCCGAACTTGTCGATCTCCCGGACGCGTACACCGCCAAACTGAACGCGGTGGAGTACATGGGCGCGATCGTGATGATCCTTGAGATGTCACACCCCCTGACCTCGGTCTACTGGATGAACATCGCTGACCACGAAGTCCCGTTCCTCGGGTTGATCGAACACACGAACTTGATGCCCAAAGAGATGTACGGCGGAAGCCACGTGCTCTACCTGACGAACTATGTAGAACGACAGGACCCGCTGTTCTTGATGTCGGCTGACGAGTTGTTGGATGTTTACGCGCCACACCTGTCGCGATTCAACCCGGATTTCGATCGCTCATGGATTACCCGGGTACACCACAA
>JABIGL010000096.1 GCA_018650185.1 Chloroflexota bacterium
GCTCATCTCTCGCTCCTGTATCAGATGGCGTCATGGTGCCATCTCAAGGCAGCGATTCCACTTATCCCCACTGTCCAGTTTTCCGGGACCACCTCTGACAGGGACTAACAACGAAGCACACTCCTCGGAAAAAGAGGGAAGCGATGAGAACCGAAAATCTACTAAGGGCCCGGACTGCAGTTGTCGCCCTCGGCGCACTATCTGTAGTGGCCTTCGCCGCATGTGGTTCCGATGGCGAACCAGCAGCGATTGCGGTACCACCGACGCAGGTGCCCGCCACAGCCGTACCAACCACACCACCCACAACCTCATTTGACGTGACAATCGAAAACGTTGGCACGGTGTTTGATTTCACCGGGACCGGCGTCGGCGGTGACGCCCCGGCCGGACCGGGCGACTCATTCACGTTTGAGTTCGACGCGGCACCGGGATCTGCCCTCTCGTTTGCCACCATGTTTGTGCCGTCAAATGACTTCTTCTTCGCACCGGGCGAAGACGGCATAGCACTCTTCGACTCTGAGGGTTCTCCGATTTCCGGGGATGTCACCTCCGCAGTGTCGTTGTGGGACGCAGGTACCGAAGCAGACCAGGAGCCCGGTGCCGGATCCGAACAGCCGCTGATGAATGGCGGCAACGCAGACGACACAGCGGACACCAACACCTCGGTACGTGAAGCTGCCGATACATTTGGCAACCTTCCCGCGGTAGGTGATGTCGTCAAGGTGTCCCTCGATCACCTGTCGGGTTCGCGATTCATGGCAACTATCGAGAATGTATCAACCCCGGACACCATCTCCACAGCCGACGGTGCGAACTCTGCGGTGCCGTTGACACCCCCGGTATGGGTAGTTCACTCCGCACCTGCTCCCCTCTTCAGCATCGGCGAAGCGGATCGCGGTGAAGGACTGGAGACGCTAGCCGAAACCGGATCACCGGCGACGCTCTCAGCGTCACTTACGACCCGTACCGGCCTCACCTCCCCGCTGGCCCCGGGGGCCTTTGCGGTCCACACGTCTGACGACCCGATCTTCACTGACGGTGCGCCTGACCGCGGTGAGGGACTCGAAGCACTCGCTGAGGACGGATCGCCAGACGCATTGTCGACCGCCCTCGCTGGCGTAAGCGGTGTCATTTCAGCGGGAGCGTTCGCTGTTCCGTCAGGATCTAGCGACCCTGGCCCGCTGTTCCCCGGTAGTTCCTACTCGTTCACCTTCACGGCGGAGCCGGGCGACAACCTCTCGTTCGCCACCATGCTTGTGCAGACCAACGACCTGTTCTACGGCCCGAACGGCAAAGGAATTGCGCTGTTCGACGGTTCTGGAAATCCTGTCTCCGGTGACATCACGTCCCAACTCCTCCTGTGGGACGCCGGTACCGAGACAAACCAGTCCCCGGGCACTGGATCAGATCAGGCACCACGGCAGGCCGGTGCGAACACCGGCGATGCTGAATCAGGGAATGTGCAGATAGTTCAGGACGAATTTAGCTACCCGGGTGTCTCGGACATCGTTCGAGTGACAATCACTCCCGGAAACTAAATCCGCCAGAACCCCGTACAACCAATAACTGGTTCGGTACCGCCCCCGCCGTGAGGAATAATTCTCACGGCGGGGGCAAGTTATTTCACGATGATTTGAGAGCCCTTTGGAAAGTCACAGCAAAGTCGACGCCCCCGTGGCCGACTATCAACCACGTCCCCGTGTTCTAGTTGTAGAAGACGAAACGAATGTTGCCGAGGTCGTTGAACGCTACCTGCGAAGAGACGGCGTCGATACTACCGTCGTTCATGACGGTCAGTCGGCACTCGACTACCTGTCGTCAGACGGTGTGGACCTCGTCGTCTTGGACGTGATGCTACCGGTCATGGATGGGCTTGAAGTGACGAGGCGTATGAGGGCACAAAACGATGCCACGCCGGTCATCATGCTCACGGCGAGAGATACTGAATCAGATGTCGTCCTGGGCCTTGGACTTGGCGCCGACGACTATGTAGGTAAACCGTTCAGCCCGGCCGAGCTAATGGCAAGGGTCCACGCAGTCCTGCGACGCGGCACGAGAGCTTCGAGCCCGGGTCCTGTGATTCGTGCTGGTGCGCTCGTGATCTCATCTGAGTACCGGACGGTAGAACTCAACGGTACGTCCATAGAGCTCACGGCAAAAGAATTTGATCTGCTGTTTTTCCTGGCGTCCAATCCCGGTCGTGTCTACTCTAGAGAGCAACTCTTGAATCATGTGTGGGATTATTCCCACCCCGGTGACACAAGCACGGTTACCGTCCACATCCGACGACTACGCGCCAAGATTGAAGAAGACGCCAGCCGCCCCCGACATGTGAAAACCGTCTGGGGAGTCGGGTACAAGTTCGACGCCTGATACAAGGCGGAGGTCGAAAGTGAAAGACCGATCATTCATACGAGCGGGCCTGGCCGTTGGGATAAGCATATCTATCGGCGTGGGCCTGACTTACGCGCTACTCAACCCTGACATGGGTGAAGCCAGGTCACTTCTGTTTTACCTCCTCGCCGGAAGCCTCGGCTCAGTCCTTCTCGTTGAGGTGGCTCTTAGGCGTGTCTACTCAAGCGGCCGTATTGCACTAAAACCCGCCCTGATCGCTGCATTTGCGCTCGTAATTCTTGTCGGCCTTGCGAACACATTTTTCCTATCTTTTTTCATGTTCGTGAACGTCTCGCATGACCTACCCATGCTTGTGGCGATCCTTGCGTTCGCTGGCGCGGTCGGGATCTATATGGCTGACCGACTCGCAGACGCCCTTGCACGCTCGCTCAGTCGGCTGGCGGTCGCGGCTCGCAGCATCACTTCCGGCGACATGTCTGCCCGGGTTGAGGTTTCTGGGACAGGCGAGCTCAAGGATGTCGCCGTCGCTTTCAACGAAATGGCGCAGAACCTTGACGATGCCGTCACCCGTCAGGTGGAGCTTGAAGAAGAACGAAAACAGCTCGTCGCTGCCATTTCGCACGATCTTCGCACGCCACTATCCTCGGCACGGGCGATGCTGGAAGCGGTTATCGATGGCGTGGTAGACGATCCGGCGGAACAGACCGATTACCTGGGCAGGATCAACCGCGAAGTTGGCATCCTCACCTCGCTTGTCGATGATCTGTTTCAACTCTCGATGCTTGATGCCGGTGCACTGCGCCTTGATCTTGAACCGACCCCGGTCCAACAACTGGTTCTGGATGCAGCGCGGGGCATGGAGCCGACGGCACGCTTGAAGGGCTTGTCCATCGAGACGAACGTCTCCGGTGGTGGTCCCGTTCTGGCTGATGGTGTGCGAATTCAGCGCGTTCTTATGAACCTCCTTCAGAACGCCATCCGTCACACACCCGCAGACGGTTCCGTAACCGTAAGCGCCCATGAACAAACGGATGGAATCGTCGTTGAGGTCACCGACACCGGGTCCGGCATAGACCCTTCGGATCTTCCAAAAATCTGGAACCCGTTCTTCAGACCAGAGGCGTCACGAAGCAGGACCGGCGACGGCAGCGCTCGAAGTGGGCTTGGACTCGCAATAACGCGGGCAATCGTCGAAATACACGGCGGAGAGATCACCGCGTCCAGCACACCCGGACACGGGTCAAAATTCCGATTCACCCTGCCCAGACAATCAAACTCGCCGTCATCCATCCCGGCCTGAGCCTGTTGGTCACGCCCGGCTACCTAATCGTCCTGCCCGCGCTTAGACCAGTCGTCTTTCTCAAACATCTGTAGACCCGGATCCTGCACGATTCCGTCCACGATGGCCGGTGGGTGCGCCTTGATGTAGTCCTCGTCCAGTTCGATGCCCCACCCCGGTTCGGTCGGCGCCGTGAACACCCCGTCAACCACCTCAGGATAGTTACTGCCTGCAAGCTTCACGCCGGGGTCGGCAAAGTCGTTGAAGTGCTCGAGAATCTTGCCGTTCCGCAACGTCAGAGTTAACTGCAGCGACGCCATCGTAGAAACAATCCCGCCAACGTTGTGCGGCGCGACCATCATCGAGTAAGTCTCGGCCGTCGCTGCGATCTTCTTCGTCTCCAGGATCCCGCCGCACTGCGTGATATCCGGCTGAATCACATCCGCCGCCCCACTCTCCCACAGTGCGACAAACTCCTGAGCACCGTACAGCCGTTCGCCAGTCGCTATCGGTAGCGAAGTGTGTTGTCGTACCGACTTGAGCGCGGAAATGTCACCCGGGCGCGTCGGCTCCTCGATCCACGCCGGACTGTACTTCTCAACATGTCGTGCAATTTCACGGGCCTGTGCGGGCGTAAACCGACCGTGCATCTCCAGCATTATCTGTGCACGCGTCCCGGCCACCGAAGCAACAGCCTCGATAAGGTCCATAGAGGTATGGAACTGCTCCCGGGTGAGCTCAAGATCACCGTTGCCGAACGGATCAAACTTCATCCCTCGGTAGCCACGCTCCATCACCCGTTCAGCCGCCGAAGCGAAATCCGCCGGTGAGCGCTCAACCGTGTACCACCCGTTGGCGTAGGCCGGGACCGTCTCACGGACCTTACCGCCCAGCAAGTTGTACACCGGCTGGCCACATGCCTTGCCTATCAGGTCCCAGCACGCCAGCTCAACCAGCGCAATACCCGTGTGGACCACTTCTCCCGCCTTACCGAAATCGAGCAAGGTCATGCGCCTGAACAGCATTTCGACGTCAAACGGGCTGTGACCGACAAAGTGTCTTTGCGCATCTTTGAGGTACTCGGTGACCGTATGCGTCTTGCCCAGGACCCGGGCTTCGCCCACACCGGTCAGCCCCTCATCCGTTTCCAGGATCAAGTAAGTCAGGTTTCTCCACGGAGTGCCGAGGACCAGGGTACGGAAGCCGGTAATTTTCATGAGTGACTTTCTTCGGTCGCCCTCAAAATGGCGGTCAGAAATAGTTCGTAATTACGGATTAGAGCAATCTTTTGCCGTGTGGCTGATATTCTAGGCGTCCCGAAGATGAATCGCAGCGTTCCTTGACCAAAGGGGAACGCGCCAGCTAACACCAAAGAGGCCAAATTCCGATGAACCTTCTCTTGATCAGCGGCGGCAGCCATCCGTACAGCGAAACCACTCCCATACTTGCCGGTTTCCTGGAAGCCGCAGGCCACTCCGTAGACGTTAGTGATTTTGCCTTTGAACTAAACGTACCTTCTACCGACGGTTACGATGCGATTGTTCTGAACTCCCGTCGGCGCGAGGACTCTGGCAACGACTTCTCCGAAGTACAACGCAACAACCTCCAGAAGTACGTGAGTGATGGTGGGCCTCTGGTGTCCATCCACATTTCGCCTGACTCTGCACCTGACTGGCCTGAGATGAAGAAAATCACCGGCGGCGGCTGGGTCTCGGGAACAAGCAACCACCCACCTTTCGGTCGTTTCACCGTAAACATCAAGAACGCTGAGCACCCCTGTGCAGCGGGACTCAGTGATTTCGTGACCGACGACGAAGCGTACTGCGACCTGGACATCCAGCCGGACATCGATGTCTTCATGACGGCGATGGTTGAAGGCGTCGAACGCCCGATGGCGTGGACGCACCAGTACGGCAAGGGACGCGTTTTCAACACCTCCCTCGGACACGCCGGGGTGAGCATGCGCAACCCGGCGTTCCAGAAGCACGTGCTCGTAGGCGTGGACTGGGCAACTTCCGGGTCCTAGACGGATACGGCGCTCTGAACCGCGGGCAAAACGTGACCGGTACCGCCGAAATCGGCCGGAACTGTGGCCTCGATAACGGAATACAAAGACTTGAAGGTTAACGGCGAGGACTATCGAGCAATATGGTGGGAGGGCGACGCGGTCGGTTTCATAGACCAGCGTCTCCTCCCACACAGGTTTGAATCATCCTCCGCCACCACGCTCTCTCAGGTTGCGGACGCCATCAGCGGGATGGCCATCCGAGGCGCGCCGACCATCGGTGTTATGGCCGCATACGGACTGGCGCTCGCCGCACGGATCGGCGAGCAGATAGACGATGCGTACTCGCTACTGGTGGGTACGCGTCCCACGGCGATCAACCTCAAGGTAGGACTCGACGCCGTGATGGCTGCTGCGCCCGATACCGGAGCCATGCTGGCAGCGGCACGCACCCACGACGAGTCCGAAGTCGCAGCAGCACGGGCCATCGGTGTCCACGGCTTAGACCTGCTTGAACACGGTTCCCGGGTGCTCACGCATTGCAACGCCGGATGGATGGCCGCCCAGGACTGGGGCACCGCCACCTCACCCGTGTACACTGCGGCGCGGGAAGGCCTCAACCCCTTTGTATGGGTTTCGGAGACCCGACCTCGGTTACAGGGCGCCCGGATAACCGCCTGGGAGATGCTTAACGAGGGTATCGATCATCGGCTGATCGCAGATGGCGCGGGCGCGCAGCTCATGAGGCAGGGCCGGGTTGACGTCGTCATCACCGGCGCAGACCGCATAGCCGCCAACGGCGACACCGCAAACAAGATCGGCACCTACTCACACGCGCTTGCGGCGCACGCCAATGGCGTCCCTTTCTACATAGCGGCTCCGCTTACAACATTCGACTCGCGAACCCCTCACGGCGACGCTATCCCAATAGAAGAACGGGATGAGAATGAGGTGAGGACGCTGGAGGGGCTGACCGAGGACGGGGAACTCAAACGGGTAGCAATAACCCCACCCGGAACTCAGGTTATCAATCCGGCCTTTGACGTCACACCGGCAAGTCTGATCACGGGATTCATCACGGAAGTCGGCGTGATTCCTGCAACGCCTGAGGCCATAATGTCTGCTCTCAAGCTCCCGTGAATACGGGAGGGACGCAGCCTAGTCCTTACCGAGCGCCTTTTTGACCGCCGCCTCAAGTCCGCCATCGTTCCAGGGCTTGTTCAGGTAATCCGATGCGCCCAGCGCCCTGGCGAGCGTCATGTCTTCACTACCACGACGCGCCGTCAGGATAACGACCGGCACATCCGCCAGGTTTTCGTCCTTCTTCAATTCACGTAGAGTTTCAAATCCATCCATGCGCGGCATCATAAGGTCGAGAAGGATCAAAACAGGTTTGCGATCGCGGGCAGCCTGCAATCCAAGATCGCCGTCAGACGCCTCAGCGACCTCGTACCCTTCATCGACAAGAAGGGTCGTCAAGGCGAGCCGAACATCGGGATTGTCGTCAACTACGAGAATTAATTCCAAAAGTACTTTCCATTGATGTGACCGGTCACACGCAGGCCCTAAGCATCCACAACGATGTCACCTACTTACCGATGGTATGCCACTTTGGCACACGTGCGCAGCAGGAATTTCCCTCAATTTGAACGTCGGACTATGCCAGCATCCATCTTCGAGCACGCGGACCGAGAGATTCCGCCGATATCTGCGGGAATAGCTATACTCGGACAGATACAGGAAACGGACTTTTATCCCTTTAACGCCAACCAGATGATGCAATTTAATTCAACAGATCTTGGGAAATGGGAAACAGCGTACCTCACGTTGACCAACGGGGAACGACACTCTCTCACGCCTGAGGGTGTATGGATGATTGGCGACAAGCCGGGCCTCATCGCCGTTTTTGACGACGACGATATCGTGTACATCGCCTCAACAAAGAACCTGGCGAAGTCACTTCAGGCGTTCTCACGGGAGGGCGCAGAGTGCGAGATAAGGACCATGGTCGCCGTAGTCGATCTTGGTGTACCCGGAAAAACCGCAGCGAAACGAGCGGCCAAGGGTCCAACCGCACAGCGTGTTAGCAAGCTGATGGGCCGCATGACGTACTCCGTGGCGCAGGCCGCCCCGACGCAGATGGATTCGCTGAGAGACGCATTTATCGCGATAGCCGATCCACGCTATAACGGCCGCACATCCATCGCCAACCAGGCACTGGACAGGCTACCTAAATAGTGCCATCCAACTTCCGTTAACTCCCGGCTGCGGGAGTCTTACCCGAAACCTCATCGTCCGAGACGATCCGCGGAATCAGTGACATCACGGCGTTCCCCAACTTGTCCGTGTCGTGCCGAACGAAGATACCCTCCGCCACCAGATCACTCTCAACCACCCACGGCACAAGAGCCTTCATCGCCGCTATGTCGTAGCCGACGGGTCGAGCGCCAAGTTGCTGGTATCGCTGGCGCACACGCTCGCTGAACATCGCGGAATTGACGACCACGGCGTCGATCCGTGAATCATGACCTATATAGCGATTGACCTCACTCACGAACCTTTCAGCCGTAAACCCGTCGGTCTCACCCGGCTTTGTCATCAGGTTCGTCACATAGACAAGTCGCGCCCTGGTGGACCTGAGCGCCTCGCAGACGCCCTCCACAAGCAGATTTGGAATCAGGCTCGTATAGAGATCACCCGGCGCGAGTACAACCAGATCAGCCTGATCAATAGCCTCCAGGGCCGGAGGGAATGCATAAGCGGGCGGGGAAAGGAACACGTGATCAATCTCAACCCCTTCCTCGGTCCCACGCGTGTCAATCAAAGCCTCTTCCGTCAATTCACGGTCATCGGAAAGTATGGCGTGGAGGTGAGAGTTGGTCAGCGTGACCGGCAACACCCTGCCCCGGATGTTCAGTAGCCGGGAGGCTGCTTCGATAGCGCGATCATGCGCTCCGGTGATCTCCGTAAGCGCAGCGAGCAACAGGTTTCCAACGCTGTGTCCCTCAAGCCCCTCACCCATGGAGAACCTGTGGGTGAACAGCCTGCGCAGCATCGCACCCTGTTCGGCGTCCCCTGCGAGCGCTACCAGGCACTGTCGGATGTCTCCGGGCGGCAATTGGCCCAGTTCGTCACGCAGACGTCCTGAACTACCGCCGCTATCGCTCATCGCAACCACCGCAGTCAGATCAACCTCTTGATCCTTGAGACCGGATAAAACACTGAAGTTCCCGGTCCCGCCTCCGATCACCACGACCGAAGGTTGCATAGACATCCGCCATTACTTGTTTGTGTAAATCCGTCC
>JABIGL010000069.1 GCA_018650185.1 Chloroflexota bacterium
GACTACCAACGAAGCCGGTGATCCCGGTGATCAGGGCACGCATATGACACTCGGCCCTCCATAGGCCGGAAAGGTCTGATGGCGTCGGGGCTGTGGTTACTCGCCGACTACGAAGTAGGAGACGCGGGAGGCGTGAGGGAAGCGCTTGAGGGTTACGTTTTCCAGCCCGAACGTCTCCATCAATGCGAGGGTCTCACCGGGGGAGTCCGGGTCGTTCACCTCGTCAAAACCGACGACGCTTCCTTTTGTAAGCCGTGGGCGGATCATCTCAAGAACCTGCTTGGTAGGTTCATACAAGTCGAAGTCAAAGTAGGCCAGCGCAACCACGGTCTCGGGAGCTTCCTCAAGGTACTTCGGCACCTCTATGGTTGCGTCTCCGGCACGTAGCTCGAACTTCTTTATGTGGGAAAGCGGGTTCAGGTCTTCGTGTAGCTGGAGGACACCCTCAAGATAATCCTGGTAGCCCTCGCCGAGTGCCAGTTGTCCGGGCTGCATCATCTCAGACTTCCCATCTTTTTCGGAAATCTCAGGGAAGCCTTCAAACGTGTCGAATCCGATGATCTTGCGATGTCGATTGAAGGGGTCGTATATCCCCCGGAGCGCCGTGAACAGTGCCAGGTTCTGCCCCCAGCGTGTGCCGAATTCCATTACGACGCCTTGAACGTCTACGACGCTGCGGAACAGAAAATCCATAAAGAGGATTCGGGAGAGGTTCTTGGACTCCAGGAATAGTCCGGCGTTGGAGAGCAACTGGTCGGGCGGTATCGGGCAATTCTGGAGCGCGTCGATCAGGCCCGACCTGCCAGCGTCTTCTTCCGAGCTCGAATAGTTTTTGATTGCGACTTTGTCAGGTTGCATACAGCGGTTCTAATCCGTACTTGCCGCAAACGAGCGGCGTTCGTCACATCGTCCGGTTTATTAGTGTTTCGATGTTACAACGTAGACGTTTACGTTCCGTAGGTGTCTTGGGCACAGAACTCGCCGGTCTTTTACCCTTTATGAGGGATCATCAACCAGCGCTGTGATCGGTTTCTTGCCGTCGAACGCGATCACCCACGCCCAGTAGCGCAGGCGCCCCTCCAGGACCTCGTACTCGTTCTCGACACCGGGAACCGGCATCAGCCGCACCGGTTTCAGGAAGTCACCCGCCTTGATTTGTTCAGCCAACTGGCGCGGGCTTGGTGTCGATCCGATGGTGTTGTCGAGGGCTTCTTGAAGAGTCCTGAACGCCGCCCGTGAGTCTTCGGAGGCCGGGCGAATCTGGTCTGTGGGAATCTCCTGCTGCTGGAGAGAACAGACCCGGGAAATTTCATCCTGTTCGACTTCGGACAGGTGGAGTTCGCCTGCTGCAGCGTTCTCCAGAACGCGCTCTTGTCGGCTGGTGTTGGGGATGGCGACGACCGACCGCTGAGAGACCAGCCAGCTCAGCGCAACCTGCGCCGTGGTGCAGTCGTGATCGGCGGCGATTCGTTCCAGCGTTTCAATCTGGCGCTTGCCGCTAGTGACCCGCCCCCTGTGAAGCGGGCTGTATGCGAATACGGTGATGTCGTTTTCGATGCAGTACGGCAGCATCGTGTCTTCGATGCTGCGATCAAACAGGTTGTACTCAACCTGCAGTGAAGCAATTGGCACAGAAGCCAGAGCCTGACGCGCCGCCTTCAGCTCATTCACCGAATAGTTGCTGACGCCAACGTGCCTGATCTTGCCTTGCTGGATGAGACGTTCCATCCCGGCCATGGTGTCCTCTATAGGCACAGTTGGATTAGACCAGTGGATCTGGAACAGGTCGATCACGTCCGTGCGCAGCCTGCCGAGGCTGTCCTCGGCAGATCGTACGACGCCGTCAGCAGTCGTGTCGGCGGGCGACACCTTGGTCCCCAGCGTCACGTTATTCCGGATCGGACCGATGGCTCGGCCCACAATTCGTTCCGACTCGCCCTCGCCGTAAGCCGGAGCGGTATCAATGAAGGTGAGTCCGGCGTCGACTCCCGCCCGGATCACCGGGATGAGATCACCGTAAGTCCCGCTGCTCGACGAATATCCGCCAAGTCCCATGCCCTGTCCGATGGCCGAAACGCGGGTGTCAGAGTTACCGAGAGTCTTTGTAATCACTGCAGGCCAGCCCTAGAGGCTGATATCCCAGCCTTCGAGGCCGTCTGTTTCGGTGTTGGTGTGACGTGCGGCATCGGTGGCATCGCCGGAGTCGTCCAACAGCGAGTTCTTGATCCGGTTGCGGATGCCGTTTAGCTGATGCGCCATCGTGAGCAACTCCGCATAGCGATCTGGCTCCGCCTGCATCTGGTCTTTGTTGTGCCAGATGTGGAGGTTGATCTGCGCGATCACGATGACCTTGCGCAGCATGCGTGCGCTGAGCGTCACATCCTGCTGGTCGATGATGAGGTCGATGTCGTTCTCAAGCGTCCTGATCTCGTCGGCTATCAAACCGCCGCCGGAGGGAGCGAGTACCTCTTTGATCTGGTCGACGGTCAGTCGATCCACAAGTTCGGCAAACGACGGGAGGTATTGCCTGCCTTCACTCTCCGGCATTGACCACTCCTTTTCTTCTGTTCGCCAGGTCGGTGTTCGAAAGGTACCACTCGATAGTCCTGGCGATGCCATCCGTGAGCGATGTTGACGGTGTGTAGCCCAGCAACTCCTGTGCGCGCTCAGTGGCAAGCAGGCGAACCGGGTCGCCTGCAGGTTTAGACGTGTCCCACTCGATTGATGGTTTGCCGGGCACAAGAGACGCCACGGTGTCAGCCAGTTCTTTTATGGTCACACCCTGCCCGCTTCCGATGTTAATCGGAACATTTACGGGCGCTTTCTCGAGGGCGAGGATCGCAGCGTCCGCCACGTCTTCGGAAAACACGAAATCTCTGACGGCGCTTCCGTCGCCCCAAACCACAAGCGGATTTTCACCGGCAAGCACCCGGCCGATGAGTGCAGGAATGACCTGAGCAGTCATGGGATTGAAGTCGTCATATGGACCATACACGTTTGCGGGTCGGATCACTCTCACGGCATCCCATTGATGTTCAAGTAGATAGGTTTCGGCCTGTAGTTCACCGACGCGCTTGGCGATGCCAGCGTAACGGTCATTCTGTTTTGGCATCCCATTCCACACATCATCCTCTGTGTGTAGCTCTCCCTGTGGGTAGGCACAAACGCTGCTCACGAACAGGAAGCGGCTGACGCCAGCCTTGAATGCAGCGTCCATCATGTTGGTCTGGAACAACAACATTGGGACGAAATAACTTGCAGCGAGACTCGTTCCTATCCCGGTGCTGCCCTTTACACCGACCAGGTTGAAGACAAACTCCTGATCTTCCATAACGGCGTGGCATTCGTCAGGAGACGTCAGGTCTGCGCGCCTGAACTCGACCTTCGGTCCTAATAATTCACGAGCGTACGCAGGGTCGTCCAGTGCGACCACTGTCACGTGTGCTCCACGCTCAACCAACCGCTTAACGGTCGGAATCCCTATCGTCCCGGTGCCCCCGGCTACGAGGACCTTTTTGCCTTCATACATCTGCGTTACTCCGGATTCGTTCCGGATTGCTGCCATGAGTTGAGTGCCAGTGAACAGGCCGTGACGCTACTAAGTGCGACCATTTCGCCGCCCCGGATGGCACCCTCAAGCTCGGCGTCATCCATCAACAGGACCTGTATCTCTTCAAGATCCCCAGAATCCGGGTCCGCCATCTTCCGAGCGTTCCGGGCTTCGAACATAAATATCTTCCCGCCGCCCTGGTTTGAGTTTGACTGAAACGCACCCAGACGCGTCCATTCGTCGGACGCGTAGCCCGTCTCCTCAAGCAACTCCCGATGTGCGGCCGCCAGCGGTTCTTCGTCCACTTCGACGCCGCCCGCAGGAAGTATCAACGATACGCGTTTCAGGCCGTGCCTGTAGGCCCTTTCGACAACAACCCGGCCTTCGGTATCCCTGGCAAATATGAGCACCGAGTCCGGGAGATATACCTGGTAAAAGTCATCGACTATGCGCCCGTCTGGCAGCTCAATCTTCTCGACCCAGACCTTTAGGTACGGCAGGGCATCTACGAGAGGCGTGCTGCCCAGTATCCGCCAATTCTCAAGCTCTGAGTTCTGGTCCGAATCGCCGCCGGAGGTCACGCGTCGCCGCCGTTTGCACGGAACCACTCGATGGTTTTCCTGAGACCTTCTTCAAGTGACACTTCTGGCTTGAAGCCAAGGCGTCGATTTCCGTCTTCGGTGTAGACGGCTCGATACGGGATGGTGGTCGGCTTTGAGGGATCAAACTGGAGTTTAGTCTCCGTGTTCCCACCCTCACGCAGAATAATCTCAGCGCATTCACCGATCGTCGTAAGGCGGCCGGATGCAATGTTCACCGGCCCCGCGTCGGCGCACTTCTCAAGTGCCAGCAGGAGGCCGCGTACGAAGTCGCTGACATAGATGAAGTCCCGGACCTCGTCGCCCGCACCCCAGACTTCCAGCGGGTTCTCGCCGGAATCCGCCCGACGGATCAGCGCGGGGAGCACGTGCGAGCGTTCAGGATCGAATTTGTCGTATGGGCCAAATACGTTGGACGGGCGGACAATCGCCGATTTCAGACCGTAGCGTCGGTGGTAAAAGGTAATCAACTTCTCTGCGTAACGCTTCATCCATGCCACGCCGAAGTAAGTCTCGAACGGGTCACCGTCGAAGCCTTCGTGCTCTTTCACCGGGTAGTCAGCGTCCGGGTAGACGGCCGAACTGCTGATGAAAAGCAGTCGTTCCAGTTTTTCCAGAACGGCGGCCTCAAAGAAGAACGTGTTGATCAGTACGTTCCCGGTGATCTGGGCCATCGGATTGTTGACCATCACAGCTGCACCAGATGTGTCTGCAGCAGCCAGGAAAGCGTAGTCCGCGCCCTTCAAGGCCGTGGTACAGCCCTCTGCCGTCTTCAGGTCAACCGTGACGTACTCGATGCGGTCGTCAACGATTACAGCAGGCTCTTCATGAAGGGTTGCGCGGACCTTTGCACCGGTCTCAAGCAGAGCCTCGACAAGGTTTGCACCGATCAGCCCCGTCGCACCCGCCACGAGGACTGTCTTGCCGTCGTAAAAGCCCATCAGGACTTCCCATCTTTGGAGAACGCGTTGAATCGGTTGTCCACGTTGGCCCGATTCTCCAGGTACCAATTGTAGGTTTCTTCTACGCCGTCTCGAAGGCTGACCTGGGGTTCAAATCCGATCTTCTCACGTGCCCTCGTCAGGTCCATCAGTCGCACCGGCTCTCCGGTCGGCTTATCGGTATCCCAGACGACTTCTCGGACATCGGGAACGATATCCACCAACACCTCAACAAGATCCTTGATCGCCACACCAGAGCCGCTACCAAGGTTGATCGGTGTGCAATCGGCGCCCTTCTCAAGCGCCAGCATCATTCCGTACGCAACGTCACGTGCATGGATGAAGTCTCGCACCGTGGAGCCGTCGCCCCACACCGTCAGCGGGTTCTCGCCGTCGGCCACCCTGCGTATGAGGGATGGAATGACCATGCCGGTCGGGCTGAAATCGTCGCCCGGTCCATAGACGTTCGCGGGTCGGACGATGGCGATCTTGTCCCAGCCGTACTCAAGCTTGTACGCCTCGGCCTGCAATTCACCCATCCGCTTGGCCCATGCAGGGAATCGATCGCCCTCGTGGGGAGGTCCGTTCCACGCTTCATCCTCGACGAATTTTGCTGCAGGTTCATAAACGGCGATGCTGCTCGTGTAGAGCATTCGTTCCACACCGGCCCGGCGTGCGCTTTCCATCACCATGGTGTTGAACAACAACAACGGGACCATGAAGCTGGCCGGACGCTGCGCTGAAAGGCCTGCTGCGCCCTTGATACCGGCCAGGTGAAACACCATGTCTACGCCGTTAATTGCCTTCGCGCAGAAATCCCAGTCTGTGAGATCGCCGTTCATAAATTCAGCGGCGGGATTTGCGCGCGCAGGATCATCCAGCGCTGCGATGCGGACCTCCGCTCCTGCCTCTATGAGCATGTCCACCAGCGGCCTGCCGATCATTCCGGTCCCACCGGTGACCAGCACCTTCGCCCCGTTATACATTGACGATTACCTGCGGTTCTATTAGCGGTCGTTAAAGCCACGTAACGCTGAGTTGGAAGCCTCGATATCCTCGAATACGACCCGGCTTCCCTGTGACTCAAACGCAACATCGACGTGGATCAGGTTTGAATAGCGTTCGCGGATGCGTGCCTGTGCTTCAGGCGATGCGTAAAGCAGCATGAACCCGCCGCCACCTGCGCCTGTAATTTTGCCCCCGACGGCACCTAATTTCCGCGCACCCTCATATAGGTCGTCTATCTCGCTGTTGGTGATGGCGGACGTGAGCGAGCGTTTCAGCTGCCAGCCTTCGTGCAGCAGGCGACCGAAATCATCCAGATCCGAGCCTGATGATAGGACCTTCGCCCCTTCATCCACCATCTCCTGCATCGTAGTCAACCGATCCGATAGGTTGCCCTTGAGGGTCTCTTCGATCTGGCTTTCGGCGACCTGCGAAGCTCGGCGTGTGATCCCGGTGAAGGCCAGCATGAGGTTGCTCTGAAGTTGAGCCGATCTCTCAGTGCTCAAGTGAATCGGATCCACGCCAAGTGTGCCGTCGCGGTTGAACCTGATCTTGTTCAAACCACCTATCGCCGCCATCGCCTGGTCCTGGCTGCCCACGTTCTCACCGATCATGTCCTGCTCGACGTGGGTGGATTCGATGGCCAACTGTACCGGTGAAGGCGATACGCCACGCAACCGGTAGAGGGCGTGAAGGAGGCCGACGGTGAAGGCGCTACTCGCACCCAGTCCCGCGCGGGCCGGTAGCTCTCCGGCGGTACGGACATCCATGCCATGGTTCACATTTAGATAGCGAAGACATTCACGAACCGACGGGTGCACGATCTCGTCTATCTCGTTCACGGTCTCGTTTTCCGACCACGAAACAAGATATTTAAAGTCGTAGAACGGCAAACGAGGCGTACAGGTTATGTAGCAGTACCGATTGATGGTGGCTGCCAGGACGGCTCCGCCGTTCTCCTTCCACCAGACCGGATAATCAGTCCCGCCGCCAAAAAAGGAGATGCGGTACGGGGTCCGCGTAATGATCAATTAATGAGCGCTCCGTCTTTGGCCCATATGGTCAGATTGGTTTCCAGGGTTGATGCGTCAAGCCCATCAGCTTCCTGTAGGGGGTCTCGTCCGCCAAGTTCCCAACGAAACTCATCGGCGACTCCAAATTTCCTGACAGGAATTCCTGCGCCTGCTTCAGCCATGACTTCGCTAACCACAGTGCCGATTCCGCCAACCACCGAGTTCTCCTCAAGTGTCGCGACTCGCTTCGAACTGCTAACAGCGCTGAGTAACCCAGCTTCATTCAGCGGCTTGATTCGGTACAGGTCCGTCACGCCGGTATCGACGCCATTCGCCGACATGGTTTCCGCAACTTCCAATGCTCGATGAACCATGATCCCAGTAGCGACGATCATGAGATCGCTGCCCTCCCGGAGCACGGTATGACCGCCCGAGAAGTCGTCGCCGCTACCAGCGTATAGGTCCGGGAATGCGCCTTTGTCCAGCCGGATGTATTTCGGCCCAGGATCGTTCACCAGTTGGGGGACGAGGTTGGCGATCATGGTGTGGTCCGAGGGGTTCCAGACCTGCATTCCGGGCATGACGCGCATGAGCGCCATATCGTGCACCGCGTGATGGGTCGGTCCGTCTGTGGCGTAAGCATATCCGGCGCCAACCCCGGCGATAGTGACCGGCAGATTCTGGGCGCAAAGATCGACCTTGATCTGCTCAAGGCAACGGATGGTCGCAAACGGGATGATGCCGTACACGACCACCTTGTGGCCGCTCATCGCTAGCCCGGCGGCAACGCTAATCATGTTCTGCTCTGCGACGCCGACGTTGATGTACTGGTCCGGGATACTATCCTGGAACTTCTTAATGGAGAACGCACCCTGGTCGCCCGAGAGCAACATGATCGAGCGGTCCTTCGTTGCAAGCTCAAACAACTCTTCGAACAGGGCGTCACGGATGTCTGTGTAGACGGGCGTGGTCATGAAAGTTCCGCCCGCGCTAGTTCTATCTGATCACCACTCGGGAGGCCGTGGTGGAATGCGGCGGTGTCTTCCATGAATGACACGCCTTTACCTTTGATGGTGTTGGCGATGACCGCTTTTGGTCGATCCCAGTTTCCCTCGCCCTGGAAAGCGCTCAGCAGTTCGTCAAATGAGTGACCATCCACCGATCGTGAGTCCCACCCTGCGGCGGTCCACTTGTCCACGACAGGCTCCACATTGATCGTGTTGGCGGTGTGGTCTGTAGCGCTGACGCCGTTGTTGTCGACGATCACGGTCAACCCGGAGAGCTTGTGCTGTGCGGCAAACATCGCCGACTCCCAGATAGCACCCTCCTGGCTTTCACCGTCGCCGATTAACACGTAGGTCCGGGAGGTATCGC
Organism: Chloroflexota bacterium; assembly: GCA_018650185.1. Classification (GTDB taxonomy): domain Bacteria; phylum Chloroflexota; class Dehalococcoidia; order Lucifugimonadales; family Lucifugimonadaceae. The sequence goes on from JABIGL010000069.1 coordinate 8,483, forward strand.
CGTTTCGCTTTGCACCCAGCGCAAGGCCCGCGCCTATTCCAAGCCCGTGACCAAGTGAACCCGTCACGGTTTCGATGCCCGGGGTTCGGGTGTCCGGGTGACCGCCTAGCGTGCTTCCCGCGTCGTTGAATCCTTCGAGATCTGCAAGAGGGAAATATCCGCGGTCGGCCAGTATCGGGTAGAGCGCAAGGGAGCTATGTCCCTTGCTGGCGATCAGACGGTCACGGCCGTCCCGGGCCGGATTTGCAGGGTCGTGCACCAGTACACCACCGTAGTAGAGCGAGACCAGTATGTCCGTGGATGAGAACGAGCCGCCGAGGTGCCCCGAACCCGCCGAGATCACCATCTCAAACGTGCGTCGTCGTACCCAGGCCGCTTTTTGTTCCAGTTCCGCTGTCGATACCACTGTGTGGTCCTTGCCCTTACGGGCGATTGGGGTCGGAAATAAACTCTAGAACGGGCCCTTGAACTCTGCCGCCTCGACCGAGCCACGGCTTTCCGGTGCCCAGTCTGAGCTGTTGCCCTTCACCATCTTGTTGGCCGCAGCAGCAATGGTCTGGGCGTTCGGGTAAAAGTCGTCTTCAAGTCCCGGCGTCGTCGGGCAGGTGACCTGCTCAAATCCCATCCGCTTCACTGCTATCGGCTGATCGCCGTCAACGGCTTCAATAACGCTGGTGATGATCTCCGCGCCCGCGCCGCATGTGAGCCAGCCGTTGTCTACCACGAGCAGTCGCCCGGTCTTCTTCACGGACTTATGGATGGTGTCGATGTCGAGCGGCGTCAACGACACCGGGTCGATCACCTCTGCGTCGATCCCCACCTCTTCAAGATAACCCGCCGCCCGGTAGGCCTCCAATGCCATATACGAAATGCCGACTATGGTTACGTCGGCTCCGATTCTGGTGACGCGTGCCTGCCCGAACGGTACTTCGTACGATGCCTCAGGTACTTCCGCCTCGGTAGCCGTGAAAAGCCGGTGCTCGATGAACATGACCGGGTTGTTATCCCGAATGCTCGCCGTCATCAACCCTTTGGCATCGTAGGCGTTGGTCGGAGCGACAACTTTGAAGCCGGGTACGTGCATGAAATAAGAATGTAGCGCCTGAGAGTGCTGCGGACCCTGCCCCCAACTCCGACCGATGTATGAGCGCACCACTATCGGTACAGACGTCGCGCCGCCAAACATATAGTGACTTTTGGCTGCGACGTTCACGAGCTGGTTCATCGCCAGCAGCACAAAGTCCATGCGGATGTGGGCGTGGATGGGCCTGAGGCCTGCCTGCGCAGCACCGATGATCATGCCGGTCATTGCGTCTTCGGCCAATGGAGTATCGAACACTCGGTCCGGGCCGTACTTTTCCTGTAATCCAGTCGTCGTACCGTAGATGCCCTTGGCGTCGTCGACGCCGATTCCCAGAACAATCACGTTCGGATCGCTGGCCATCTCCTGGTCTGTTGCCTCGTGTATCGCCTCGGCGTAGGACAGCGTCCTCACGCCGGACTCAGTCTGCGTAGACATGCGCGTGCAACTCCGATGCGTCCGGGAACGGACTTTCCTCTGCGAACTCAAACGCCTCGGTTACCTCGGTCTCGACCTCTGCCTTGATGGTGGAGACGACATCGGCGTCGATCTCTTTTTCCGCCCTCACAAGCTGGTCGTCATCGATCCACGGCTGTACGTCTTCCGGCGTGCGATACCCGAGATGGAAGTCATCGCCGGGACCGACGTGCTCCTTCCAACGGTAGGTCATGCACTCAAGGAACTGCGGGCCTTCACCGTCTCGGATGGCCTGAACGGCCTTGGCCGTTTGCTCATGGATGGCGAGGACATCGTTGCCCTCAATACGTTGTGCAGGGATGCCGTACACGCCCGCCCTCTCGATCAGGTTGTCCTTGAGTCGGCGGGTCAGGTGGTCCGAATGGACGGCAAACTGGTTGTTCTCGCAGATGAACAGGACCGGGAGCTGCTTCAGGGCAGCAAAATTCATACTCTCGTGGAACACACCCTCATCGACGGCGCCATCTCCAAAGAATACCGCCACGATCTTCTTCTCTTTTCGCAACTTCACGGCAAAGGCGTAACCAAGCGCATTGGCGATAGTGGTTCCAACAACCGCGGAAGTTCCCGCCACGCCGTGTTCGGGGTCGATCAAGTGCATCGATCCGCCCTTGCCCCGGGCACAACCCGTGACCTTGCCATATAGCTCGGCGATCATGGCGTTCATGTCACCGCCCTTGGCGAGGTACGCATGGTGACTACGGTACGTGGCGAACAGTATGTCTTCCGGCTGCAGTGCCTCGCACACGCCGGTGGCGACGGCTTCCTGCCCGATGGACAGGTGGACCGGACTCTTGATCTTGTCCGACCAGTACACGTCGATGATCTTCTCTTCAACCCGACGCACACGAAGCATCGAGCGATAGAGCTGCTCCCAGAGTTGATCTTGGGTCAACCGTTGGACCTCCGGAGTTTGCCATGCTGCGGCATTGCAATGTCTGCGTCGTTAACCGACACGGAGTGATTCCTTTTCCAGCGCGGCAAGGAACCACTGATAAGTTCGCTTTATCCCGTCAGAAAGTGAAACGCTTGGTTCCCAGCCGTACTTTGCCAGGCGAGTCGGATCGAGAACTTTTCTGGGGAATCCATCCGGCCGGCTGGTGTCGAACTCCAGTTTCGCTCCTGGCGCGACCTGATCTCGGATCGCCTCCGCAAGCTGCCGGATGGTCACCGGGTTGCCGGTACCAATGTTGATCACAGATTTGTTCTGGGCCAGTACCTCACCGAGGGTCTCGTCGTCCATATTCATGAGCAGGAGACACGCCTCTGCCATGTCGTCCACGTACAGAAACTCTCGCTCAGGCGTCCCGGTGCCCCACACGAGTACGGCCTCATCGTCGCCACTTTCGCGAGCCTCATAGAAACGACGCATCAGAGCGGGGATGACGTGCGAAGCGTCTCCGGCAAAGTTATCGTCTGGCCCGTACAACCCCGCAGGGATGGCCGCTATGTACTGTGTGCCGTGCTGGGTGTTGTAGGCGTCAACCATGGCCATTCCGGCCAGCTTGGCTACGGCGAACCATTCGTTCGTCGGCTCAAGATGGCCGGTGTGGAGGTACTCCTCCTTCATCGGCTGGTCAGATTCACGCGGGTAAGCGCAATTAGAGCCGAAGTAAAGAAGCCGTTTAACGCCGATGTCGTGAGCGACCGAAATCACGTTGCTTTGAATAGCGAGGTTGATACTTATGAAATCAGCCGGCATCGTGGAATTAGCGTGAATCCCACCAACAAGTGCGGCGGCCAGGAAGACGTAATCCGGCCGCTCTGACTCAAGGTAAGCACGCGTCGCAGCCTGGTCTGTCAGGTCCAGTTCGGCGTGGGTGCGCATGATCAGGTTTGTGTACCCGTCGGACTGCAATGCCCGGACGAGTGCCGCGCCGGCAAGCCCTTTGTGACCTGCTACATATATTTTCGAGTCGAGTTGCAATGTATATCTCGTGAGACTCGAAGACTGATCCGACGACCAACGTCGGTAATCCCCAATTGCTCAGCTTCAGGATATCGACAGCTACGACCCGTCCTCAAGGCAAGCCGTTGCGGTTAATCCCTAGTCTTGCGACGAGTTCGGCGCCAAGCCGGCACCCTCGCAGCTATGTATCAAGCGTACACATGCAACGGTTCGAACTCCGAGGAGGTCGGTACCAGATTGGTCGATTTCGGGATAACCCGACCCTGCGGATGACGAGAGGCCGACTGCTAGCATGAACAGGTTCGTAGCTACGTTTGGCGGCACATGCATAATCCCGGAATCCGGCTCCGGTCATCGCCACGAATGACAGGACTATTGTTACTTGACCGACACGGCACTGGTGGTCTTTGGAACGAGGCCCGAGGCCATAAAACTCGCCCCACTGGTGGCCGAGTTGAAACGCAGAGACGGTATTAACGTCTCGGTATGCGTAACCGGGCAGCATCGCGAGATGCTTGACCAGGTACTGGACGCGTTCGACCTTAGCCCCGACTTCGACCTCAACCTTATGCGACCGAACCAGTCGCTTTCCGATGTGACCTCTGGGGTCCTCAAGGGTGTCGAGGGCGTCATCGACGAGGTCCGACCGTCGGTAGTTGTGGTCCAGGGAGATACCACGACCGCGATGGCGGGCGCACTTGCCGCCTATTACGCACAGGTGCCGGTAGCGCACGTCGAGGCGGGGCTACGGACCGGCCAGAAATACAGCCCGTTTCCGGAAGAGGTCAACCGGTCCCTGATAAGTGTGATGGCAGATCTCCATTTTGCGCCGACCGAGCGCGCCAGACAGAATTTGCTTCATTCCGGAGTACCGGAACATGCGATAGCGGTCACAGGAAACACCGCCATCGACGCACTGCAAATGATGGCGGGACGTGCATCCAATTTTGATCTGTCTTCCGAGGAACTAAATGGCATCCCGGACGCGCTTACCGGATTGCTCAAGAACGCAAACGGTGGGAAGCGACTTGTGCTCGTGACCGGGCACCGACGGGAGAGTTTTGGCGCGGACCTGGAGTCCATCTGCCGGGCGCTTCTTGAGATCACAGAGCGCCATGAGGATGTCGAACTTGCCTACCCGGTCCACCTCAACCCGCGCGTGAGGGAACCGGTGTTTCGACTGCTTGGAGAAGCCGAACGTATCTGGTTGTTTGAGCCACCGGCATACCCCGGTTTCGTGTGGTTGTTGAGCCACGCCCACATCGTTATTACCGACTCCGGAGGCATACAGGAAGAGGCCCCCAGTCTTGATAAACCGGTACTCGTTACCCGACGAGTTACGGAACGCCAGGAAGCCGTTGACTCGGGATGCGCAAGGCTCGTTGGAACAGAGACTTCCACGATCATGGAAGCTGCGGACGAGTTGCTGACCGACCCGAATCTGTACCGGTCTATGGCGGATGCACCGAACCCGTTTGGTGATGGAACCGCATCGGCGCAGATAACGGACAGAATCCTGGAATGGTTATCTTCTCGTGAGTGATATCTGCGTGATCGGGATGGGATACGTCGGCCTGCCCGCCGCCATAATGTTCGGCAAGGCTGGCCACACCGTGCACGGTGTTGATATCAACACGGCCCTTGTGAACTCAATCAACAAAGGTGAAATTGGTGCCGAGGAGCCCGGGCTGCGGGACGCGCTGGCAGAGGCTCTAGCCAATGACCGGCTCAGCGTCTCCGAAACACCATCAGCCGCTGATGTGTTTGTCATCGCAGTGCCGACGCCTATCAACGACGACCACAGTCCTGACCTTTCGTACGTGGTCAACGCCTGTCGTTCCATCACCGAATCGCTGGCCGCCGGAAACCTGGTGGTTATCGAATCCACCATTCCCCCCGGCGTGACGGTCAACACGGTTGCGCCGGTCCTGGAAGAAAGTGGGCTGAAGGCCGGGGGTGACTTTTCACTGGCCTACTGCCCTGAGCGCGTCCTGCCCGGAAATGTCATGGCGGAGATCGTCGGGAACGACCGCATCATCGGGGGTATCGATTCTGAATCAACGAATCGCGCTGCCGAGCTTTACCGATCCTTCGTAACCGGAACCCTTCACGAATCCGACGCGACCACCGCTGAGATGGTCAAGCTGGCGGAGAATACCTACCGGGATGTAAACATAGCTCTCGCTAACACCATCGCCAACATCTCTGAGTCTGTGGGCGTGAGCGCGTGGGATGTTGTGGAGATGGCCAACAAACACCCCCGGGTAGACCTGCTGAAGCCCGGACCCGGCGTCGGCGGACACTGCATCCCGGTCGACCCGTGGTTCCTTGTGGCGGCCGACGAAACGTCGTCCGGGTTGATTCAAAGCGCTCGCAGCGTGAATGACGGTCAACCGTCGCTGATCGCACGAATGGCGCTAACGGTAGCGGATGGAGTCGCTTCGCCCCGCATCGCAATCCTCGGTGCGGCCTACAAACCCGGAGTTTCGGACGCGCGTGACAGCCCCACCGCTCACCTCGTCCGAGTACTGTCCGAAGCTGACGCTCAAGTCACCGTGCACGATCCGCAGGTGAAATCGTTCACTCCGTCGCTCACGGAAAACGTCGTCGATGCCGTAACGGACGCAGATGTGATTGTGGTCATGGTCGCCCACCCAGAGTACGACGTCCTGGATCCGGCCCGGCTCGCCTCGCACATGCGCGCCCGGTCCGTCATTGACACCAGCAACATTCTTGACAGGGATGTGTGGACCGGAGCCGGTTTCGACTTCCACCGGTACGCCGAACCGAATTAGGCAGTCGCTCTAAGGGCGATCTCTGCAAGTTATTGGCCGCGTTCCCTCAAGGCAGATCAATCCGGTGATCGGGTACATTCAAACTGGCGTGATGTGCGATCCGTACGTTCACCCACCACGCTTACGATCTTCAGAGGGGCGATTCAGAGTTCGATGACCCGATACGCAGTCACAGGCGGGGCAGGCTTCATAGGTTCCAACATCGTTGGGAACCTGGTCGGTCGCGGGCACCATGTGACGGTAATTGATGACCTTTCCAGCGGTCACATGGTCAACCTTAACCCGTATCACGAAGTGGACTTCGTCAACGCGTCGATCCTTGACGAGTCTGCTTTGATGCCCGCATTCGAGGGAGTAGACACGGTCTTCCACCTCGCGGCATCGGTGGGTAACAAGCGCTCCATAGACAACCCCGCTCTCGACTCCAAGATCAATGTACTGGGTACGATCAACGTGCTCGAAGCGTGCCGCGCCGCCGGGGTTCGCAAGATTGTCGTTAGCTCTTCGGCGGGCATTTTTGGCGAATTGCACGAATTGCCGATCAGCGAAGATCATCCCGTGGAGCCCGACTCTCCATATGGAGCGAGCAAGCTGGCGGCCGAGAAGCTGTGTCTTGCGTACGCCAAGTTGTACGACCTTGAAGCGATCGCTCTTCGTTACTTCAACGTGTACGGACCTAACCAGCGATTCGACGCCTACGGCAACGTGATCCCGATATTCGTCTTCAAGATGCTGAACGGCGAGCCCATCACGATCTTCGGCGATGGTGATCAGACGCGCGACTTCATCTCCGTCACAGACGTCGTTCAGGCCAATATCAAGGCATCGGAAGCTGTGGGAGTGAGCGGGGCGTTCAACATCGCCAGCGGCTCTCGAATCACTATCAACGATCTCGTCGCACACCTGAGCGACCTGGTGCCCGGACAGCCCAGCGTGAGCCACGGGCCTGAGCGACCGGGCGACGTCAGGGATAGCCTGGCGGACGTATCGGCGGCGAGAGCGGCGTTCGGCTTCGAACCCACGGTCGACATGGCTGATGGACTGGCGGAGTACGTGCGCTGGGCCATTACTGAGGCGAAACGGGTATGACGAAAGTACTCGTTCTCGGCGGCGCAGGGATGCTAGGGCACAAGATTGTCCAGACCCTGAATCACAGCTCCGTGGAAACATATGCCACGGTCCGTCGATCGGTAGAAGACAGTCCTGCCGCCCAGCTAGCAGCATCAATGAAAAACCACTTCATCGGAGGTGTTGATGCATCCGATTTTGCGTCCATCAGCACCCTCATGGACGAGGTCAATCCGGACGTGGTCATCAATTGCGTCGGTGTGATCAAACAGCGTGACGCCGCACACGACTCAATCGAGTCGATAAGCATCAACTCACTCCTCCCACACTTACTCGCCGAGAAATGTGGTCAGATCGACGCACGAATGATTCACTTCAGCACCGATTGCGTCTTCGACGGCGTAAAAGGTGCGTACGAAGAGTCAGACACGAGCAATGCCACAGATCTGTACGGGCGTACAAAGTACCTGGGTGAGGTGAGTTCACCAGGCAGCCTTACGCTCAGGTCGTCGATTATCGGTCGAGAGCTTTACAACGATACTTCGCTGTTCGAATGGTTCCTGGCTCAGGAAGGTAAGAAGATCAGGGGCTTCGCTAAGGCGATGTATTCCGGTGTGACCACGGTACGAATGTCGAATCTGGTAAAGGATCTGATCCTGGATCACCCGGATTTGAGCGGGATGTATCACGTCTCAGGTCCGTGGATTTCCAAGTACGACCTTCTGCTTCTGGCCCGAGACATATTTGAACTAAACATAGAGATAGAACGGGACGAGGACTTCGATATAGACCGCACGTTGGTCGGAGATCGATTCGCTGCGGACAGCGGGTTCGCTGCCCCCTCCTGGGAAGAGATGCTGGCAGAGCTGGCAGCCGATCCCACGCCTTATGAGAGTTGGAAACCGTGACCCACACAGACACGACGGATAAACCACTCCAGGGGAAACGCATCGTCGTCACCGGCGGAACCGGCTCCCTGGGCAAGCTTCTCGTCCGTCGATTGCTGTCCGGAGAAATGGGCGATCCCGAAGCGATTACGGTATTTTCGCGGGACGAAGCCAAGCAGCACCAGATGCGCCTGGACTATCTCCAGCAGGGCGCAGCCACGGACGAAATCATCTTCCAGAACTTCGAACGCAAGGTTAAGTTCTGGATAGGAGACATCCGAGATTTCGACAGCGTGAGCTCGGTGCTCCGGGACGCAGACGTCGTATTTAATGCAGCAGCCTTGAAGCAAGTTCCGACCTGTGAGTATTTTCCGTTCGAAGCTGTCAAAACAAACATAGGCGGCGCGGAGAACATCGTTAAGGCCATCGAGCAACATCGCCTCGGCGTGGAGACTGTTGTCGGCGTATCGACCGATAAAGCCTGCAAGCCGGTCAACGTAATGGGCATGACAAAGGCCCTGCAAGAACGTGTGTTCATCCAGGCCAACATGCGCATCCCGGAAACCCGGTTCGTGTGCGTGCGTTACGGCAACGTCCTAGCGTCCCGTGGCTCAGTGATCCCGCTTTTCCATGACCAGATCAGGGCCGGAGGTCCGGTTACGATAACGACGGCAGAGATGACCCGTTTCCTCCTGAGCCTGGATCAGGCCGTGGATACCCTGTTCGCCGCCATACGATCAGCGAAGCCCGGCGAAACCTATGTGCCGGACGCGCCCTCTGCGCTGGTCACAGATATTGCGGCGGCCCTCATCGGGGACAGGCAGATCGACACACGGTTCATCGGCATCCGCCCGGGTGAGAAACTACACGAGGCAATGGTGAGCGACGAAGAGGCTCCACGGACCCGTATGGCGGGAGATTGGTATGCCATACGCCCAATGCTTCCGGAGCTATCTGGAGAATCTGAGGGTGCGCCTGCGCTATCCAGTGAATTCAGCTCGGAGGACCGAGTGCTATCAGCAGAAAAAACGCGTCAACTACTGGCCAATCATCGATTGATGCCGAACGACGTCAGCCTGGTAGACGGGGAGTTGATCCGATGAAGGTCATGACCGTCCTTGGGACACGCCCGGAAATCATCAGACTGTCCCGGTTGATCCCTCTACTCGACCAGCTCTGCGACCACACGCTGGTGCACACAGGTCAGAACTATGATCCCCGTCTGAGCGAGCTATTCTTTAAGGACCTGGAGGTCCGCGAGCCTGACGTATATCTAAATGTCCGCGCCAGTGGATTCGGGGAGCAGATCGGCAAGATAATCACCGGAATTGAGCAACAATTCCTGGAGAAGCGACCCGAAAGATTACTCGTCCTCGGCGACACAAACAGCGGACTGGTAGCGCTCGTCGCCAAGCGTATGGGGATCCAAGTTTTTCACATGGAAGCGGGCAACCGTTGTTACGATGACCGGGTGCCGGAAGAGGTCAATCGACGGGTAATAGACCACTCGAGCACGGTTCTACTGCCTTACACACACCGCAGCAAGGAGAACCTGCTGGCTGAAGGTATCCAGCGTGAGCGGATATTCGTCACCGGCAACCCGATCAATGAAGTATTGGGCCACTACGAGCCGCAGGTCAAAGCCAGCACGATAATGACGGACCTGGGGCTAGAGAACAAAGACTTTCTGTTGGTCACCATGCATCGCGCCGAAAACGTGGATGACGAGGGCCGATTGCGGACGCTGATGACCTCATTGGCGGAGCTACATAAGGCGCACGGCAAGCGCGTCATATGTTCGGTCCACCCCAGAACCCGATCAAAATTGGATGCGCTGGAATCCCCACCCGATATGACGGGAGTGGAGTTCCTGGAACCGTTCGGATTCTTCGACTTCGTTCGCCTTGAGCAGGAAGCGTTCTGCGTGATCTCGGACTCCGGGACCGTACAGGAAGAGGCGTGCATTTTTGGCACGCCCAACGTCACAATTCGAGACGTTACGGAACGCCCGGAAACCATCGAATCTGGCTCCAACATCCTCGCCGGGATCGAGCCTGAATCTGTCCTTCAGGCGGTCAACATGGTGACGACCCTTGGCAGGTCCTGGAGGCCGCCGTACGAGTACACGGCTGAGGACGTGGCGCAGGTCGTGTCACGCATCGTGCTGGGACACCGTATCCTCGACCGTGTCGAGACCCAGTGGCGTGACTCTTCGGGCTAATCGCCCGAGGATCTCAGATCCGGGTCATCGGACCCCTAGCTGATCGACTTGAGGATCGATGACCCACCTCCTGATTCTGAGCCTGATATTCCCGCCGGACAACGTTTCAACGGCACACCTCATGGGTGAGCTGTCGGGTGACCTCGTGGCCCGCGGCGACAAAGTTACCGTCCTGACAACGATGCCCCACTTCAACCGGGATGAATCAGCGGAAAAAGACCAGCCGATCCGACCGTTCTGGGGTCCGTTCTTGCGGAAGAGCGAATTCAACGGCGCCACCGTTTATCACACACCATCTCTGTCCCGGTTGGGTGCACTGAGTCGTGTTCTCGGCTGGCTAATATTTCACGTTGTCAGCCTGATCGCAGGACTGATGCTGCCGAGAAGGGTGGACGTGATCCTGGCACCTTCTCCGCCACTCACAGTCGGGGTAGTTGCGTGGCTGCTCGGGCTGTGGCACCGGACGTCGTTCATCTACAACGCACAGGAGCTATACCCGGATATAGCGGTGAACCTGGGCGTCACGAAGAACCGATTGCTAATCTCCGTCCTCTACAAACTAGAGAATTTTGTCTACGCAACCGCCGGAGTCGTGACAGTCATATCGGAACCAATGCGCGAGCAGATCCTGAGCAAGGGCGTGCCGCCGGAGAAGGTTGTCACCATCCCCAACTGGGTGGACACGGCGACCATCAACGTACTTCCCAAGGACAACGGCTTCTCACGCGAACACGGGGTCGAGAACGACTTCGTCGTCTGCTACGCGGGCAACATGGGACTGGCCCAAAATTTTGAAGAGATCATCGAGGCCGCCGCAATTCTGCGTGGCGTTCCCGGCATTAAGTTCATGCTGATCGGCGACGGTGTTAAACGCCCGGAAATCTGGAGAATGGTCGAAGAACTGGGGCTTTCCAACGTAATCGTGTTGCCGTTTCAGGACTACCACCTCGTCCCGCATATCTATGCCAGCTCAGACCTGTCATACGTGCCGCTACACGGAGAGGTGGCCGCACACGCATTGCCGTCCAAGGTGTATCGAATCATGGCGAGCGGACGGACCATTCTGGCGGTGGCCCGACAGGACTCCGGTGTGTCAGCCCTCGTAGCGAAATCCGGCTCCGGATTGGTTGTGGAGCCGGGAACGGGCGAACTCCTGGCGGAAGCGATTACGAAGGCCGCTTCCGAACCGGGGGCCGTCAGCGCGATGGGAGCGGCCGGACGAGAGTACGTGGAGCAGAACTACTCACGCCAGAAGATCGTTAGCCAGTACGCTGAACTGATCTCCGGGATGAACACCCGCGCTCTTTGACGACCCGGACTGGGAGAGTTACCCGGGATTTCCGGGAGTCGCCCCTGCCTCGGCTTCTTCCTGGGCATCAATTGCGAGCTCTGCGTACCGTGTGTTGGGCCCTAGCTCGACGCCAATATCTGTGTAAAAACGGGCCTGGTCCAGCAGATCTTGTGATCCGCCAGCAACGGTACGGTACAGGTTTGCCACCGCAAAGTGGAGCGCCATGTTGTCCGGCTCCGCGTCCAGCGCCTTCTCTCCCTGTTCTACCAGTATCGGGAACAGCCGGATTTGTTCACCGGGGTCCAGGCGTTCCCATCGGTCTGACATTACGTTGAGGAGTCGTTCACGGCCAAAGGGAGATAGCGGTGGGAAGTGGTCGAGATTTTCGACGACCTCCTCCACCGACGACCCGGTCTCCGTGATCAACTGTGCCGCCCTGAATATCCGGAAGTTCATCCCGTATATGAGGACAATGACGACAACCGCTACAACTACGGGCGCTGCATAACTCGTTGCCCGTCGGATTACGACAGGGATGCGCGACGGACGGCCCTCGTTTGGCTCGATGATGCCCACGCCACGCTCACCGACCACCGCCCAGCCCGCGACAAGGGCGAATGGAAGAAGCGTGGTTGACGTATCAAACAAGAACAAGTTGTGTATGAACAGGGCGACGAGTCCACCAGCCATGAGCACGTGTAGGTGTCTGTTCTCTGACTCACGCCTCACCCGACGCCACGACATAAGTCCTAACCATCCCCACATCACGATGTAGGTAGAGAAACCTATGAGACCGCTTGTTGCGAGCAAGTCCAACAGTTTGTTATGTGCACGGTCCAGGTTTGGCGACTCTTCAGTGAAATCACCCTCCAGTTGAAGTTGTTGAAATGGGACCTCGAAATTTTCTCCGCCCCAGCCGGTTAGTGGCCTCTCGGCAAACGCTTCACTGGCGATACGAAGTCCGGCGACCCTGGACTGGATGTTCTCGCTTTCCAGGGACAGGGTCACGAATCTGTTGACCATGTGGTTGCGTTCAGCGAGGTTCTGCACCATCGCCGTGTCCCGCCCGACAAACAACAGGATTATGACCACCGGCACCGCAAATCCGGCCGCCAGTATGGGAATCCGTACACGAGATCGGCCTGAGAACAGCGCAAATAATCCCGCAGCGGTGGCCAGACCGGCCATCAAACCAGCGGCAGAGCCCCGTGTCCCGGTCTCAACCAGAACCCACAAACTCGCCAGGACCGTTATCGCAAGAAAAGCCCCGTACACGGCAGACGGTGATATTCGGTAGTTTGCTCGTGATCGGCCGATGTCTATCAATAGCGCCAACCCGAGCATGGCGTTGATCATCATCTGGCCACCGAGGAACGCCGGGTTCCCAGACATTCCACCAATTCGACCAGCACTCCGGCCGATAGGCACGTAGCCCGTCACCTGGTACCCGAAACTCTCCGTCAGTGCCACAAAAATCGGGATCCAACTGATCGCCAGATATATCCCGATCAGGATCTTCCATTCCCGAAGCCCTTTAACGGTAAATGCCAGGACGCCGACGAGGGCAAACCAGTGCGTCAGGTCTATCAGGCCACCCATCCGCTCATAACTGCTCCAGAGGCTCAAATTAAAGCTACTTCCGAAGTACGCAGCGATAAGCAGCGCAAGAAGATGGGCAGACATCAGCGCGAGAAGAATCGAACGCCGGGGACGGTATTCAGGACTCCTGATGGCCAGAAGGACGTAGAGGCCCACCGCTATCTCGATCAGTGATCGTGACCAGACCGCCTTGCCGACGATGAACGGGAAAACCGTTGACGTGGTAACGATGAGCGGTGTGGTGAACAGGAGGATCAGACTGAGCCTGATGCCCCAGAGCAACAACCCCGTGTAAGTGTCGTCATGGCCCAGGACGCGTCGCCATGAGAAATCATTCAGTAGACCAAGCCCCTCGAACAACGAGGGACGGGACGGTGATGGGGCCAACGTAGACATACCAGCATGCTGACTCCGATCGCTGCTATGTACTTCGCTCTGTTCACTCATAGATGTGTGAGCCTGCACTTAGAGGCAGAACCGCCCCACTGAGCGTGGCCATATGAAAGTGGCGACGTCTAGCTGTCCACGGCCCCATAGGCCTGTACCCGTCCATCCGGCTGTTCCGCAACATCAGATGAACCGGGCGTTTCAACGCTCGCGGGCACGTATTCAGGTAGTAGTTCAGAGATTCGGTTCCGCGCCGTCGGTTCGCCGATTTCAGGCAGATCGCCGAGCAAACGCTCCACCGTCTCTATCACTCCACTTTCGTTGGTCGAGTCGTTGAGTACCCAGAGTTTTTCCAACCCGGTATCTGTCACATCTTCTCCCGAGAAACTCAAGACTTCCGTCATTTTCTCGCCAGGTTTGAGCCCTGTGTAAACGATCTCGATATCCTCTCCGGGTGTTAATCCGGACAGGGTTATCAGGGTCTCCGCCAGCGTCACAATCTTGACCGGTTCACCCATCTCGAGGATGAACACCTCTCCTCCTTTGCCCACCGCCGCCGCCTGAAGGATTAGTCCAACCGCTTCTGTACCACTCATGAAATACCGTTCTACGTCCGGGTCCGTGACGGTAACCGGGCCACCGCGCTCGATCTGGCGTTTGAATATGGGCACAACACTGGCGTTCGAGCCGAGGACGTTTCCGAACCTGACGGCTATGAATCGCGTCGAACTGGTCCTGTTCAGCTCTCGAATTACCAGCTCCGCCACTCGCTTGGTGGCCCCCATGACGCTGGTCGGGTTAACCGCTTTGTCCGTAGAAATCAGCAAGAAATTATCCGCACCTACTTCGGCGGCGCTCCTCGCTGCCGCAAGCGTCCCGCCGATGTTATTGGCGATGGCCTGTGACGGGGCATCCTCCATCAGGTTGACGTGTTTGTGTGCAGCCGCGTGGAACACGGTTTCCGGGCGGCACTCCTTCATGAAACGGAGCAGTGCAGGTTCATCATTCACGTCGACTATCCGGACCAGGAGATCTGTCTTCGGAGTGAGTGACGATTCGAGTTCCGATTCCAGGAAGACGAGCGGATTCTCTGCCCGGTCCACGAGCACGAGAAGCCCCGGTTCGAGGGCCGCTATCTGGCGTGCCAACTCCGACCCCACGGACCCGGCCGCACCGGTGACCATCACTTTTTTGCCTTCGATGGAACTCCGTATGAGATTCACATCGAGTTCGGCCTGCGGACGTCCAAGCAGATCGATGATATCTACTTCTCGTATCTCAGAGATGCTGACCGTTCCATCCACAAGATCGGCGGTGGCAGGAAGGATTTTGCATTCCACGCCCGCCTCGCGGCACATCTCGACGATGGCACGTTTACGCGTCGAGCTAGCGGACGGGATTGCGATCACGGCAATATCGACGCCGTAGGAGCGAACGATGTCCGGAATATCGGTAATCTGTCCGGCCACTGGGACACCGATGATGGTCTGCCCGACCTTGTTGCGATCGTCGTCTGCAAAGGCGACGGGCAGGTACTGGAACGCGTTGGTGCTGAAAGCCTGCGAACACAGTGCAGCGCCCGCGTCGCCCGCGCCGATGATCAGTAGCCTTCCGCCGGGTATACCACCGGTTAGTCCACCGATGTAGCGCTCACGCCCGATTCGGACCAGCAGCCTGACGCCGGAGAGCAGGAACAGGTTTCCAGCGAAGTCGATAAGGATCACGCTCCTCGGGAACCCCACAAATCCGAAGAGCCACCACTGGAGAACAAGGAACGCTATCGAGCTGATCAGCGTCGCCTTGAAGATCTGCACAAGGTCCGGAATGGCGACGTATCGCCACATCCCACGGAAGAGCCGGAACCCGGCGAGCGAGGCAAGCCGAATAGCTAGGAGGACCGGCAGCGATTCCCAGAACAGATCCGTCGGAATCTGATCGATATCAAAATCGAGCCGGATCGCGAATGCAGCCCAGAATGACACCGTCACGAGGACGGCATGGAGCGCCACCAGCATCACGCGCCGTGTGCGTACGCTCGAATATATGGCGTCGCTCAGTGCTCTCAGCTGGATGCTCCCGATCCGATTACCGGCTAACGACGCGAGCCTGTTCAGGCCGATCGCTGTGGTTCACAGCATACTCCGGGGGCCGGCCCGGCCCTCTCGGAGAACGTGAACGCAAAAAACGTAATTACTGGCGTTCACGTCTGGTTCACTCCCGGCAACAATTCCGTGCGGTATGTACGGATTTACCGGGATACCGGGGGCAAGAAGGGTTATCCTCCCGGTCCAAGTCGCACAATGCGACACCTTCTGGAGGAATCACGCTTGAGACTCAGCGTCCTGGACCAGTCCCCTATACGCATGGGGGGAACGCCGCGAGAAGCCGTGCTTGCGACCATCGATCTAGCAAAACTTGCAGATCAACTTGGCTACACCCGCTACTGGCTGGCGGAGCATCACAACACCCAGACCCTTGCAAGTCCGGCCCCGGAAATCCTGATCCCTGCGCTGGCGGGTGCGACCCGTGGAATTCGGGTTGGCAGCGGTGGCGTCATGCTCAGCCACTACTCGCCCCTTAAAGTCGCGGAGTCGTTCCGGATGTTGGAGACGCTGCACCCCGGACGGATCGATCTCGGGGTCGGGCGCGCGCCGGGAAGTGACCGACACACAGCCGCCGCATTACAGCCGGGTCCGGTCGGACCAGCGCTGGAGTCATATCCAGGGCAGGTCACGGACCTTTTGAATTACATGCACGGCGAGCTACCTGACGATCACCCGTATTCCGGGATCACGGCGATGCCCACCGGGCCCACCACCCCTGAAACATGGCTCCTGGGTTCGTCCATCGGAAGCGCCACATACGCAGCCCGACTGGGGCTTCCGCTCTCCTGGGCACACTTCATCAGCCCGGAAGCCGGCCCGGAAATGGTCGCCCGTTATCGCGAGATGTTTGAGCCATCTGAATGGTTGGCCGAGCCGCGCGTAAATATCGGTATCTCCGCGACCTGTGCCGAAACCACGGAAGAAGCGCGCCGACTTGGACTGAGCCGTCACCTTATGCGGCTGCGCCGGGACCAAGGCAGATCATTCGACGGCGTACCAGCACCTGAGCTGGCACTTGAAGGCGAGTTCTCCCAACAGGAGCTGGCATATCTGGCACAGCAGCAGGAGAGGGCGATCGAGGGCGACCCGGACGTGGTCAAGCGCGGCATCCTGGAGCTCGCTGAACGTTACGAAACAGACGAGGCAATCGTTCTGACGATCACCCACGATTACGAAGACCGGAAAAGGTCATACCAACTACTGGCGGAAGCATTCGAACTGGAAAAGCGTGAGCCGCTCGCAACCGGAGGCGCGTGAGCCCACTTGGGAACAACCACACGTCCCTCGGTGAGCGTGGTCGTGATTAATCAACGGACAACTGGAGGCAAATCTTGACCAGCGGAAACAGAAGAATTGGCATACTCGGCGTCGGGTTCGGATCAGCAGTCCACATTCCCGGATTCCGCTCAGAAGGCTGGGATGTCGCAGCGGTTTACAGCCGTAATGAAGAGCGCGCACGGTCGGCCGCGGGTGAGAACGATGTCGCCGACTTCCACACGGACGCCATGGAGCTAATAAGCCGCAACGACCTGGACGCCGTAGCCATAGCAACGCCTCCCGCGCCACATCACGATTTCGCCATCGCCGCTCTGCGCGCCGGTAAGCACGTCCTGTGTGAAAAGCCGTTCGCACTGTCCGCAACGCAGGCAGCAGAGATGCGAGACGTGGCCGCGGAGACCGGGCGCACTGCGATGGTCGCCCACGAGTTCCGGCACACTCCACAGCGCGAGCAGATCAAGGAGCTGATCGCCGACGGCTACATCGGCGAATTCAAGCTGGCTTCGCTCGAACTGTTCATGGGACAGAACGCAGGCGGGCCTCCTCCTCCTATGTCGTGGGCCGGGAGTCGTGCCGATGGCGGTGGATTCCTCGGCGCTCTTGGCTCTCATTTCATCGATGGGCTTCGTTACTGGTTCGGCGATGTTGAGTCAGTTTCAGGTCGGCTCGACACGATACGACCTGACCGGACCGACACCGAGTCGGCTGCGGTTGTACAGGCCGAGACCGATGATTCGTTCAGCTTCACCCTGACCTTCAAAAACGGCGGCGCGGCAACCATGACGGCCTCCGCGGCAGTCCCTTCGCGGGGTGCGCGCATTTCCGTGATGGGAACCGAAGGGGTTCTATACGCAGAACAAGCTGGTCCAAACCCGGCCGAGGACGGCGGAATCCTGGGTAGCCAGGGCGGCGGTGCACTTGAAGCAATCGAAACACCGGCACGCCTGATGCCGTTCTCGGATGACCGCGACCCCCGATTGATGGCGTTCCGTCTGCTGGTCAGGGATTTCAACCGTGGCATCGAAGAGGGTACGTCTCCCGAGCCCAACTTCGTGGACGCATGGCGCTGTCAGCAGGTGCTCGACGCCGTCAGGGAGTCTTCAGACAGCGGACAAACGATCACGCTGGACTAGCCAACCTCGGAAACGGAGCATTCCGTGACGACCAGCCCCCCCATGAAAAGTGACCTCCTGCTGAAAGGGGGTCACGTCATCGACCCCGTCAACGGCATAGACGAGCCGATGGACGTCGCCGTTTCCGGGATCAAGATCGCCGCAGTGGCGCCTGAGATTCCGGCCAGCATGGCGGCATGCGTCGCGGACGTATCAGGGTGCTACGTAACGCCGGGGTTGATCGACCTTCACGCACATGCCTGGGGATCGGTGGCTGCCATGTTCCCGGATGAGATGTGCCTGCCCTACGGCGTGACGACGATGCTGGACGCTGGTGGTTCAGGCTGGCGCAACTTCGCTGAGTTTCGACAGAATCGGATCGTTCCAGCGGTTACGCGGGTCTTCGCGCTGCTGAACATCGTCGGCGCCGGGATGGCGGGTGACGACGCGGAACAGGACGTGTCCGACATGGACGCCGGGGCTACCGCAGAAGCGATTCTTGCCCGACGGGACATCGTAGTCGGCATCAAGACCGCTCATTTCCGGGGGCCGGGCTGGGAGAACGTAGACCGCGCCATTGAGGCGGCAGAGCGCTCCGGCACGTTCGTGATGGTGGACCAGAATGCGGTCGAGTCGCGGACCACAGATCAACTTCTGGAGAAGCTCCGTCCGGGCGACATCGCCACGCACTGTTTTGCATGGAACAAGCCGATCATCGGGAACGACGGGCTGGTAAAACCGCACTTCCAATCGGCGAGGGAGCGAGGGGTCCAGTTCGATGTCGGATCCGGAAACAACAGCTTCTCGTTCTCGATGGCAAAGCCGTCGATCGAACAGGGCTTTCTGCCAGACACCATCTCCACCGACACCCGTCGGAAGAGTCTGCTGTCTACCTTCGCCACGATGCCTGAGATCATGACCAAACTTCTCGCCGTAGGGATGTCGCTTAATGATGTCGTAGAGCGATCCACCATCACTCCAGCACTTCAACTCGGACACCCGGAACTTGGCTCGTTGAGCGTTGGCGCAGATGCCGATATCGCGGTGCTGGAGTTAGCGACAGGCGACTATGGACTTACAGATGGTGGGCGCACCGGGTTCCGGGTGATGCAGGCCGATATGCGGATGGTGCCACAGATGACCGTCAGGAACGGAGCGGTCGTGTGGGACTTGAACGGCCGGAGCCTGGAAGGGTGGGAGAACACGCCACCGCCGGACAACCGGCTTCCGTAAGACTCTTACGTCTAGTTATCGCCGTCCATCTGGAACACCGTAGCCTCGCCACGTAGAACTTCTACGCCCTCCTGATTCTCGACCTTGAACTCCATCTTCGCCATTGACCGGCGCGGGTATGCTGCCGTGATCGTCCCGGTGGCCGTGATTGTGTCCCCAATGTAGACCGGGTTCGGGAAGCTCCACTCCTGTTTGGTGAAAACGCTTCCCGCACCGGGAAGGTCCATCGCTACGAGGGCGTGAAGTAATCCCGTCGCAATTCCGCCCTGCGCCACCAGGCGCCCAAAGCGTGTTGCGGACACGAACTCCTCATCGAAGTGCAGCGGATTGTAGTCGCCCGTAATACCCGCATATTCCTCTACCATTTTGCTGGTCACCGTGAGGGTTCTTGTCGCCTGTTGTCCGGTCTCTACATCCATCCGTCGTGGTCCTCATCGTATTGCGGGATCCATGCTCCACACTTGCGCCTCGATACGTTAACACCCAATATTCGCCAAACAGTCGCGGTCCGTAGGATGCCCCACATGTCAGAAAGAAACGTCCGGGTGATTAGACTCGCCACGGAGGATGACGCACCCGGGATGCTTGCTATCTACGGCCCGGTTGTCGAAAACACCGTCATCTCCTTTGAGACGGAAGTTCCGACCGAGTCCGAGTTTCGAGATCGTGTAAGAGCCGGGCGAGACTTTGCGCCATGGATTGTTTGCGAGATCGATGGGGTGGTCGTCGGGTATGCCTATGGATCCCGCTTCAGGCCCCGAGCCGCGTACCAGTGGAGTGCAGAGGTCACGGTGTACGTTAACGACAACGTTAGGCGACGCGGGGTTGGCCGGGCGCTCTATATTTCACTGATCGCATGTATGAGAGTGCAGGGCTTCAGCAGCATGCTTGCAGCGATCTCCCTGCCCAATCTGGCATCCATCGGATTGCACGAATCGATCGGGTTCGAACAGATCGGTGTGTTTCCGGCGGTCGGATACAAGCTGGCAGACTGGCACGACGTGGGTTGGTGGCGACTGGAAATTGGTAATACAAAGGCCGAGCCGGAAGCTCCTTTAACCGTGACATCGGCTTTGGGACAACCGGGCTGGCCGGACGCACTTCAAGCAGGGCTCGACACGATTCGAGACGGTTGATCGTCGTTCTAACCAATCGTGCACGGCCACTTCATACGCACACACATTGGGGTTACTACGCCGTACGAAGTGCGTTTGTACGCAACGCCCGGACCCCGTGCTACTGCTAGTCTCGGATCAACACCCGTAGTTCGGACGGTGCGCGCGTCGACCGGATCGCTGATCACCTGCGCACCAGAATAACCGGCTACGGCAACCCGACACTAAGAGCGCAGCAAATTGCCAAACCCGTTCGAAACCGGGAACCTCGCCTGGCTCTGGTACGAGTCATGGCTGGCAGTGGTCGCAGGCGGATTCGCCGTCGCGATGCTGATACACGCTCGTCTCACTATCAAAAGAGGCCGTTTCCAGAAGCCGATACAGATTGTTCTCGCCTTCGCACTGGTCGCCACACTTCCCATGGCGCTCGTACGACTGGGAGTCAACCTTGGCGGCTGGCAAGACAGCATGGCCGTACTGAGTTTCATTGGCGCCGGTGGCGCAGCTATTTACGGAGCGTTTTCGATGCGAGCAATTCGGTTGGTGCGGTGGGTAAATAAGCGCATCGCTGAACGACAAGAGACAGCCGCAAGAGTCCGGGAGTCCCGTTCAATCGGGGAAGCGACCGGCGGAGCGACTGGCACCGGTAGCACGGGAGCGGCAGCAGGTTCGGGAACCGGCGCCACTCCTGCGGTATCTGCCTGGATCCGCTTCCAGTCCGGTCCTGCGTCCGGCCAGAGCCTTCCTATCTCAACCGGGATCACACGAATTGGTCGCGATCACTCCAACGACATTGTCGTGGACGATCCGAATGTCAGCAGGAATCACTCCGAGATCGAGTACAAAAACGGACAGTTCTTCCTCCGGGACTCCGGCAGTTCAGGTGGTACGTTGCTGTCAGGCCAGAAGCTCAGCAATGAGCGCGTGCTTGAATCAGGCTCCTCGATCCTGATGGGCGGAACTGAGCTGGTATTCACGGCCGCAGAGCCGGTCACGCAATTTACTTCCGGCAGTGCCGGTACCGTCGTTTCAGGGATTGGCGACATCGCTGTTCGTTCCACGACCGTGGATGCGATGCGACCTGCGGAGACGATGCTGGGTAATGCCGATCAGGACGACGACCGCCTCTCGGCATGGCTCACAGTGACATCAGGTCCGCACAAGGGACAGATCTGTCAGCTTTCGGTCGACCGCACAACTATTGGCCGCGATGGATCGAACGAGATGGTCGTCAACGACCCTGCGGTCAGCCGCTCGCACGCCGTGGTGATAGCGCGTGAAGACAATCTAGTGCTCGTTGACCTTGGCAGCAGCGGTGGGACGAAGGTGAACGGGCGCCCGGTCGCCGGTAAATCGGTTAAAAACGGTGCTTTGTTGCGTGTGGGTGATACAGATATCGAACTGGTGTCCGTGAGCACCACATCACCACACTCAGGTTCAGCGAATGAAAACGACCGCACGGTGCTTGACTCACCGGCCTCTACCGGAGTTGCCGTTGTGAGATCAGGGCCGGACGCCGGTCAGACGTTCAACCTTGAAGAGGGCGACAACGTGATCGGTCGGGACCCGGCGTCCGCAATCGAGCTAAGGGACCCGACAGTTAGCCGCAGACACGCGGTAATTCGGAGCCAGCCCGGTGGATATGTTGTTTATGATCTGGCCAGTAGGACCGGCACCTATGTCGATGGCATGAAAATGGCCGGGGCGAGGCTAAAGACGGGCGACAGAATCGCCGTCGGGCATACCGAACTCAGCCTGATGCGCCCGCACGCTGCCTGAGCACGCCGCTGTGACCGCCGCCCGTAGCGACTCTTCCGTGCAGATCATCCTTGGCTCACGAACGGACCTAGGTCAATCACGGACCATCAACGAGGACTCGGCAGCGGCCCTTCTTCCACCGAACGTTCCCGCCGGGTGTGGCGGATTGATGATCGTCTGCGACGGGATGGGTGGGCACCAGGCAGGCGAGTACGCCAGTAGCCTGGCCGTGAACACGGTGGTTTCCGAGCTGCGGAACGCCGACCACGACGCGCTGTTGCCGTCAAGCGCAGCGGAGACGCTTTATGACGCCGCGGTGATGGCAAACTCCAGGGTGTTCTCGGAGTCGAATTCTCTAGAGCGCGCGGGAATGGGAACGACGCTAACAGCGGCCGTGATTACCGGACCGGTCCTTGCACTTGCTCATGTTGGCGACAGTCGCGCATATCTGCTTAGAAACGGTGAACTGGCCCAGCTAACGGCTGATCACACGTGGGTGGCCGATCGTGTCCAGAAAGGTGTGATCACGCAGGCGGAGGCCGAGACGCACTCCAAGCGAAACGTCTTGCTACGGGCGCTTGGTGTGGGTGAAAGTGTCGAGATCGATAGTTCGATGGTGCAGATCCAGGAAGATGACGTAATCCTACTGTCCAGCGATGGGCTCCATGGACTGGTTCCTGGTGCGGGCATCGCATCCGTTCTTGCTGCGCTCTCACCACAAGAGGCCGCTTCAGAACTGGTTGACCGGGCCAACGCCGCCGGAGGCCCAGATAACATCACGGCGGTCGTGGCCAAAGTCCTGTCTACAGATCCAGGTACTTCCGTCTCAGCGCATAATTCCTCCATGACCATGACAGACGGATTCGGCCTCAAACCACGCGTAATTAACGCCGTCCGGCGGTGGGCTCGACGGTCCTGATCAAGCCCGCAGCAGTCGGCGAAATAGTCTGAGTTGAACGCTGAACCGTTGCTCGGTGTGGTCTGATCAACCGCACGACTGTACGATTGCCTCCGCTTATCGAACCGTCGACAGACCGGAGGACTCTTGATCAACGCCGATTTCATGGCCGATTTCTACTTCATTCGCCACGGCGAATCGGAGTCCAACGTGCAGCCCGGACTTGCTGCCGGTGTGAACTTTGATGCGCCGCTGACCGACCGCGGGCACAAACAGGCGGTTGCGCTGGGTGAGCGTCTGAAAGCTGAAGGTCGGTCGTTTGACCGCATCTACTCGTCCACCATGGTGCGCGCCGTCCAGACCACGCAGGGAATGCTGCAGGGGATGGGAATCGGCAGTACGGCGTTCGAGCAGTCCGGCGACATCATCGAACGGCAGGTGCCGGAATGGCGGGGCGTACCCGTTGAAGAGGCCCACACGCCCAACGTAAAGCTGCTTATGGCGGAGAACGGTAAATGGTTCAAGCCGGGCGATGGCGAGTCGCACCGGGAGGTGGAGCGTCGTTTCTCGAATTGGATGGAAGACGAGTTGCTGTTCAACAACGATTTTGTTAGCCGACCGGGGCGTCAACGCGTAGCGATAGTCAGCCACGGCCTGGCACTCCAGGCCATCTTCCACTACATCATGGGGTTCAACGACAGCCTGATAGACCGGTTCCCTATGAACAACACCTCAATCTCTCGGTTCCGGTTTGATCAGCAGGGCTGGTGGCCCGTTTCGATCAACGACGCGTCTCACACGGAGGCGCTGGGCGACATCTTGCGTGAGGGCACCCGCGGCGCACCCATGTGAGGAGTGCGGGCGCAGCCTGGGGCAGCGGACCGGGTTGTTCAACGGTGCGCTTGCGAGCCGATCGCCTATCGGCGATCCCCCTCACCCCATCCCTCTCCCACGTAGGGGAGAGGGGGCAGCCTAGCGTCATCCCAAGCGTAGCCTAGGGACCTTCACCTAAGCGCTCTGCCTTCTGTACAACGCTTTGAAACCCACGCAGCGATACGCGCTCAGCCTGATTACGACACGCGCCCAATCAACGTCATTCCCGAGTAGTCGGGAATCCAGTTACGGTTTCCGTTGTAATCGAACTCGCGGTGTTTCGAGTGTTTCTGGATTCCCTCCTCCGAGAGAATGACGGTTGTCGAAATGGTTCGGCATGTATTACGAGCATCCACGACATCCTCATGGTTTACGGCATAGGCTTGAGGTATGGCCGGTACTAATTCCAACGGGGATCGTGCAGATCGAACAACGCTGGTCGCGGCCCTGTCCAGTCCGGATGCATACGCGCATGACGTAGAACAGCCGATTCAGGTCATCGAGACGCACATCTCGCACCTGTTCCTGACCGGCGAGTACGCATACAAGGTCAAAAAGCCGGTCAATCTCGGCTTCGTCGATTACTCAACGCTAGATCTGCGGCGACGTTTCACCGAACTGGAATTCGAACTGAATCGCCAGATTTCACCTGACGTGTTCCTTGGGATTGAGCCCGTCGTGGCATTACCGGATGGGGGATTCCGTGTCGGCGGCGAGGGTAACCCGGTCGAATTCGCACTGAAGATGCGACAACTCTCTGCGAATCGTACGTTCTCCAATCTCCTTGAAAATGACGAAATCGGCCCGGGCGAGATCCGTGACGTGGCTCTGCTTGTGGCGCGTTTCCACTCGGCCGCTGATGCCATGGATGCCGATTCCCCTCTAGGAGGGGTTGAGGCGATGCGGGAGGTCACAGCCGATAATCTGTCGGTGATGGGTAGGTTTGTCGGAGTTACCTCTGACGAGGACGACCTTGACGATGTCAGTGCCTACACCTCTGCGTTCCTTGATGTGAACTCTGATCTGCTTGAGTCACGTAAGGCACAAGGCTTTGTCTGTGATTGTCACGGGGACCTGCACGCCGGGAATCTATTCCTGGATCACGACGGTATTCACGTAATCGATCGGATCGAGTTCAACGATCGCTTCCGGTTCATAGACGTGGCGTCCGACCTGGCCTTCCTTGCAATGGACCTGAACCATGCTGGACGCGGCGATCTGGCGGACGTGCTGATCGATTCCTACGTAGATGAAACGGGAGACACGGGACTTCCGGCGCTACTCCCCTTCTACGTCATGCACCGGTCTTGCGTACGGTGCAAAGTGACCTCACTGTTGTTGGACGATCAGGGGGAGATCAGCGAGAGTCGTCGCCAAGAAATCATTCGGGAGGCGTCCTCTTACGGACTACTGGCAGCGGATACGGTGGCTTCCGAGCGACCGCAGGCCGTATATCTGATGTCCGGTCTGATGGGTTCTGGTAAGTCGACCATGGCGGATGAATTGTCCAGGCGGTGGGGTCTTGAACGGTTCACTTCAGATGTGGTCAGAAAGACGCTCGTCGGCATCGATCCACAGCGTGTGAGCGACGAGGATCGTCGTGAAGAACTCTACGCAACAGAGATGTCTGATCGGACCTACGCCGAAATGATCCGGCTGGGTGGCGACGCACTGGAGCGAGGCTGCTCGGTGCTGCTAGATGCAGCGTTCATCAAGCGCCACCACCGGGCCGATGCTCTGGTCCTGGCGAAGGATCAAGGCGTGCCGCTGTACATCGTGGAGGTTCGTGCGCCTGATCCTGTCGCACTAGCACGTCTTCGGCAGCGCTACGAGTCCGGCGAATCACCCTCTGACGGAAAGCCTGAACTACTGGCGTGGCACAGATCTGAGCTTGAGCCGGTCTCGCCTGAAGAAGCAGACGGCCACATTGTTGTGGAGAACTCAGGGACCATTAGGGACGGGGCTATTGACGTACTGAATAAGTTGTGGCGCGTATTGCTTCAACACCAACCCGAACAGCCCCGTTCAGTTGAACGACCTAAACGTCCGCCACGCCACCGTCTATTGCATCCCACGAGCCTGGTCCGTATTCGGGATCCGGGTAGGGTCTGCTTGCGATAAAGTCCTCATCCAGATCGACGCCTAAACCTGGCGCGGTTGGAAGCTCGAAGTAGCCGTCCTTAATTACGAGCGGGTTCTTCTGAACGAGGTCATGCCAGGGCATGTCTCTCGCCGTTTCAAGGATCAAGAAGTTGGGTGCGGCTGCGCACACGTGGAGCGATGCGGCAACAGATAACGGTCCGGCCGGATCATGCGGGGCGAACTTGATGTATTCGGTTTCCGCCATCGCTGCGATGCGTCTTAGCTCAGATATGCCACCTGCGTGGCAGATGTCAGGTTGAATCACGTCTACTAGGCGCCGGTTGATTAAATCCCGGAATCCCCACCTGAAGAACAGCCGCTCTCCGGTGGCGATATCGGTGCGCAGATTGGCGTTGCGCAGGGTTTGGAGCGTATCCAGATTGTCGGGTGCTGTCGGTTCCTCGAAGAAGAGTACATCGAACTCCTGAACGGCCTCGATCTGCTTGATAGCTACCGAGGGTCGGGACCGTCCGTGGTTGTCGATCATGATCTCGCCGTCGGGCCCCAGCTTCTCCCGCATGTCCCGGATCTTCTCTCGCAGCGCCTCCACGACGTCCTTTTCTCGGAACGAGTCTTCACCAACCTGCCATCCGCCGCATTTGTACGCAGTGAAACCGGCGGTTGGGTCCTGAAGGGCCGGGTCCGGGCGCAGGTCTTCCCAGTGTCCGTAAGCCCGCACCCGATCCCTGACCTGCCCGCCAAGTAGTTTGTAGACCGGCTGGTTATACACCTTGCCGGTTAGATCCCAGAGCGCCTGATCAATGCCGCTGATGGCAGATCCCAGGATCACTCCGGCCCGCCAGAAGAAATGGCGGTACATGATCTGCCAGTTGCGCTCGACCTCGGTCGGGTTCCTGCCTACGAGTGCCTTTTCCAGCACGTGAACCGACTCTTCGACAGCGCGTTCGTGACGCTCTAGTGTGGCCTCACCCCAGCCGTGAACGCCCTCGTCCGTCATCACCTTCACGAACAGCCAGTTACGACCGCCGCCCTGCATCTTGAATGTCTTGATCTCTGTGATCTTCACGTGGCGGTCCGATCTGACTTTGGGCGTGCGGGTTTCGTCCTATGTATTGCGAGTTCAGTTTGCGCTTCGACCACCTATAACGGAGTCGTATGAACGTGGCGACTGTATGCGGACCCAGGCGTCCGACTCAAGGGATCGCACAAGGTCTTCGTCCGATCCCAGTGTCTCGGCGACCTGTTCCGGAGTTGCCGCTGATCCGCCAACAACCCCGAGTCGTAGTTCCATAACCTCACGTTCACGGTCGTCAAGCGAGGCCAGCGCGGCGTGAACGAATGCTATGGCTGCTGATGCAGGGATGCTGCGGGAGTGACCATCTGCGGCCCTGAACAGGCGGTCCATGGTCTTGGTTCGACCCATCATAAGCAGTCGAGTCGAGGCAGCCCATTTTGCGCGGGAATCGTCCGCACCGAGCGCTGGTATCTGGGCTCTTGCGACAGACTCCAGGCACAGCCACCCCGGTCGTTCGCGGGACTGCCTCAGGCCATTAACCCCTAATGCCCAGCGGTCGGGGTCGTCGCTCTCGAGAAGCCCGCGCAGGACGGCAATAGCGTTACGGTCGTTCAACTCCCCAAGGTCGAGCGCTGCTGTTGAACGCACGCCAGGGTCCGCATCTTCGAGCAGTTGCTCCAGTCGACTGACGCGTGCCTCGGTGTCAGAGCCAAGCTCACGGGCGACTCTTATGAGGTGAGCGCCTTCGCCTTCCGAAACCGCTGCGCCAAGAGCGGCGATATCATCCCCGGTCGACACCGGGCGTCGACTCCCCGCAGAAGTCGTATCGTCAGATTCAGCCAAGTATGTGCTGCCTTTGTGGGTCTACTTCGACGCATCGAGACAATGCCGCCGAAACAACGTCGTTCTAACGTTGATATGAGGCCCAACATTGTCGGTAACTATCGGCGCCGGAGTCTAGCACGGACGAGCGTCAATCCTTACCCGATCAGGTTCCGTTTGGCGAGGTCAAAGACACCCTGCACCCGCGAATCCCCTGCGTGTTTGCCCACAAACGGATTGGGTGCCGTGTTGCGTGATGTTTGAGGTGGACACGTCTGTGCCCCTGAACGCCTTAACCGTAACTTTACTATCAGTGGCTCCGGGGAGTTTCAACACGACGTGTAAGCGTCTACAGGGCGGCAAATGCAAGCTCACGAACAGGCGACAGACCCTTTGCAGGTACTCCTGGTAGACGATCAAGAGATGTTCAGGGGCCTGGTCAAAGAGACCCTTTCCAGCGGCGACACGTTCAGCGTGGTCGGCGAAGCCGCCACGGGTGCTGAGGCCATTGCGCTGACAGGTGAGTTAGCGCCGGACGTCGTCATCATGGATGTCCAGATGGACGACATGACCGGTATCGAAGCGACGCGCCACATACTGTCGACCATGCCGAATCAGTCGGTCGTGCTAACGAGCATGAGCCCGGAGCGCGGTTATTCACTGCTAGCGGTCGAGATCGGCGCTCGGGGTTTCATCCCCAAGAAGCACCTCTCCATCGCCAGTCTTTGCGACACCCTCGGCCTCGGGGAAGTAAACGCCGCCGCCTAGAGATCGGCGTCCCGGCCCGACGGGCCAACACCCCTCAGACAGTTCCCCTCGGATATCAACGCGTCCGTACAACCTGCTCGTACGTATGACGTGTACACAACCGGGCGTGAATTTCGCCCGTAACGTCACCGGCGCGAACTGTGGCTTTCTCTCAACTCAAATGTCACCTAACAGGCATTTGTCTGAAACACCTCCGCGCCTACATTGGAAATACAGGCCTACCGACTATCGGAGGTCTCCATTTTCAGGTCGGCGGGATATAACCCCGCCTAGACAGGAACCCATTGGAACGCGCAAAGGCATCTATTGAAGAGGTCCGGCACAAAGTTGCGGACCTGGCGAACACCTTTCTCCCGGACGGGCTAAACCCGTTCGTAGACGTTTTCGTCAGAGTACGCGCCAGACGTGAGATGCGAGAACTGATAGATGAAACGGCGGTCGAGTGGCGACGACACACTCCCGGCCAGCTCATTGAGATGCTGTTCTACGGGGACAACCGAGCAGTTCGCAAGATCATCGACGTGTACGGCAAGAAGAAGGCCGCCCTGCCCATAGGAGCACGCTAACTTTCGGCCGAGTGTCACCCGCAATACGGTGACCGCATTCCCTGAACCGGTCCTGGCCCTCGCATAACCGTTACGGAGCAGTGATTTCACGCGCTCCGAAATGGGAATGTGAGGATCGTGAGGCCGATCTGTCACTTTGCTGTAATTTCACGGTAATACCTGCGCGCCTACGGTTGATGTGTGGCGAACGATATCGCCCATCTGAATACGACCTATCTTTCGATGGGGCGTCGGGCGGTATCCGCTCAGACTGGAGTCGCCGTGGGACACGAAGTTTCAAACCTGGATGAGCTAAGAAAACGGATCACGGAATTGGCCAACGCGTTCCTTCCAGATGGCCTGAATCCCTTCGTCGATGTGTTCGACAGAGTCCGTGCGCGACGTGAGATGGGGGAACTGATCAACGAAGCCACTACCGCGTGGCATCGGCAGACGCCCGGCCAGTTCATCGAGATGCTGTTCCACAATGATGGTCGACTGATCCGCAAGGTCACCGATGTTTATGGCAAGAAAGCACGGATCCCAGTGGCGACCCCGGAACCGACGAAAGCTCGTTCGTACACGCCACGCATCAGCCCAAGCGGCACCATGCACTGACCCACATTTGGGATACTGCTTAATCCCCCGTTAGGAAGACGTGCGTCGGACTCCTGGTCGGTAAACTGCGGGCATGATCAAGCGGATCAATCAGAGCTTCAAAAGCCCAACGACCTCACAGCGATACAAGACGGCAGCGTTGTTCATCGGAACCGCCGCCGCTGTAGCGATCGGGGTGGCTAACGCATTAAGTCCCCCGGAATTAGGCAGCGAGTACGAGAAGGACAACGCCTTCGGTGTCTTTCTCGTGGTCGCCCAAACCCTTCCCCTAATTCTGGCGTTCCGGTACCCGTTGGTCGGTCTCAGCCTCATTATGGGTTCATTCATGGTGCATTCCGGGTTGGGATTCGACGCACCATGGATAGTTCAGTTCACTGCCGCCATTACGTTTTTCACTTCGGTTACCCGGGGTGGAGACCGGCAATCACTTCTGGCCTTGTTGGTTGTTTATGGCGCGGTGATCGTGTCGTTCGGATTTTTTCGGGAGAATGACCGGTTCGGTAACGTTCTCGCCCAGATAATCCTGTTTGGCGGATTGTGGATCATCGGCAACCTGTTCCGGACTGGTCGAATTCGTCTTGAATCTACCGAACGGGTGGTCGTTGAGCTGGAGGTTGAGCAGGACCGATTAGCGCTCCAGGCTGTTCAGGACGAGCGCGCCCGCATCGCCCGAGAACTCCACGATGTCCTCGGACACACGCTGAATCTCGTGGTCATTCAGGCTGGAGCCGCGCAACGAGTGTTCGATGCGTCCCCGGACAAGGCTCTTGAGGCTGTGAAATCGATCGAATCAACAAGTCGACAGGCTTTGTCCGATGTTGACCGTATGCTGGGCATCCTCCGTGACCCCGATGACCTGAGTCACGCCTCACTTGAGGCCCGCCCATCCA
>JABIGL010000041.1 GCA_018650185.1 Chloroflexota bacterium
AGCTTCCCCGCCGGTGGCACGACCAGCGTTGTGGAGCAGGCGGTTTACACCACGGTTCCGACGTGGAACCCGGTTATCGGATCCACGACCTCCATCAAGCCCGGGAACCACTTCCTCGTCAACCTCAAGGGCTTGACGACTTCAGACGATGCTTTCGTTGAGGTGATTACCACCAACCCGAACGAACTGGTGAAGAACTACACGTACCTGAACCGAACTATCGGCGTGTACGTACTTTGCGAAGCCGCCTCGTGCTCATCCGCCCCGTATAAGGCCACCCCGGCAGGCGGCTCTTACGACGATGCGCTGGACAGCACGGGTACCGACATCAACATCACGTCGGACATCCTGACGCTGCAGAACGCACGTCAGCAGTTTGTCCTCACGGGTGGATACGTATACGCACTGACGGTAGAGGGCGGAGCGCTCTTCACCATCGACACAGACGAATCCGGCGGTAACGACTCACTGTCGCCGACGGACCAGGTCGGTATCACGGCTCGCTAGAGCACCCGTAACTCACGGGTAACTGCGGCCTGAATTCATAGGAACAATGGTCTGTCTCCCCGGATGGCTCAAGAAGCGATCCGGGGAGATAGACAACCAATTCAGGTGAAACACGCCACCCGCGTACGAGACCACTGAATCATGAAGCTCAATAAGATCAACTAAAGCTTCAAACAGAAATATCCCAAAGCTCCACGGTGGTCCCAGGGGGGTCACCGTATTGAGCCAAAAGGCTCACAGGCATGAGCCAGTTGGAACGTCCCGAACGGGCAGTGCAACTCCAGTATGTGAGTGAACACCCAACGGGGATTACGTTCCTCGCCCGGTTCGGGCATGGATAGCAACTCTAGGGGCTGCCCGGCGCAAGTGCACCGGACAGAAGATCCGGAAGGCTCGGAACTAGATGAGCCTGAAGGACAGCGGGAGCTGAGACAGCGCTCCCTGGGGAGTAGGGACGGGTCAGGGACCGCCCGGAAGGTAAAACATGACATTCTTAGGCAAGAGCGGACACCAGAGAGCATTCCTGGTCGCATTGATTGCGGTCGGCGCAGCGCTTGTACTGTCTGTCGTTTCGTTTGCTAATACGTCCACGTCATCGACCGTGACGGTATCCGTGGGCGGTGTCGGCGGAGAGTTCGGTTTCTCGGTTGGCCAGGGAACCCCGGCCACGACGTCCTGGGCCAGTGACGCCACCACTACGGTGACCGTCTCATCCGTGACGAACTTCAACGTGGGTGATTACATCCTCATTGATGAAGACGCCGACGGCGTACCGGCCGGTTCATCGGGTGACTCTTTTCACACGATCACGGCGATTAACGGGTCCGTACTCACGGTCAGTCCTGACATCTCCAACACGTACTCCACCGCTGCTTCGGTCAGCGAAGAGGCGCCTAACTCTTCATCCGCTACCTGGTCTCCCTCGGTTGGTTCGACCTCGTCGATCACCGCAGGTAACCACTTCCTGATCAACCTGCAGGGACTTGGCACTACAGACTCAGCATTGATCGAAGTCTTCCTGACGAACACAGACGAGTTGGTGAAGAACTACACGTTCTTGCACCGTCTGGTTAACGTGCAGGTCCTCTGCGACTCAGGCTCATGCCCGACTGGTGCAGGAACGACACCGTTCAGCACTTCCGGCACCAATGGTGTCTGGCAGGACGCTGTCGATGCCGCAGGTACGACAGTCAGCGCGACTGACGACTACCTGACGCTGACGAATGCACGACAGGCGTTCATCTTGCTCGGCGGTTACACATACGCACTCACCATCGATGGCGGAACACTGTTCACCATCGACGTGACCGAGACGACCGGCGACAGTCTCAGCCCGACTGACCTGGTCCAGCTGACCGCCCTTTAAATCTAAATCGGTTAACGACTAAGCACGCAAGACGAGGTGGGGATCCCGCTCCGGCATCATCGCCGGAGCGGTGGCAGGGAGGAATCAGCCGCTCCGAGATTCAGCATGATTAATCAGGCAACAAAGAGAAGAAGAAACGGAAGAGTTGGGACTCTTCTGCTTGTTGCGATTGTTGCTCTTGCTGGACTCATCAGCGCCATCGCCTACGCCGGCACCACCGGTGCGTCTACCTTGACGATAACGGCGCCGTCCACAACCTCGGGTGCCAAGGCGGATATATCGTCCGTCTCGTCCTCCTTTAGCAGCGTTCAGGGCAAGGGCAAGAAGACCACCGGAGTGGTTCTGTCCAAACTCTCTTTTGGTAGTTCAGGCGACAGCGATTCAACGGCCATCGAGTTCATATGGGCGGACCCTGACCAGGCGACATCTGTATTGCTCAACCCGAACGCTTTCCTGGAGGTCCGGGTTTACTTCCTGGACTCTGACCAGACGGTTGCCACGGATGGTGGCTACACCGGGGATTGCAGTTCCTCTACGCAACGGGCGTTTGAAGACAGCGGCACGAAATACGTATGCCCGGACCCGGATGACACTCATGCGTTTAAGACGCTGAGTATCCAGAATACGGCGGCCACTTTCCTCCCGTCCCTGGACGGCCAGAGCACGCTGTACATCCTGGCGGACATTCACGTCCCCGGCGGCGCACCTGCCGGTCAGCAGGGCCAGCTCACCACGCTGAACTTCAACGTAAACATTAGCTAACCGGAACCGTAGGCCCGGAGGTTTCGCATAGAACGTTACCTCAGTCTTCACCGGGCTCATGTTTGGCGAAATCCTGTCGCCAACGTCCCTGCGCGTTGACTTCGTCGACGTATTAGTCTGACGAACAGGGCTGAGTTATCCGAAAACGGGAAAACACACGTATATGACTCTCCCGTGACTCACTTCGCACCATGCGTGCACACGCGAGCGAGGTAGGTGAGTTCACCATTGGAGGCGGTTTCATATTCAGACATCATCGAAGTCACATTTGACTTTTATTTGAACTAACGGACCAGACGATGCAATCCACGAAACCCATTCATTTGCACCGGCGCGGGGCGTTGATGGCCTCGTTGGTAATCGCCATTTCAGCGATGATCGCCATCGGCGTTTATTCGGCAGAGTCTTCCGCTGGCTCAAACACGATCGAGATAGTCCCGCTCGGCGGTCGCACAGCGTTCGGCGGCGTTGGGGGCAGCGGTTTTGGCGTAGTGGATCCTGATAGCCCAACGGGCGGCGGTCTCGATCTGGCTGCCTCGGCTTCACTGGTCGAGATAGTTGAGAAATTTGAGTCTCACCACGACGACGACGACCGTATCCTCGGCCAGGTATTGACTCGGATAGATCTGCCCGAGGGAATTGAAACCGGCAACCTCGTCATGGACATGATCTGGTCCAACTCGATTGATGTGGGCGGGATCCTAAAGAAACCCAATGAGTTCCTGAACGTCGGTCTGTACTACCTGGACAGCGATCAACGCGAAGCCGACGACGATGATGATGACGAAGGTGACGACGAAGATTACCTCGGGGACTGCACAGAGAACACGCAGCGCAGTTATAAATCGGATGGCATCACGAGATGGTTATGTCCAGACACTAACCCGCTGGCGTCGGCCACACTGTCAGTTGAGTCAGCGTTCGGCATACTCAGTTCATCTATCGATGGCCACAATCCGCTGTATGTGCTGGCCTACATCCCAAAAATCGCTGAGGACGAGGACGAGGACGATAAGGGCAAAGGCAAGGCTAAAGGCAAGGACGATGACGATGGTGATGGCGAGGTAGGGAGCGTCAACTCCGGCCAGATAAAGAAGATGGAGTTCGTCTATACCGTCATTAGCGTTTCATAAGAGAAAACGGCACGCACAGACAAGATCATCGGACACTTTTAATTCGTATCAGTGAGCACATGTCCAGAATTGCAGGTACATACAGGTCGACAGGATTGAAGGTACGCGCCTCTCTGTTGGTCTTACCGGCCAGGCCTGCGTCTGCGTTGCCGGATGCACTTTCCGTCAATCTGTCCACCGGACCCGGCGCTATCCTCGCCGATGGTGGCCTGTACGAGACCTTGTTCCTGCGTCTGGAAGATGAAGCCGGTCTACCGTTCCCGTTCCCGGAGAACACTGAGACAGAGGTCTCCCTTTGGACATCAGATCCAGAGCTGTTCACGGTTCAGCCAACTGTCATAGTGCCGCGTGGTTCGGTGGCGATCTCGATACCGGTCCGCACCACGCTCAAAGCCGGTACGGGAACCATCACAGCTGCCGTGAAGAACGAGGGGGCAGCGTCCGTACAGCTTCAGACCGTCTCAAGTACGGGGGCCGTTCCGCCGTTCAGCCTCCAGCTTGAGCTGGCACCACCGATCATGCCCGAAGGCAGCACACAGCCCGGTCGTTTCGTCGTCAGCCTCAGGGGTGCTCAAGGCGCTCCCGTCGTTGCGCCTATCAGCACCAACGTAGCGATTACATCCTCCCGTCCGGGATTCGCCGCGCCGACCGAAAGCACTTACGTCATTCCCGCCGGTGCAAACGCCGTATTCGGCGAGTACGTGGTTGGCGACAAGGGTGAAGCGATCATCACGGCGCAGGCTAATGGTTTCCTTACAGATTCCAGTACCGTGACCATCACCGAACAGGCCTTGCACGAGGTCATCTCGGACACGCCGGTCGCCGAAGACGAAGACCCGATCATGGAACTTGTGGAAACGCTTCCGACCGATCTCGCCGTCTACGTAGTCCCGGATAGATTCCTGCCCGGAGATTCTTCGGCTCTCGTCGTCGCCCAGGCGCTCACCGCGGGCGGTATCCCGACCAACTTCACCTGTAATGCCGTTCGCGTTACGACCGATGTGATAGATGGAATCAGGGTTCGCCAGGGAGCGGTTGCTGTTCCTGAGGGACTGGACTGCGGGGTGAATGCCTCTTACGCCTCCGGAACGGTGGACAGTACCGGAAGCCCGTCTCCTACACAGATTACGATCACCCAGTCCGGCGTGACCGGCACAACCGTCACGGCGACGGCGCACACGAGGTCCGTCGACGCATTTGACTTGAAGTTTGCTTATCCGACTTCCAGCGCCGGTGACTCAGCCTCCAACTTCATCATTGCGCGGCTCCTTGACGCATCGGGCGCACCAGCTCCTGCACCGTCAGAAACACCGCTTTTCCTGTTCTCTGAAGCGGTCGATGTCCCGGCTTCGGCGAGCTTCCTCCCGGGTGAAAGCCATAAGTCATTCCCGATGATGCTCAGGGGTGGTGGGGGGACCATCAACGTGTCCGGCGTATTACCCGGAACCGAGTCCGTTGTCGCAGAGATGGAGGTCGTGGAAGCGGCCCTCCGCATCAACGTGTCGCTCAACCCATCTACGATCGCCATAGGGCAGTCCACGGTTGTCGACGCACTCGTAACGCTGGGAGACCGACCCGTGGGCGGCGCAGCGCTCATATGGCAAACCACGTCGGGAGAATTGTTGAATCCTCCGGCCGTGACGGATCAAACTGGAAGAGGGTCCGCTGAGTTCATACCGCTGGATGCGGAAAGTCAGGTAACGGTCTCGGCCAATTTCGGTGGCGTCTCAAGCTCGGGATCGCCAGTCCAGGCCCAGGTCATAACCTCTTTCGATGGCAGCCGTGGACTTCCGAGCCTGACCATTATCGGCATAACGATCCCGTTATCGTTGATGCTGACATTGTTTGTGATACTCCTGGCGGTGTATCTGGGCTACAGGTTCCTGCCTGGTACGTCGTTGGCGGCCAGAGCAAACGAACTGTATGAAAATGCCCTTTCACGGTTCCGATCTCCGGAAGAGGCGCCGGAGACCGTGCAAGAAACCGTGGATGCGCCGGAGAACCAGGGAAACTAGGGCACTCTCGTGAATCAGGAAAAAAAGACTAAAGGTTGGATGGACCTCGGCGCGATGATCGCTGTCCTGGGCCTTGGATACTTCGCGATCGTTGTCACACTGGGCACCTTCCAGCCAATCGGCGCCGTTGTTTCAGGGTCCATGGAACCGGTGCTCTCGCGTGGAGACCTCGTAATCCTCCGAAAAGTCGCTCCGTCCGAAATACGGGTGGGTGACATCGCACAGGTGGAGATTCCTCGTGCGTTTCAGGAGGAGTTCGGCCTTCCGCCAAACAACCTCCACAGAATTACCGATATCCAGCAGACCGGAAATAACGTTCAGTTCATCACCAAGGGTGACGCGAACGCCAACATCGACCCGATCCCCGTTGCGCCCGACCGCGTCGGCGGGATTGTGGTGGCTGACGTTCCGCAGATTGGCCACCTGTTCCTTTTCTTGAACAGTCCGCAGGGGCGGATCTTTGCCCTGGTCATGGGTATTTCTGTGATCGGTTACATCTTGTTCGTCGGGGTCTCCGACAACTGGCGCGGCGTTGTGGTCGCAGCGCAGACAGGTGCCGGAACGCTATCACCAGAAGCGGCAGAACAGGCGCGACTTGCAGCGGAAGGGGCAGAGCCGGGGGCCATTCCCGAGGGGGCATTGGCCTCAGCTAGTGGTGTGGAAGTCGCGGCGGCCAGTGAAACGGTTGCGCCTGCTCAGGGCGTTCCAGTAGCGCCGACTGTAGCAGCGGCCGACCTGCGCCTTATGGCGGGAGTGGCTGATGAGCGACTGGAAGGTATCGAGTCCGGCATGACCGAAACCCGGGAGTCCCTTCAGCACTTCTCCGCAGCTATTTCCGAATATGGCACGCACCTGCAAAGTCACACGGCTACGGTGCGTGCGATGTCGACGGCATCCGAGAGTCTTGTGGAGGCTGTAGACCGCCAGAACACTGTTCTGGAGCGCTTGAGACAACTCTGGACAGGACGCCGGACTCTGCGGCGTCTGAAACTCCTCAGCGATCCTCAAGGTCCAGACGTGGCGTGGATACCCCGTCGACCGCTGAAACGCTCTCTGCGGGCACGCAACGGCCCTCTTCACGGGCATCTGGACGAAGAGACGCACTGGACATAGGGACGGCATCGGACTCTGCCGCCAGACCGGCACGCCGAAGGTCGGCAACACGACGGTCCTCTGCAACGCCAGATTCCGTGGACTTCCGGAGCGCTCTGCGGAAGGTCTCAGCCAGACGCCGCCCTCCACGTCGCAAGCCGGACTAATTGTCCTGCGCCTGTTCGGCGAAGATTCTGCTGCCCTGGTGAAAGCTGAACGGTTTCGATTTCGCCTCACGGTCGCCCAGGTAATCTCAGTGCGCTTAATCCGCAGATACAGCTTCCGTGCTCGCCATCGGAACCTGGCACTCCGCTAGTAATCCACGAAGCTCCTCAAGAAGCGGCTCGGGTGGGCGCGAAGAAGGCAAACGTGGGGGACCGGCCTTGAGCCCCACCGCCTCCATAGCGGCCTTGATGAAAGGCCCCTCGCCGCCCGTGAGCTCTCCCACCTTGTTCCGCCACGTGAGCCATTTCCACTTAAACGCGGCCAGCCGATCTCGAACTCCGTCGTAATCCTTGGCCTCAAGCAGATTCCAGATCTCCAGCGGGTACTCTGGCCAGAAGCCAGAAAGATGGGTGATGAAGCCGGTCGCCCCGTACATGTGGCTCAGGACATGGTTGTTGGAGTTGTCGATCGTCGCCAGCTTCCCCGCAAACTCCATCAGCCCCTCGCGATACGGCCCGTCTTCCGGGTGGCTCCACTTGAGCGCACGGACGGACGGAATGGCGGCGAGATCCCTGAGTAGCTCCGGGCTCATGACGAGACCATCCCACCACGTGTGATAGATCATGAGCGTTAGGTCAGTCTGGCCTGAGACATGCTCGAACAGACGTCGGACGTCGTCTTCCGTGGATTCGTAGTAGTAGGCGGGTCCAAGCTGCCCACCCTGGACACCAACAGCTTCAGCGTGACGTGCCATCTCCACCGTCGCCCGCACATCCGTGTGCTGTATCGACGTGAGAACGGGCACTTCGCCGTTGGCGGCTTCCAGGGAAGCGGTCATCACCACCTTGCGCTCCTCGACGTTGAGGACGGGATGCTCTCCGCCTGCACCGCCGACGAGCAGGGTACCCTGACCTGTTTTGACGCCTCGGTCCACCATGAACCGGATGTTGTCCCGCAGCGCATCCACGTCGAGCTCGTGATCCTCGGTGAACGGCGTAGCGACGGCGACCATTGGCCCGCGCAGCCATTCGTGGATTCGATTCGGGTCCATCGCTGGTTCTCCTGTGTGGGATTGGCGCGGTAGTTGTCTGGCGGTTGTCTGGGCACGGAGGTTAACGCCGCGGACGATACGCGACCAGTCCGCCTGGCGGCCGAGTTGCCGTCCAATCGGACCAGCGGGCAACTGATTGCCATCGGGAATCGTTGACACACGATGTCAGCACAGATTCAATGGTATGCAGCGTACGCGCCGCATCCCCGTCCCAGAACATGGAACGGGCGCCCGTGCGCGGGTGGGGCCCTTAGCTCAGTTGGTAGAGCATCGGACTTTTAATCCGCAGGTCGTCGGTTCGAATCCGACAGGGCCCACCAATTTATCCAGCTTCGATTTCTCAATGCCAGTCATTGCCTTCGACTTTTCCCCTTATAACGTCAGCTGGCTGTCCCACTTTCGGAACAAGAGGCGTGAATCTGAATACACCAATGTTGGAATCGGGCAACGGGTTGCATCAATGTCGTTGCACTGATGTCCTGACAGATGTTGTCTCTAAACCCTCGGTAGGTAGCCTGTAGTC
>JABIGL010000134.1 GCA_018650185.1 Chloroflexota bacterium
CAAAGCCTCCAAACGCTTCGGGCATGAAGTTCTCAAACTGGTCCTTGTCAAACGCCCCCATGGCAAGCGGGTCGAAGTTATCGACCTGGTCGGGTCCAAAGCCCTGGAAGGCGGTCGGGTCGAAGTTCTGGAACTGCTCTGCACCAAATCCGACCATAGCGTCGGGATCGAAGTTGGCGAACTGGTCCTTGTCGAAAGCTCCCACGGCCGTGGGATCGAAGTTGGCTACGTGATCCGCCCCAAAACCACCTATTGCGTCAGGGTCAAAGTTTTGGAACTGGTCTGCGTTGAACGCCCCCACCGCGGTGGGGTCGAAGTGTTCAAAGTGCTCTTTATTGAACCCCCCGACAGCGTCTGGATCGAAGTTGGCGAACTGCTCAGCTTTAAACCCTCCCACTGCGGTGGGATCAAAGTTCTCGAACTGGTCTTTGCCAAACCCACCGACCGCCTCAGGGTTGAAGTTAGCGAACTGATCGGCGTTGAACCCTCCGACAGCATCGGGGTTGAAATTGGCGAACTGCTCAGCTTTGAACCCTCCCACTGCGGTGGGATCAAAGTTCTCAAACTGGTCTTTCCCAAACCCACCGACCGCGTCCGGGTCGAAGTTGGCAAACTGGTCGGCGTTGAACCCACCAACCGCGTTCGGGTCAAAGTTGGCGAACTGTTCCGCCTTAAACCCACCAACCGCGTCGGGATCGAAATTGGCAAAGTGGTCCTGGCTGAAACCAGCCACGGCATCCGGGTCAAAGTTTTGGAACTGATCTGCGCCAAAACCGCCTACGGCAGTTGGGTCAAAGTTCTCAAACTGATCCTTGCCGAATCCTCCCACAGCACTGGGATCAAAGTTAGCGAACTGGTCAGCGTTGAACCCTCCCACGGCTCCGGGGTCGAAGTTAGCGAACTGGTCTGCATTGAACCCACCGACGGCGTCCGGGTCGAAGTTGGCGAACTGGTCTTTGTTGAAATCACCAACGGCGTTGGGATCAAAATCTCCGAACTGTGTCGCGTCGAAATTTTTGAAGGCGTCCGGATCCGGATTGAAGCTCGGGTCGAAAAACTGACCGTCACCTCCGCCGGGAGGAGGGGCACCTCCGTTGCCGTCACCTGCAGCGTTTGGATCGAGTCCCGATCCTGTGTCGAACTTGGGATCAATGAATGATCCGTCCGGGTTGAGGAAATTCGGGTCGAATCCTCCGTTTGGGTCGCCCCCCGTATTCGGGTCGATCTTTGGATCAACAAAGGGATCCTCCGGCGGTAGAAGATCTTTGAAACTATCATCCGGCGGCGGCGGATCGTTGAAACTGTCGTCCGGCGGCGGCGGCGGCGGATCCTGTGCCAGAACGGGCATGATTGATGATGTGACAAGGCTAAATATCACAAGAAACGCCAGGATCCGGGTCATTCCAAAGCCCCTCTTAGTGCCTGAATACAGTTTCATCGAGTCCCTACTGTTAGCTGCCACATTCAAATCCTGACACTAATCGGTCGAAACGAATCTGCAGGGCGGTCGCGTCACTGCTCGTCGCTGTGAGGGACATCATGGCTCCTGTTCCGGGGCAGGACCATGCGCCAATCAACCCGCCGCTGGCGTTCTCCCCTGCGGAGTCAGCGAATACGAACCCGGCGAACGTACCCGCTTGCCCATCGACAGTAAGATCACCCTCGTTGAGCGCCGTGAACTCAAAATCAGGCCGGCCTAATGTCAGGAGCTGATAAGTCTCGGCGGTTAACGATTGCGGTGTATTGGCGGCCTGCGGCTCCCAGAACAAAACGACATCAGCGCCGTTATAGGTGAACGTCATTAAGCCCTGGTCGTTATCGGCGGCGTCACCGGTCCAACCGTTGATAACCAGATCAGACGAAGCAAACGTGCTGTCCTGATCCAGTTGGAATGAGAATCCGTATCCCTCAAATATGTTGGACACGACAGGAGTTGGAGTCAGAGTCGGGAGCGGCGTCGCGGTCTGAGCGGGGACGTTAGTCGGCTCTACTTGTGGGACTGTCGTAGCGGTCGCATCTGGCTGGACCGCCGGGAGTTGTGTCGGTGCGGGTGCGCTGGTCGCGACAGGTTCAGAAATACTCGTCGGGCTAGCCACCGGTGCGGCGGTTGGTTCCGAATCACCACCACCACACGCTGCGATCAACATCGCCGTCGTAAGCACCAGGCTAAACAAGATGAGCGGCCTGTATCGCCGCTGCAATCGATCTACATTGCGCACTGAGCGATTCTCCCTGTTCTGTACTGGGTATGTAACGGTAATTCTAACGATTTCGCGCTATGTCCATCCGGTGTTCAATCGTGTGGGATGGACGCACAGAGGTGTGGAGCATTAACTATCAATGCTCTTTGGAACCAGGGTTCTTTTGCTCCGGCCCGTCTCGGCGCTACTTCTTGAGCGCGTCCGCCAGCACCTCGACCAGGTGTCGAGCCTTCCGTCCGGTTCCGAAAACGGTCTGCTCACGACACGAGACGCCGGTCACACAGACCTCGTGGTCCGGGTTGTTGCGGACGTGGGGGAAGAATCGCTCCTCACCCGCCGCCAGCGACACCTCGACGTGCTCAGACTCGTAGCCGAACGACCCGGCCATACCGCAGCAGCCTGCCGGGATGTCCGTGACCTCGTAATTCGGGGGCAGGTTGAGCGCCTTCAGGCTGGAGCTCAACCCGGTCAGCGCACGCTGGTGGCAGTGGCCGAGGAACTGGACCTTTTTGGAGAGGTCGGTGAACTCAAGTTGGGGGCCATCGTCGCCCAGGCACTCAGCGATCACCTCTTCCAGCATGACCGTCGCGTCCGAGACGACACGCGCCTTCTCCTCGCCGCCCAGCAGATCCGGGTACTCGTCCTTTATCGCCATCACACATGACGACTCGCAACCGGCGATCTTCACGCCGCGCTGGGCGTAGTTGTAAAGCAGATCAACGTTGTGGCGGGCGTTCTCCGCCGCCATATCAAGCAACCCCTTAGAGACCATCGGTCGACCGCAGCACTTACGATCCTTGAGGATGATCACCTCGAACCCGAGGGCCTCAAGCAGGTCCGTCGCGGCGACACCGATAGACGGGTAGTTGAAGTTCATAAACGTATCGTGGAACAGCACTATCTGGCCACGCGGGTGGGTACCCGCCGGGGCCTTACGGCTGTCGAACCACTTTTGGAATGTATTGCGCACAACCGGTGGGGCAGGGCGGTCAGACGAGAAGCCGACCAGCTTGTCCAACGCCCAGCGCATCGGCGCGCTTCGTGTGACGGCGTTCGCTATCGGTGCGATCGGCGCCATGCGGGCGTTCGTCTTGTGTATATCGGCCACCATCTTTGAGCGGCGTGGCACCTTGTGGGTCTTGTAGTACTGGTGCAGAAACTCGTACTTGATCTTCGCCATGTCCACGTTTGATGGGCATTCAGCCTTACAGGACTTGCACTCCAGGCAAAGGTCCAATACGTCAAAAGTGGCCTTCGAAGTCAGATCCTCGATAGGAAACTTGCCGGAGATGGCGGCCCGCAGGACGTTCGCCCGGCCACGTGTTGTGTGCGTCTCTTCGCGTGTGGCGATGTAGGACGGGCACATGGCGCCGAGGTTGAGCTTGCGGCAAGCGCCGACTCCGTTGCACATCTCGATTGCGGCGGAGAATCCACCCTCTTTGGTGAAGTCCAGCCGGGTCTCGATTTCGTGCGTGTGGTACTCGTCGCCGAATCGCAGGTTGTCCAGCAGGTGCGGTGTGTCAAATACCTTGCCGGGGTTCATGATCGTGTTCGGGTCGAACGCCTTCTTAACCTCTCGGAAGTTATCAACCAGCTCCGGGCCGAACATCTTCTCCGTCCAGAAGCCCCGGACGATACCGTCGCCGTGCTCCCCGGTCATCGAGCCGCCAAACTCCTTCAGGAGGTCGGAAACCTCGTCGCTGATCTTGTACAGCCGGTCCATGCCCTCACGGGTTTTGATATCGATCAGCGGCCGGATGTGCATGCAGCCGACCGATGCGTGGCCGTAGTAGCCAGCCTCGGTGCCGGAGTTCTTGATGATCTGTTGGAATCGGCGGACGTACTCGGGCAGTTTTTCCGGTGCTACTGCGGTGTCTTCCACGAACGGAAGCGGCTTTGCGGTGCCTTCGATGTTGTTCATCAGCCCGAGGCCGTTCTCACGCATCGCCCACACCTGGCCCTGTTCCGCGGCGGTGCGTAGACGAGTCATGGCAAAGCCAAGCTCTTTGCGCTGCATGTCCTGCTCAAGCTTGTCGAACTTGTCGTCGATCTCTGCCAGGGATCCCCCGTTGAACTCCACGACGAGTATGTCGGTCGGCTCGCCCTGTAGGAATCCCAGATTTCGGGAAAATAGCAGGTGACGGCGGGCCTGGGTGATGATGATTGCGCCG
This sequence comes from Chloroflexota bacterium, assembly GCA_018650185.1. Taxonomy (GTDB): domain Bacteria; phylum Chloroflexota; class Dehalococcoidia; order Lucifugimonadales; family Lucifugimonadaceae. The sequence goes on from JABIGL010000134.1 coordinate 4,373, forward strand.
ATGTGCTCGACCGCAGACGGCTCATGCTCAAGCGTGGCGACCGTGGCTTCCATCGCCTCGTCAAGCGCCTTGAAATGGAGGACGGCAAGCCCGGTGAATTCCGGGATTTTGACCAGATTCAAGCGTGCGGAAGTGACGGCCGCCAGCGTGCCCTCAGAACCCACCATAAGCTGCGCTAGGTTGACGCCATCAGGCTCGTTCACGAGGTCCAGGTTGTAGCCTCCAACGCGTCTGAGAACCTTCGGGAAGTTCGCCTCAACCAGCGGAGCTGAACGGGCGGCCACGTCGCGGACCGTTCGGTAGATATCGCCCTCAAGGCCTTCCACGCGCAACTTCGCTTCAAGGTCAGAGCCGACCACATTCTCGAAATTTGCGATGTTGCCGTTTGAGAGCACCACGTCCTGTCCGAGCACGTGGTCCACGGTCTTGCCGTAGATGATTGAGTGCGCACCGCACGAGTTGTTGCCCATCGCCCCGCCGACCGTCGCACGACTCGCCGTACTCGGGTCCGGCGTGAACATAAGGCCGTGCGGTCGGAGTTGTCGGTTCAACTCCGTGAGCGTGACACCGGGCTGGGTGCGAACCCACTGCTCTTCGGCATTGATCTCGATCAAGTCGTGCATGTACTTGGTGTAGTCGATAACGACCGCACCTTCCTGCACCGTTTGTCCTGACAGCCCGGTACCGCCACCACGGCTAAGTACCTTCACGCCGTTCCGGTTGCAGATCTCCATGATCGCCTGCACGTCCTCAACGGACTGCGGCAAGACCACCCCGGCCGGCTCCATGGAATAGATGGAAGCGTCCTGGCTGTAGAGAGCACGGGAGTACTGGTCAAACCTGACCTCACCCTGCACAACGCTCTTTAGTTCTGCGGCGAGATCACTCCGGACACTGGTCGTCATCTTGATAGATTCCTCCGCTGAGGGTTTGCTATTCCTCAGCCTCTATTAACTCTCCGAAACGGATCGGCCGGGAGCGCGCTCGGCGGCTCGTGCATTTGCTGCGTCCTCCCTGCGCTTGGCGACGTAAGACGCCAGTGTCGTGATCGCAAGAATACCGCCTACGGTACCCAGCGAGATGGTTGTTGGCATGTGATAGACATCACTCGTGATCATCTTCATCCCAATGAAGACGAGTATGACCGAGAGCCCGAAATTCAGATAGCGAAAGTACGGCAGGATTCCGTCCACGAGGAAGAACAAGGCCCGCAGTCCGAGAATTGCGAAGATGTTTGAAGTCCAGATGATGAATGTATCGTCGCTAATCGCCAGGACCGCGGGGACGGAGTCTACTGCGAAGATCAGGTCCGTGGTCTCCAGCCCCAGCAACACCATGAACAACGGGGTGACGACCAACGCGCCGTTGCGTCTGGTGAAGAACTTCTGCCCATCGTATTCCGTGGTAACCGGAAGGAACTTCCGAGCCAGTCGCATCACTGGATTCTGGGCGGGGTCTACTTCTTCTTCCTTGCGAATCGCTAGCTTGATACCGGTGAATACCAGGAAGCCGCCAAAGATAAATATCAGCCAGCCGAAAGTCTCAAGGAGAGCGACCCCGGTGGCGATGAAAAATCCGCGCATTACAACAGCGCCGATGATCCCCATGAAAAGAACGCGGTGCCTCAACTCCGGGGGTACGGAGAACGAAGAGAAGACGATCAAGAACACGAAGATGTTGTCTACGCTTAGAGACAACTCGATCACGTACGCCGTCAGAAATTCGTTGCCGCTGTCGGCGCCCTTCCATATGAAGATGCCGATGGCGAACAGCATCGCGAGCCCCACCCAGATTGCGTACCAGACAGAGGCTTCCCGTACGCGCACGGTGTGGGCATTCCGGTGGAAGACTCTGAGGTCAAGAATCAGCATCGCCGCCACAAAGACACCGAAACCGCCGAAAAGCAAAAACGATTCGGACACTTAGCAGCCTGTCCGCAAGGATCGAACAAAATTGCGTGACGCGGTTGCACTGCACGTCACTGACGGGTGCAATCGAGAAGCGATCTGTCCGCTAAAACCCCATGATGGGGTGGTTGTAAGCAAATTAAATAAGGGAGGCGAAGGCAGAAACTAAAGTGTTGTGGTCGGTAACCGAGCGCGTGAAACTGGTTCCCGGGTTGGGAGTATTCGGAGAGACATAGACTCCGGATGCGTCACACCTCTGGTCGCGCAACGAGTCTATCTTGCCCCTCCGGGATTTGGACACCAAACCGGCGATGCGTTGTTTAGGTGGCCTTGACGATTTCGTACTGTTTGGCACCTGCCGGTGTCTCAACGGTGATGGTCTCGCCGACGGCGTGGCCAATGATGGCTCCACCAACAGGTGAGCCGCTGGACATCTTGCCAGACAGCGGGTTCGCCTCGTCCGGATGAACAAGTTGCACGGCGGTAGCTCTGCCGGAGCTTAGCTCTTTGATGGTGACCCGTCCGCCAAGCCTGACGACACCCTTCTCGCGGGCGCCGTTCTTTTCCGTGATGATCTCGGCTCCCCTCAGGGATTCTTCAAGGACGCCGATCCTCATACTCACGGTGCCGTGAGCTTCTCTTGCGGCCTCTAGCGGAGCGTTCTCACGTACGTCCTTGTCGGCTGCTGCAATTCGAATATCTTCCGTAAGCGAGGTTCGCTGGACGATCAACTCTCCCAGCTCTTTTTGCATCGCCTGATGTCCGGATTTCGTGAGTCTTGCGCCCGGACCTGCGGCCGTCGTAGAGGTCTTCGCACCCGTCGTCGCACCACGGCCTCGTCGAAGTCGGAGGTGCTGAGCGAGGTTTACCTCAATGTGGCCCTTCTTCTTGAGGTGGGCCAGGAAGAGCTTAACGATGGCCAGACGGTCAACTGCATCCGGTGCTGTGCCATGGGCGCCGATGTGATCGCTGTAGTCGCCGATCTCCGGGGGAGCGAGGGAGTCAAGTGAGCGGTCGTTGCCCAGCCACCTTACAAACCTGCCCAGTTCCGTACTGGCAGCGGGGCGGTCGTCTTCTGCGATGGTGGCGGTGTAGTCGCGAAGTGCTTCTGTGACGGTACTAATGCTGTCCGCTTCTGAGTCAGTTCCGGTATCCTTGGATTTGGCGACCATAAACTCGACGCGCTCCTAGCACATTACGGGGCTGTGACCCGGCTGGTTTGTCGGGACCCCGGACAATTGATTCTAGGAACGCGTTGTGGAGCCGTCAAGAAATTAGGTTCAAACTTCAGAATCAAATCCATGATCCGATGGGTATGGACCGGGTTTACGGATATAATCATCCAGCTACTTTTTTAAGAGTCCCGAGAGTCATTCAACTTACAAATGCCAAAACGTACATATCAACCAAAGAAGAGACGCCGACTCCGCGTACACGGATTTCGGCTTCGCATGCGTTCAGTCGGCGGCCGCAGGGTACTTGCCAGGCGCCGTGCACGTGGCCGGAAGAGCCTCACGGTTTAAGGGCGATTACGTTTCGGTTGCCGGGAATATCTAGCGACCGGACGACACAATAATCTGATGCGCTCTGCTGTCAGACTGCGTAAAAGTCATGAGTTCAAGGAAGTCCGTACGCGTGGACGTCGCGCAAGTGACAGGCTCCTGACCCTGGGAGCGGCCCAGACCGAAGAACACACATCCCGTTTCGGGCTGGCGGTCAGCAAGCGTGTGGGCGGGGCGGTTGTAAGGAACAGGGTCAAGCGTCGTCTAAGGGAATGTCTCTCCTCTCTGGAGATTCTTCCAGGCCACAACGTCGTCGTCTCTGCGAGGCCCGCAGCGGCGCAAGCGGATTACCATATGTTGATGTGCTCGCTAAGACGGCTGGCTGAGCGAGCCAGGGTGTTACAGCCCGCTACGGTAGATTCAGTCACACAAACTGACAACGGCACGGTCAATGAAGGTGATTCCGGTAAAGGATTCGCCGAGAGGAAGACGGACTAACATGCGTCGACTCGTGATCTTGCTGTTAAAGGGGTACAAAAAGATAATCTCCCCGTACCTGCCTTCGCAGTGTCTGTATGAGCCGACGTGTTCTGTATACGCGCAAGACGCAGTGCGCGAACATGGCGTCTTCAAAGGCATCCGCATGACGTTCAATCGTCTTGGACGGTGCAATCCCGCATTCGAAGGTGGATACGACCCGGTTCCGACGACCGGTTCCCTTGACACAGAATCAGAAGCCGGAGCAGGGCACGAAGCCTGATTTCTCGGCAAATCAAAGTAAATCAGATACATATCCCGCTCTTCCCCGGAATCCACTGGTGGATACGGGGGTGAGCATTTTGTTCCGACCCGGAGATATACCTCGCCATTAAATAACTTGCCCGTAAGAACAGGCGGACTCCAGACAACCCAGACTTCGGGGACACGTGGGCCGAAGCCTCTGGTCCTCGCTCTCCTGTTCTCAGTTTCGATATTCGTGCTCGCCGCCTGCGTGGGAGACCTGGACCCGGACGGCGGATGGTCCGCGCCGGTACTTGATCCCGATGGTGATCAAATTTTCCTTGGCGCAAAAGATGGCCGGATCACCCGGTTGGACCTGGATGAGGACGGCCGTTTCGACACCAGCTGGGGATATCCCGTGTCTGGCAATGACACCCTGGGCCCGCTCTACGGGTCGCCACGCGTGGACGATGGCCGAGTGATCACCGCCGCTTATGACTGCGACGGACTTGATTGCGAGGCCTTCGTATTCGGTATCTCGGCCGAATCCGGAAACGAACTCTGGAGATTTGAACGCCAGACACAGGTCGTCGGCTCGGTCGCCGTTTTCGGGGATACCGTCTTGTTCGGGACGTCTTCAATCGACGATGAATTTGACACAGACCCCGGGATTCTTGGCGCAGACGGATATCTGTACGCCATCGACACCAGTACGGACCTGGCACCCACGGTCCTCTGGAGAGTGCCTACAACCGATTCCGTCTGGGGCACACCAGTGATAGCGGACGACGTCGTCTACTTCGGCGACCTTGACGGTGTACTACACGCCGTATCCCTTGGTGGCGAGAGCGGAGTGGCCGGTACGGAGCTGTGGACTTTCGAAGCCGATGGGGCGGTCGTGGCTGAACCGCTGATCGCAAACGGCAAGATCTACTTCGGCGACTTCAGTGACACCTTTTACGCCCTTGACCTGGAGCGCCGGAAAGCCGCAGGACCCGGTACCAACGCTATCGGTGTCGGAGAGTGGTCGTTTAACTCAGACGGATGGTTCTGGGCTACACCACTGCTCTTAGACAACATTCTTTACGTGGGCACCCTGAACGGGAAGTTCTACGCGCTCAACGCTGAAACCGGGCAGGAAATGTGGGCGGACCCCGGCGTAGTAGATGGCCAGATCGTCGGGCGGGCTGCACCATTTCAAGAAGTCGGCAAGGGAGCTGCGCTCGCCGTTCCCTCTGGTAGTGACAACATCGGGGCGTTCCTGGCGTCAAACGGTGCGGAGTTGAACGGCTTCGCGACCGAGGGCGGAGTGAAGGCTGACCTCCTGGTCCATGAAGGCGTCCTTTACGCCCATACCACGGATGATGATCTGATCAGGTTCAAGGTCTCAGACCACGGCCGTATCTCCTGTGTCAAAGCGGAGACGGGAGCAGCCTGTTGATGAACGCCCTGTTGTCCCGCAGATTCTTGATGGTACTGGGTATCGCCATCATCGCGGCGGCCATATTCAGGTTCAACCTGATCGTCATCGGGCCGATGGTGAACTCTCTTGTCTTCCTGGACAAGATCCTGTTCAGCAACTTCGGGCTGGCGATCATCTTCTTCACGGTGACCGTCCGGTTGCTGATGATCCCGCTGACCGTGATGCAGACACGCAACATGCGGAAGATGTCTGCCCTGCAACCGCGTATGAAAGCGATGCAAGCGCGCTATAAGGATCACCCGGACGGCCGTCGTCTTCAGTCCTCAGAGACCATGAAGATGTACAAGGCGGCCGGGGTTAGTCCCATCGGCTGTCTTGGTCCGATGGTCTTGCAGATGCCGATCTGGTTCGGGTTGTATCGTGCAATCTTCCGTGCGGTCCCTGCGACCCCGGAAGGCACCGCCAACCTGTCCGCCGTTCTCTATGGCTGGAACCCGGCTGCGAGCGACGTGCCGCTGGACAGTATGTTCATAGGTATGGACCTCGTTGACCTGGTCCAGAACGCTCCTGCGCCGTTCAACTTTGCTCTGCCGATACTTGTCGGTGCATCCATGTGGGCGCAGCAGAAGATCAGCGCTATGCCGTCCATGGACGAGCGGTCAGCGCAGACGAACCAGATGATGCTCTGGTTGATGCCGATAATGTTCGGCTTCTTTACCTTCCAGTTCCCGGCGGGACTGGCCGTTTACATCCTATTCTCCAACTTGATTGGAGTAGCAATTACTGCCGTGATTTCCGGACCGGGCGCCCTTCTTGGCACCCGCTTCGGGACATCAGCGGCCACGGCGGCGGCGGCTGTAGAAGCTGGTGTTGCCGAGGTCGAAGATGAAGAAAAGGGGGAAATCATAGATGGAACAGCGACGGTTCTCGGGGAAGACAGTCGAGGAAGCAACAGACAACGCTCTAGAGGCTCTCGACGTAAACCTCGAAGACGTAGAAATCGTCGTCGTTAACCCTGGACGATCTGGGATCCTGGGGTTCGGCGGCGAGCCGGCGGAAATCGACGTAGCACTGCTGGACGGCAGCTCGCCGGCGCGCCCGGTTGGGTCGCACTCTGACACGGGTTCGGATGACGAATACGAGCCTGAGACAGACGATCAGGATGACTACGACGACGGCGATGATTCCGACGCATCAGACGACGACGATGACGACTTCGTAACGGAGCCAGACTCGGACGATCAGGACGCTGATGACGACTACCAGCCGGTAGCGGTATCCGCCCCGGTCGCTGTAGATAACACAGACGACGAGGCAGACCACACTCCCGAACCGGCTGCGCCGAGGGAACGCCGCACCGGTGGTCAACGGAGTCGCACAGAACGACCCGAGAGAAGCGCACGCCCGTCAGAGCCGGACCCTGAAGTAATCGAGTTCGCCTCAGAGGTGATCGACTACTTCCTGGCCAGCATGAACGTGGTGGCGGACACATATATCCGTGAAGAATCCGACGAAGGCGTCCCAGTATTCGACATCGAGGGTGAAGACTCCGGACTGCTTATCGGACGTCGCGGGGAGACACTCCAGTCACTCCAGTACCTGGTCAACTTGATCGTGACCCACCAGTTGGGTCGATCCGCGTATGTCCAGATCGACATCGAGGGCTACAAAGAACGCCGCAGGGAAACTCTCGGCGGCGTGGCACAGCGAACGGCGGAGCGTGTAGCCGACTCAGGTGAGTCAGCAGAGCTGGAGCCTATGCCCGCATATGAGCGGCGGTGGGTCCACATGTCGCTTGCCAACAACACAGACGTCACGACCGAAAGTAGCGGCGAAGGCGCAAATCGGTTTGTAGTTATCTACCCGGCAGGTGCAAAGGGCTCCTCTGGCGGGGACGGCGGTCGTCGACCTCGAAATCGTGGTGGACGTCGCCGGCGCTGATAGGCCTCTAACTCGCTAAATGCGCGGGGACTCCCGGGATGCACCGGGAGAATCCCCTGCCACCTGAGTCCGTTATGACAGACTCCACAGCACCGGATTTTCTGGCGATCGGCGTGCTCACGCTCGATGTCACTCCAGAACCGGGTAATCCCCACGGTCGGGTGAGGCCGGGCGGCGCAGCGGCGTTCGCCGCACTCTGCGCTCAGGCGTTGGGATTGAACGTTGCCGTAGTTGCCAGCGCCGCACCAAACTACCCGATTGAGACCGTTCTTCCGGGGATCGACGTCCATCTTGTGGAGTCCAACTTCACCACTTTCTTCCAGAACGTATACGGTCCATCTGGTACGCGATCGCAGGTGCTGGGAGCACGGGCTTCTTCTATAACCCTGGCAGATGTTCCGGACCACTGGTTGACCACTCCGACCGTGTTCCTTGGCCCGCTTGTTGGAGAAGTGCCGGTCGGTGCGAGAGATTGGTTCACGGATGCAGCGGTTGGCGCCACCGTGCAGGGCTGGTTGCGACGCTGGGATCACTACGGTCGGGTCACAGAAGTGGCGGGCCCTCCAACTGAAATGGCGGATCCCACTATGTCCAGTTACCGATTACTCGTCGGGTCGAAATCAGAGTTCGGTGGAAGTGATGAGCAAGAAATAAAAAACTGGACAGATCATGCTGATGTTCTTGGGGTCACTGATGGAAAACACGGAGTGCACGTCTACTCTACCGGTTCAACCACAGACGTTCCGGGCTTTCCCGCCGTTGAGCTGGATCCTACCGGGGCGGGAGATATATGGGCCGCGGCGTGTCTAATCAGGCTGGTGGAGACCAATGACCCGGTCGTAGCGGCCCGGTTTGCCAACGCCGCTGCGAGTATTTCCGTGGAACGAGATGGACTGTCAGGGCCCGCGAGTCGGGAAGAGATAGAGATGCGCATGGCTGGAGGTTCCGGGTGAGCGATAGACAGGGCTTCAGACTAAACTCCCACCAACACATACGACGTGCGTCGCTAACTCAAGACCACAGGTGAGTAATTTGAGAGGTCTGAATCAATCAGACGGAGGCAACCACGTACTGACCATCACGGTTGGAGATGGTGCCGCGTTTGGTGAACAGTGCGAGACAGTGAACACAGATCCGGCTGTTCGCGCCGCCCGCATCCTGCTATCAGGTAATGACGCGACTCAACCCGGCTTGGCGGCGATCCTCGCAACCGTCGTAACACCGGTTGTCGCCGGTCTCTCGGGAGACGTGGACGACGCCGTCCTGGAATTGGCTCTCTCCGCTGACGTGCGGTTGTGTGAAGCCGGGGCCACATTTGCCATCACACAGCCACAACGCGGAGAACTGCCCTCGGATGGTGGCACTCAACGACTGCCCCGCATCGTCGGGCAGGGGCTGGCAAGCGATATGTTGCTGACCGGTAGGCGGATCACTGCTGAAGAAGCGCTACACGCAGGGCTTGTGACCGAGATCGTTCCGGCCGATGACGTACCGAAGCGCACACATGAGATCGCCACCGAGATAGCCGCGCACGGTCAAGCAGCGGGACGTTTCACCAAGGAGGCCGTTATCGAGGGCGCTGACATGTCTCTACATCAGTCCCTTCACCTGGAAACGGATCTCGCGATCCTCCTGCATACCGACCCGGAGCGATCCGAAGGGATTGACGCGTTCAATGAGCGTCGAAAACCGAGGTTCCGGGGTGAGGACGAGGACGCGTAGCTCCCGATGTCAGATAGCCCCTTCAAGACGATCGTCTACGAAAAGCGTGGCCCGGTTGCACACGTAGTGCTCAACCGCCCGGATGTTATTAACGCATTCAACATCCAGATGCGGGATGACCTATCGGAGGTTCTCGTAGCTATCAAGTGGGACCCGGATGTGCGTGCCGTGCTACTCAGCGGCGCGGGGAACCGCGGCTTCTGCGCCGGGGCGGACCTCTCAGAATTTGGTAGCTCACCATCTCAGACAGAGGCAAGGGCAGCACGGTGGGAGCGCGACATATTCGGAGAGCTACGTGATCTCAAGATTCCGACCGTCGCCGCTCTGCACGGGCACGTCATTGGTTCAGGCGTCGAGCTGGCCCTGTTGTGCGACATCCGGATCGCAGCCGAAGATGCCGTGTTTTCCATGCCGGAGACATACTACGGATTGATCGCCGCGGCGGGTGGCACGCAGACACTCCAGCGCGCTATACGCCGTGGCAGGGCGCTCGATCTGCTCTTAACCGGCAAGCGTATAAATGCCACCGAAGCGCGCAACGCGAGCCTCGTGCAACGCGTGGTCGCATCAAGCCAACTGAAAGACGAATCTGAGCGAATTACCGGCGAACTGGCGGCAAACGATCCCACATTGATAGCGGCGATTAAGGCCGCGCTAGCTGCGGCGCGTGATCTTCCGTTGCGCGATGGCCTTGCGCGCGAACGGAGGCTGTCTATCATGTTGGGCCGTAGCTCTGAAGGTATCTGACTCACTTCTGAATACGGAAACCATTGAATACATTTGAACTGCTTGAGATCGCATGTGCGATCGTCCCGGATCGCCCGGCGTTTGTAGCCGGGAAAAACGGTGAGATAAAACCAGACTTCGCGACCTTTCGCGATCGGGCGTCCCGGCTAGCTTCGGTCCTATCGGGAATGGGCGTCGGTCCCGGCGACCGTGTCGCCCTTATGGACGTCAACACTCCGGCCCATGCAGAAGCCTATTTCGCGTCGGCCATGCTGGACGCGATCTACGTCCCTGTGAACTTCCGATCACGTGCATCCGAAGCCAACCACATGATCGAGAAGACCTCGCCAACTGTCGTTATGGCGGGCGGGCGGTACATGGACCTGATCGAATCCTGCGAATGTCTCGAAGATCAGGGCGTCTCCCGAATATCGCTGGATCCGGGCGCGACCGCAGATGGCTGGACCGGCTATGAAGAGGCCATCCAGTCCGCAGAGCCCTACATGGGCTACCCGACAGGCGACGACGACGACACGACGATGATCATGTTCACGTCGGGATCGACCTCACTGCCGAAGGGCGTCACGCTCAGCCACGGAAGCTTTACGTCCTTCGTAATGGACAACGTCCCACCGGCTGACCCGGACGCAATTGAGTGCAACCTGCTCACGGTGCCGCTCTATCACATAGCCGGTGTGCAATCGATGATGGCCGGCGTCTGGGGCGGCAGAACGCTGGTCCTTCAACCGCAATTTGAGCCGGAAGGGTGGATGGGACTCGTCCAGAGGGAGAGCGTGAACCGGGCCATGATGGTCCCCACAATGCTCAAAACCCTGATGGACCACCCGAAGTTCTCCGAGTTTGATCTTTCAAGCCTCGACGTGATCACCTACGGCGCTGCTGCCATGCCGGAATCTGTGATCCTGGAAGCGATAGAACGTTTTCCAGACGTCCAGTTCATCAACGCATTTGGACAGACCGAAACTGCGGCAACAATCACCATGCTTCCGCCTGAAGACCATGACCTCACCGGTACGCCGGAAGAGATCGAGAAGAAGCGTAAGCGCTTGCGGTCCATCGGTGTCCCCATGGACGGTGTTGACGTCCAGATCATGAACGAGGCCGGAGAGCAGGTTGCGGTCAACGTGCCGGGCGAGATCGTTGCACGTGGCAAGCGCCTGATGAAGGGCTACTGGGGTGACGACGCCAACGGCGGCGTGAACGCAGAGGGATGGCTCTACACCGGTGACCTGGGATACCAGGACGAGGATGGCTATATTTTCCTGACCGGTCGCGCCCGCGAAATCATTAAACGGGGTGGCGAAATGATCTCTCCAGAAGAGGTCGAAGAGACCCTGGAACGGCATATCGCAGTCCGGGAAGCGTCAGTAATCGGTGTGCCGGACACCACGTGGGGTGAGTTGGTCCACGCGGTGGTAGTTGTCGAGGATGGTGCGTCCGTCACCGAGGGTGAGATCATCGAACACGCACGACAGGCACTTGCCTCCTATAAGAAACCTGACAAGGTCCATTTCACGGACGAACTACCGAGGAACGCCCTCGGAAAAGTGATCCGACCAAGGGTCAAAGAAAAGTTCGGCGGAGGCTAACGCCACAAAAAGATCCCCTCTTTCAGAGCGAGAGGGCAGCCCCGTTTTAGGGGCAACGAGCCCCAACGGGGCCTGAAGGGAAGAACAGATGCGGCTACTACTCGCTGGGTGTGAATACTCCGGAACCACCACCGTCGCCCACGCAATCGACGACTGGATGTCGGAAAACATGGGCACCCGCTTCTCCCTGATCCACGAGCACTGGAAGATCCCGCACACCTCGGGGCACCCGGACAACACTACCTCCGAAGAACAGGAGTGGTTGCTGCAGGCGACCCCAAAGTTCAAGGAGATGCACCAGCGTCACAGCCTCTACTACCACACGCAGGTCGGCACCTATAACGGCGATGACGGCATGGTGGTTGGTGGGCACATGGACGACGCCGTGTACGCGCCGCTCTACTTCGAATACGGCCAGAAGGGCTACAACTTCGATCGGGAGCTGGTAATGCACCAGGTGGAGAAGACGATCCTCTTCTTCACACAGAGCACGGTCGTTGTCCATATCACGGCCGATACCGATGTCATCAAGAATCGCATGCAGGACGATCCCCACGAGAATGGAATCGTTCAGTCTGGCGATGTCGACAAGGTGAAGGCACGTTTCCAGGAAATCGTCGACTGGTCGCTGCTCGGCAACAAGATCACGATCGACAACAGTGGCGCGCTGGTCGACACCATGGCCCAGTTCGTCGACAAAATCGAGCCGTACCTCACAGACACAGACCGCAGCCGAATCCTGGCCCATAAGGTTCTCAGCGGGGGCTAGGGAGCGCTAATCCGCACAAGACGGGCGGAGCAGGTTTTCGGTCTCTGCGCGAACCGCGTTAGCCACAAACCCACCCTGAGGGTCTCGAAGGGTGTGACGTGCAACAGACAGTGCCCCCGCCCACTCCCAATTGGGGGGCCACAAACGTAAAGGGTGATGGGGACCGCCGAACGGCGGTCGGTTTGCTAGCGCGCTAGTCGGCCTCACAGAGCCGGATTCTGAGTCACTCGCATTAGCGCTAAGCCAGTGCGCCCCCATCCACCCGCATCGGAGTCCCCGTCACAAACGACGCGTCCGCAGACGACAACCACACCACCACCGACGCCACCTCGTCCGCCTGACCGAACCGTCCCACCGCTTGCCGCATCCGCATACGTTCCTCGGACTCGGCATGCTCAAACAACGGCTCCGCTAACGGCGTCTCGATAATCGCCGGGCATACAGAATTCACCCGAATACCACGCGTCCCGTAACTACGCGCCGCCGAGTTCGTCATACCAACTACGGCATGCTTGCTGACCGAGTAAGCGGGAATCGTAGGACTTCCCACGAGGCCAGCTATCGACGCTGTGTTGACGATGGAGTGTCCGCCCTCGGGCGGATCCTGTGTAAGCATCTGGCGTAGCTCTGCCTGCATGCACAGCCACACGCCCGTGACGTTCACGTCGATCACACGGTCGTAGTCCTCGCGGCGATACTCCGTCATCTCGGCTACCGGACCCAGGATCCCGGCGTTGTTGTGTGCGCAGTCCAAACGACCGTACTCGTTCACCGTCAAATCAATGGCAGACTGCACAGATACATCGTCGGTAACGTCGACGTGCGTGAACTGCGCCTCTCCTCCCGCATTTCGGATCAACTGCGCAGTCTCTTCACCTGCCTCAAGCACGATGTCGGCGACCACCACACGCGCACCCTCCGCCGCGAAGCGAATTGCCGTTGCGCGGCCGATTCCGGAACCGCCACCGGTCACCAGTGCAACTCGTCCGTCGACCTGTCCCGGCATTTGATCCTCCAATTGGTTGTCGTACAAATTCACAGTCAACAACACGTAACTCGCAACCACTTGCTGCGAGATGGGAGGCTAACGCATCCGGTCACTTGCGGCCATCTGAAGGTGGAGTAATTAGTCGGCAGTGACCTCCGTCGCCGCATCTTCTTTTAACGCGGGCATCACTTCACGTGCGAACAGCTCCATCGACTTCATTACCTTGTCATGGGGCAACTCGCCGATCCTCATCCAGGACATCCAGTGGTTGGTGTACGTCCGGTTTGAGTAAGCCCGTAGCTGCTTCAATACCGTCTCAGGAGAGCCATAGGCGGTACCCCAGGTCCACATGTCGTCCGACGCCGCTTTCGCCACCGCACCGGGGTCATCCGGGTACTCCTCATACCCACTTGCGGGCTTTGTTCGACCCGGAGCCCCCGGGAGGAAGTTGGACAGTGCGTTATAGAACCACTGCGCATTGGGCGCAGCGTCTCGTTCGGCCTCTTCGTCGGTCGGAGCGACGTACACCTTGGCGGTCAGTGGCATTTCGAAGTCAGATAGCTCCTGGCCTCGCTTTTGGATCTCGGCCTCAAACGCAGCGGTTCCGACTTCAACGGTGTCAAGCGAAACGAAATTAAGGGAGCGGATGACTGAGTAGCCCTCAGCGGCCGCCTTTTCATAAGAACTGGGCGTCACGACCGTCCAGAACACTGGTGGATGTGGCTGCTGGATAGGCTTTGGGAATATCGATACGTCCTTGAATTGCCAGAACTTACCTTCATGAGAGAAGGTGTCCTCCGTCCATGCTCGCTTGATGATCTCCATACTCTCGGCGAATCGTTCGCGAGACTCCGTTTGATCTATCTGGAAGGTCTCGAACTCAGGTACCTGCCAGCCGCGGCCCACACCAAGCATCAAGCGGCCGTTGCTCAAAACGTCTATTAGCGCCGTGTCTTCTGCGATCCGGAGAGGGTGTTGGAAGGGTAGGACCGCGGCGGCGATACCGATCTTGATCCGCTCTGTGCGCTGGCTGACGGCCGCTGCGAGGGTTAACGGGTTTCCGAGAAGGCCTGGTGTCGCGAAGTGGTGTTCAGGCATCCACACCGAATCGAAACCAAGTTCCTCCGCGTAGTCGATCTCTTCCAGCACCTCGGAAAAGACCTGTTTTTGCGAAAGCTTTGAAAAGTCGCTGAACAGGAACATCAGGCCGACTTGCACGGTGACCTCCTCAAATCATCATCTAATCGATTAGATACGGAGCGGCAGCATGGCGGGTCGCGGGAGGCTCGCACAGGTGGTCGCCGGGGGTCGTGAGGGATGCGTGATTTCTGGACCGCAGCGGGGGCAACGCGATCACGGTCTTCGTTTTAGAATCCCGCAAGCAAGCAAAATCACGCCACCGGAAGTCGATCACGATTCACGCACCCGACGGAGGACACAAATGCCCGAGACATATGACGGCCCAGATTATGAAAACCTGTTAATCGACCGGGTCGGCACGGACGCCCGGGTCGCCCGCATCACCCTCAACCGGCCAGAGAAGATGAACGCCCTGTCGCAAGAACTGCTGTACGAGTTCTGGGACGTACTCCACGTTCTCGAGGCTGACGACGACATACGGGCGATCATCGTCAAAGGAGCGGGCCGGACCTTCTGTGCCGGGTACGACATCACTACCCCTCGGGGAGAGGGAGCCGACGGACAGGTCCGCTCTTACAAGCAGTTCGACGGCAAGAATCGTCGCATGTTAATGGGCATCAGGACCTCGATGCAGCAGATCACAGATATCCACATGTATTTCTGGAACATGGCAAAAGTGACCATTGCCCAGATTCACGGTTTCGCCATTGCCGGTGGATGTGAACTGGCGATGATGGCAGACCTTGTTGTCGCCACGCCCGATGCGCAACTCGGCCATCCGGGACTCCGTGGCATGGGAACCAGCCGAACAGGCGTCATCTGGCCGCTGGTGATCGGGATGCGCAAGGCCAAGGAGCTCTACCTAACGGGCGACCCGGTGACCGGAACCGAGGCTGAAGAGATGGGCATGATCAACTACGCCTGGCCTGAAGAGGAGCTGGAAGATCGGACAATCGCACTTGCTGACAGGATTGCCAACGGGACAGCAGACAACCTGGCCATCCTCAAGCTCAACATGAACCGTTTCTACGAGAACATGGGCATCTACTCGTCCGTACGGTCAAGCACAGACATGGACGCAGCCGGTCAGTTCACGGAGCAATCCTACACTTGGCAGGACACCATGAAAGAGGGCGGATTCCGGGGCGCGGTTGCCTGGCGGGACAAGCCCTGTGGCGACTACAGCGCGCGGCCCCGGGAGTAAGGTCTCAGGCCACCCGGCCGGATTGTGTAAAAGCAGTCTGGCCGGGCAAGACAGGACGACTATCAAGCCGTGACAGACTCATCCGCTTCTTCGTCTTCGTCGACAGGTTCCTGCAAACTCACGTGGGCGCTGATCGGGCCGCTTTCGCACTCTAGTCTGGCAACTATCTGCGGGATGCCATGGGTCGCTATCTTCATCCCCACCGGTTGAACCGTGGACGCAGGAGATATCTCCACGTCATACCCGACCGCACCGAGTTCGCTACTCGCCCGGTCGCCAACTTGTGTAATCAGGGTATTAAGCACATGTATGGACTCGGCATTGATACCGCCGATTTTTTGTCGTTGGGCGATAGCGAGTAGCTCGCGAGCAACTGACCGATCCAAGCCGTAATAGACGCTGCCTTCAATCTCCCCGGCTACGCGCAGGAACACCGAGATGTCCTCGGTCGTTACCTCGTCCTGCCGGACCTCTCCGCCCGCAAGTTGCACATCGATCCCCAGCTCTGACTTGAACACCTTTGCAGTGGAGCGGAGAAGTGCGAAAACAATCTTGTTCCGGCTCTCCGCTCGTTCCGGATCGGGCGTGTGTTCCGGCATACCCGTGGCGCTCATATATCCCGGGTAATTGTTCATCGACGTTTGCGTGGCTCGAACCAGACCATCGGCCTCAAGGGCTGAACATGCCCAGCGAATCTCGCGCTCATTGAATCCAAGCCCTGCCGCCATATCCCTGGCGGTTGGTGCAGGGTTGCTGCGCTCCTCGTATGACCGTACAAGTCCCATGACGGACTTGAGAAGCTCTTCGGGCACAGGGCCGGATGTCTCCTCAACCGGTAGGGAGTAAGTCCTACCGGAATCGAGATCTCCGGGGGACACCACGACAAGCCCTCGTATCTCCAACTTTCGACAAGCGCGTGAGACTACTTCGGCTGAAGAACCGAGACGCACCGCTATATCGTCGGCCGTTGGCGGAGGGTTTCGACGGTCGGAGTACGCCTGTAGTAGTCCGATCACTGCTTCAAGAAGCTCATCAGGGATACGTGACAGGGGTTCAGCGCGGTCTGTATTCAGTCCGAATTCTTCGATCAATTTCTCCCCTTCGATACCCGGAGACGACCGGGACTGGCATAATTCTGCCGCCCTCGTCAAGAAGAAACGGGGAACATTGATGCGTACCGCATGATCCGATCGGATCGTGATCGTGGGGGCCCGCCACCACGAGATCACCCGACCGTGTGGGACGTGGTCAGGCCGCTGCTGCGGCACCGTCTTCGTTTTGTTGCGGCGATTCCTGGAGTACGACGTGAACTGCCACAGCGCCGTATCGGCACTTCAATGTGGCGACCGCCTGAGGTACGCCGTGCGTGGTGATCTTCATGCCCATCGGATAGACGGTCGACGACGGGGAGACGTCGATGGAATATCCGTATTTCGCGAGATCAGCGCGGGCGACAACCACGATACGGTCGGCAACGTTGTGAAGGGCCGAAAGACCGGCTTGACCGATGGTGCCGACTCGTCTCCGGGCGATGACGCTGAGCAGCAGACGTGCGACGTCACGCCTGATTCCGAAGCATACGCTGCCTTCAAGATCGCCGGTAACACGTGCGTAGATGGAAAGATCTTCGGTCGTCACCTGGTCCTCGCTGACGGCCTGTCCCACAAGTCTCAGGTCAAGATTCATTCCGGCCCTGAATGTGTGGATGGTCGCCTTGAGGATACTGTTCATCCCCTGCGCCGGAGCTTCCGCACCACTTATCTGTACAACCCCGTCTGCGGGTGATATCGGCGTGTAACTGGGATCGGGATGCTCGGGTGATTTCACAGAAGCCTGGATCTTGCCGTTGGCTTCAAGCACGGCACAGGCCTTCTTAATAGCGGCATCGGTCTGCCGGAACTGTATCGCCAGCTGTCCGGCAGTAAGCGGCGGTAATCCGTTTTCTTCTGCGGAGGTAATCGCGTGGAAGATCGACATCAACAGTTCTCGCGGGACCGTCTTCACGTCTTCCCCTCTCCCCGGTGTCGGGCTTATGCGCTCGATGATCTCTCTCCCCTCACCCCACTCACTACGGATAGCCCTGTTTCATCTCGGATGGTTCACGAGTAAGTCAGGTGCCAACACCATGAGTGTCTTTGATAAACCCAGTGAAAACACCGGGAATTGTTCAAAGCGGGGTGTCGGAATCGCCACACGATCGCCGCTACGAGATAGGTGCTCTCCGCCATCGGAAATCGGGACATTGCAGCGGGTGGCAAAAAAAAAGCGCCCCTGCGGTCCACATGAGTGGGGGGTGGGCAGGGGCGCCAGGAGCAACCCTGGGGGAACAGGGCTGGCACGGACGTTAGTGTTTCCCAGCCGCATCCCAAAGCTAAGTGCGATGTCGTTTTACACGGTTACGGGTATTTGCCCCGGCCCTGATCCATTCAGGTGACCCTGATCAGGTGTCTTTTAGCGACTCTGCAATCCGCTCTTCAGCGGTTGCGCAGTACTCGGCGGAAGTGTCGTAGCCCACGTAACGTCTGCCAGTTGCCGTAGCCGCGATGGCGGTCGCACCGGTGCCGACGAAGGGATCAAGCACCACATCACCACTGAAGGTGTACAGCTCAATCAACCGACGCGGAAGTTCCACCGGGAACGGCGCTGGATGGTTCGCCCGTTTTGCGGACTGTGGGCTGAAGTGCCAGACCGATTTCGTGGAGTCCAGGAAATCGTCCCGCCCTATGGTGTTCTCTCGACCCTCGGGAGCTTTGCGCCCGAACCCGGTTTTGGGATGGGGCTTCTGGAAAACAAGGATGTATTCGTGGGTATCGCGAAGGGTAGGGTTCGATGCTGACCGCCAGCTCCCCCACGCGGTTGATGTGCCTGCCCCGGCACCTTTGTCCCAGATGATTTCGCCACGCATCTGGAAGCCGATCTCGGACGCGTCCGAGATCACGTAGGCATGCAAGGGGATGTATGGCTTTCTTCCCAGGTTGGCGACGTTGACGCATACACGCCCGCCGGGCGCAGTCACGCGCCACGTCTCGGCCAGTACGCGATGCAGCAGAGACCGGTAGTCCTCCATCGTCAGGTCTTCGTCATACTCCTTGCCCACGTTGTAGGGCGGGGAGGTGACCATCAGGTGGACGCTACCATCCGGCAATTCATGCATATCTTCGCTGGCGTGGGCATATATCCGGTCGAGCACGTCTTCGGGCGCTGCGTGTTCCTCGCCAACGTTGGAAGCATCGATTTCAGGCTGGAACGCCCTTGAGTAGAACGCCGAAGAGTCGTGCGAGCTTCGACCGCTCGCACCAAAGGAACTGGTGCTTGTAGAACGACGTTTTGTTGTTGAATCACGACGTGGCATCGCTGATTTAATCCGCCGATCCAACAGGGTCTGATATGGGTGTTTCCGAGCCTGAACCCGATCCAGAACCTTCAAGTGAGGCGTCCATGATCTCCAACAGGTCCTTGGCGGACTTGGTGTCCTCGACCCCCTTGGAGCCTATGCCTTCCTCCATCATCTGGAGGCAGAACGGGCAGGACATCGAGATCGACTCAGCCTCTGTCTCAAGGAACTGATCCGTGCGCATGTGGTTGATTCGCGTGCCATCTTCCTCCATCCACATCCGTCCGCCGCCAGCGCCACAGCAGAATCCTCTCTCCTTGCACCGGCTCATCTCAACGACTTCAAGCCCGGGGATCGCTGCCGCGATGCGCCTCGGGGCATCGTAGATACCGTTGTGACGCCCGAGGTAACAGGAGTCGTGGTACGTCGTCTTCTCCGCTGAGACGGTCGCGAGCGCACGCAGTTTGCCGTCGTCGATCAACCCCGCCATGTACTCGGAGTAGTGCTGCACATTGAACACCCCGCCAAACTGCGGGTATTCGTTCTTCATCGTGTTAAAGCAGTGCGGGCAAGTGGCGAGGATCGTCTTCGGGTTGATGCTCTTAAGCGTCTCGATATTCGTTTCGGCCAGGATCTGGAACAGATATTCATTACCCATGCGTCTGGCCGGGTCACCCGTGCATGTCTCCGAGTTGCCGAGTACAGCGAAATTGACGCCGGCCTTACGGAGAATAGAAGCAGCGGCCCGTGTCACCTGTACGTTTCGTTCGACAAGCGCACCGGTACATCCGACCCACAGCAGTACATCTGCGTCCGGGTTTTCCTCCACGGTCGGAACGTCCTGCCCCTCCATCCAGCTCGTGCGGGTCAGAGTCGTGCCCTGCCACGGGTGCCCTCGCTGTTCGAGGTTCAGCAGGGCGGCCTGGGCCGCCTCCGGAAGCCGTGACTCTTCAAGCACCAGGTATCGGCGCATGTCCACGATCGTGTCGATGTGATTGATGAAGACCGGGCAGGCTTCAACGCAGGCCCCGCAAGAGGTACATGACCACAACACGTCTTCCGTGATAGTTCCGCCAACCATCGCAGGCTCTGCCGGGGGAGCAGTCTCGCCTTCTGGCGTCGCCAGTAACACCGGAGCGCGTTCGGCCATGAATGCCTTCATGTCCTGCATCACTCCCCTCGGGGAGAGGGGCTTATCGGACGCCCACGCCGGGCACTGCTCTTCGCAGCGGCCGCAGTTCGTGCAGGCGTCAAAGTTCATGTTCTGCCACCACGTAAAGTCCGTGATGTCCTTTGCGCCAAAGGTTTCCAGCGTTTCGAAATCACCCATCGGCTTTAGCGCACCGCGGTGTTTCTTGGGCCGCAGGAAAATGTTGGCCGGGCTGACCATGATGTGCGACAGGTGCTTGTACCCGATGGCGATGTAGACGAATCCGGCGGTGAAGATGGCGGCGTGTGTCCACCACATCACTTCCTGCAGGTTCCGCATGCTCGACGCCGTGAAACCGAGGCCGTCCAGGCCCTTGGCGAACACCCATCCGACGGGCGACCAGATAGCAACATCGGGGTCGTAGAAGCGGGCGTCGGCCGGGTTCAGCTCGGTCGCTCCGATTCGTGCGCCCTCAATCAGGAACCCGGTGAACAGGATTAGCCCCAGGTAGCCCAGCACAATGGCGTTATCGGAGTACGAGTGGAGCCGGCTCGGACGGATGACGTAGCGCCGGAACGCCGCCATCGCCAGCCCGATAGTGGCGAGAACACCGCCAAATATGTCCCAGGTGAATCCAAGTCCAACGCGGTACTCGACTGTCGGGAATTCCCGACCGAGGTACTTCTCGACGTTGAACTCGATGGCCGCGACCGTGGTCGCCAGCAACAGGATCATGAAGCCCCAGAAGATGGCGAAGTGCATGATCCCCGGGTAGAGCTCGCGTTGGACGAACTTTCGATGCGCCAGGAGATCGACCACACCCAGTCCAAAGAATTCCCGGACACGCGGACCCATCGGTCCGAAGTCTTCGACGGGCTTGCCGAGACGCCACATGAGGGAACGGCGACGCAGGCCGTACACGACCGCAGCGACGATTATCGGAGCCGCCAGGTACACGAGGATTGCCGGCCACGGGTAACCGATATTCCAGAAATCCTCACGTCCGGCAGGCATTCAAGTTCCTCACGTCTTCAGGAAAATTATTGTTGTAGATTCCAAGCCACGAAGCGCTGACATCGTATGGTGCGCCTCGCGCGAGCGATCAGTACGGAAGCGTACTCGTTACCCGGTCGTTAAGTAAGGGCGTTAATTAAGTCTGAGGACGAGCGCGGCAGTCGTCAGCCACAGGACGATGGTCACAAGAAGTGCGGGGTCACGGAACAACAACTCTTCTGGAGCCTCGCCTTTGTCGCCCCGGTACCCCAGATACAGGTAGCGGAAAAGCCCGTAGGCCACAAAGGGCACTGTGAGCATCATGGAGTTGTTGTCCGGGAGATTCACGTCCTCCAGGAAACTTCCGCTGAACGAATAAAGGGTGTAGGCCATCAATGTGACCGGAGCGACAACGGCGACCATGCGATCGATCAACTCGACGCTGTACTCGCCAAGGATCGGACGCTGATTCGCTGCGTTGTCCCCAGCTGTCACCAGCTCAGCACGACGTTTGATGAGCGCAATCAGCAGCGCACCGGAGGCCGTACATACGTAAAGCCAGGGTGAAATAGTTAACTCCAGTTCGACGTGATCGGCCCCGCTACCAAATTTGAAGCCGTTGATCGCCTCGGACCCGGCCACGGCGCGCAGCACAAACCCGGCAGCAACGGTCGCAACGTCAAGAATCACGGCGTTCTTCAAGAAGGCGTTGTAACCCTGTTGGAGGGCAAAGTATCCGAGGGAGATCAACCCGAAAGAGGTACTGATGGCGAACGCACCAGCGAGTGAGCCGATCAATAGCAGCACGGCAACGACCCACGCCAATTTAATCGGAACAATGCCCGCAGCGATGGGTCGGAATCGTTTTCGTGGATGTGCCCGATCACGTTCTGCGTCGATCAGATCGTTGACGATATAGACAACGCCGCTCACGATGATGAAGACAAACGTCGCTGCGGCACTCGTCAAAACCAGGCGGGCCATCCCGCCTACCTGGTCAACATCCCACCATTTGTTGACTGTGAAAAACAGGGCAACGAGGACCAGACCATTCTTGGGAGCCTGTCTCGGTCTCATCGACCGGATAAGCCCGTTCAGAATGGCCAGTGGGGAACCAGTGCTGCGGTCTGTTGCGGGAGCAGTTTCCATCGCTCGGATCATACCGGACACCATGCGAGACACACATACGGAATCGAGATACGGCTACGCGGGGATTGCCGCGTTGACCGGGTGTGGGGCCCGTCAGTTCAGCGCGGGGAGCAAATCTTGAGCCCGCGCAGGCGAATGCGGTTGGACCAGTTGATGGTCGAAACCGGCCTGACAGAAACCGTGGAAGAGGCTCGCGCTCTGGTACTGGCGGGCGAGGTTTCCCTGCCGGGTACGCATGGCCGACCCACAGCAGGGCAGCAGGTGAGGGAAGGACAGGAGGTTGTACTCCGCGACCAGCCCCGCTTCGTATCGCGCGGCGGTGAGAAACTGTCCCATGCGCTGGAATCGTTCGGCGTTGATCCCACGGGGTTTACGGTTTTGGACGTTGGCGCATCTACCGGTGGATTTACCGATTGCGTGCTTCAGGCCGGTGCGAACCGTGTGTACGCAGTAGATGCCGGGCACTCCCAGATCCACTCTCGTCTGGTCGCGGATGAACGTGTCATATCCATGGAGAACGTAAACGCGCGAGACCCGATCCAACTGCCCGAACCGGTGGACCTCATAGTGGCTGACGTTTCCTTTATTTCCCTTGAAGTAATCCTGCCGCCGGTGTTCGAGCACTTGCGCGTTGGTGGACGAGCCATAGTGCTGTTCAAACCGCAGTTCGAAGCCCTGAATAGTGAGGTACCGCGCGGGGGTGTAATCCGAGATCCCAGCCTGAGGGCGCAACTCGTAGGCCGATTCGTGGCTTGGCTTACGGACAACCGGATACGCATACGCGGACTGATCCGTTCCCCGATCCTGGGTGACGCCGGGAACGCCGAATTCCTTTTCTGGCTGGAACCGCCGGTTGCCTTATCCGAGTTGTAGTACCCACTTTTTAGCGGACCTGCCGGAGGAACCTCGGGGCGATTCTGATCAGATGTGTGAAATTCGGGCTTTCGGATGAAACCCGTACGGGGGTACCATATGGTTGCTCGCAGCGACGCAATTCCCGGCCCACCGCAAATGCGGCGGCGCCACGGGAGCAGCGCCCCGCAAGGTCCATTGCCGCAAACCTATCAGCCCAACCCGCTGGACAGCGACAGTCCCCGCGAGGCCTGTGGCGTCGTCGGCGTTTTTGCGCCCGGCGACGATGTCGCTAATGTCGCCTATTTCGGTCTGTTCGCTTTACAACACCGCGGACAGGAATCGGCCGGTATCGCAACCGCCGATGGCCGAGATATGGTGCTTCATACTGCAATGGGCCTCGTCGCACAGGCGTTCCGTGAGGAAGACCTCGAACGGCTGACCGGCCACATCGCCATTGGCCACACCAGATATTCAACGACCGGCGCACCCCGCCGCGCCAACGCCCAGCCGATCATCGCCCACGGCGATAACGGCCTTACAATCGCCCTCGGCCATAACGGCAACGTGATCAACGCCGGGCCCCTCCGGACCGAACTTGAAGAGTGGGGAGCGAACTTCACCGGCACCTCTGACACCGAAGTGATCGCCGAGATGTACGCCAAAGCGCCTGCGACCACGTGGGAAGAACGCTCGGCGTACTGCATGCGGAAACTCCAGGGCGCTTACTCCCTCGTGATTATGACAAAGGACCAGCTCGTCGGCGTCCGCGACCCGCTTGGTATACGTCCGCTCTGTATTGGAAAGTTCGGCGACGGATACATCCTGGCGTCGGAAAGCTGCGCGATAGACCACGTCGGCGGCGAGTTCATCCGTGAAGTTGAACCCGGTGAGACCATCGTCATAGACGAGAACGGCATGGAATCGTTCATGTGGTCCGGCGCACGTGAGAAGCACGCCATGTGCATCTTTGAGCACATCTACTTCGCCCGACCCGACAGCATCCTAAACGGCACGCTCAGCCAGACGACCCGCGCTGAAATGGGTGCCCAACTCGCCAGGGAACATCCGGCAGAGGCAGACATGGTGATCGGAGTGCCGGATTCGGCAATTCCCCACGCCGTCGGCTACGCAAACGAGATCGGCATCCCGTACGGCGAGGGGCTCGTCAGAAACCGCTACGTTGGCCGGACCTTCATCCAGCCGAGCCAGCGAATGCGTGACATCGGCGTCGGCATGAAGTTCAACGCATTACCGGACATCATCGCCGGTAAGCGACTTGTAGTTGTCGAGGACAGCATCGTCCGGGGCACGACAAAATCCCGCGTGGTGAAACTGCTTCGAAACGCTGGTGCCGCAGAGATCCACGTGCGCATCGCATCGCCGCCCATAATCTCCACCTGTCACTTCGGCGTGGACATGGCGACCGTCGACGAACTCATCGCTGCCCGTAAGTCGGTGGACGAGATCAAGGAAGTCATCGGGGCTGACTCGCTCGGTTATCTGAGCGTTGACGGTCTGAGGAAGTCCGTTCAGGCGGAGCCGGGAACCTTCTGCAACGGCTGCTTCACCGGGAAATACCCGATTCCCGTTCAGCTTGAGATGAACAAGATGGAGTTTGAAGGCGTCGGAGCCTCGAACGACTAACTGTTCCTTAACCGCGGTTGCAGGCCGGTATTTTCTGGGAGACCGCAGGCTTTCCCGGTATAGGGGCACGCTGAGCGACCCGTGAAGTACAGATTCCTTCGTAAATGGCTTTCGCGCGAAGCTGGGGCGTAATAAGCTAATTCCGTAACAATCCTAGACATCCGTGCGAATGTGCCGGACGCTTGAATTCTCCCGGCTTCACCCAGACATTCAAGACCGTGGCCGTAACAAAATGACCGCCAATACCTACAGGGCCGCCGGAGTCGATCTCGACGCCGCCAGCGCGCTAAAAGACCGCATCAAATCCGTCGCCGGAATGACCCTCGGAGGCCACGTCATCGGCCGACCCGGATTCTTCGCAGGAGTTTACGAACGCTCTCCCGAAGACAACCTCCTGATGGCTGCAAGCGCAGACGGCGTCGGTACGAAGATAGCGGTGGGGCAGGCTGCCGGGAACTACAAAGGACTGGGCATGGACCTGGTCAACCATTGCGTGAACGACCTGCTGACGACAGGCGCCCGCCCGGCATTCTTCCTGGACTACATCGGCCTGGGACACGCCGAACGGGAGGACGCTGTCGAGATTGCGGAAGGTATGGCGGAGGCCTGCGCCGCGGCAGGCTGCGTGCTTCTTGGCGGCGAAACGGCCGTGATGCCGGGCCTCTACTCGGGCGACGAACTCGACGTAGTTGGCTTCATCGCTGGTTATGTCGAACGTGATGATCTGCTGGGCAGCGAGGACGCTGAGATCGGTGATGTGCTGATAGGTGTGCCGTCCAACAGCCCGCACACCAACGGCTACTCGCTTATTAGACGGGTATTCGACATCGACGATCACCCCGAAGTGCTTAACGAAACCGAGTGGTCGCCGGACCTGGGGCGATCCCTCGGAGATGCACTACTGGAACCTCATCGCAGCTACCTCGACGTGCTAACCCCTGTCCTCGGCAAGATCCGAGGCATGGCACACATCACGGGCGGCGGCGTATTTGAAAACATTCCACGTTCGTTGCCGGAGGGTTTCGGTGCAGACATCGACCTCTCAAGCTGGGAAGTGCCGCCTTTGTTCCGGCTCATTCAAGAGCAGGGCAATGTCGACCGAGACGAAATGTTCCGCGTCTTCAACATGGGCCTCGGCATGGTTCTGCTGGCGTCCGCGGATCGGGCAAACGAAATCATGGACCTCGTACCTGACTCATGGATCGCGGGGCGGGTGGTTGAACGTGAAGCCGGGCTTGAACAGGTAGCGCTTATTTGAGCGGTGGTCGGTAATTCGGTCGCGATCGACAATTTCGTATACGGCCTCTGGCATGTTTGAAAGCAAATAAAAAGCACCTAGAAGGAACAAGACAGTTGGCCTTCGCTCTACTGAGCCCGTACGACAAATCAGGACTTATCGAGTTCGCACGTGTGATCGTGTCGGCCGGGTACGACCTGGTATCGACCGGCGGGACCCACGCAGTGCTGGACGGCGCCGGACTGCCGGTACGGCAAGTCGCCGATGTGACCGGATCACCGGAGATACTGGATGGCCGGGTGAAGACCCTCCACCCGGTAATTCATGGTGGCCTGCTCGCCCGACGATCTAACCCGGACCACGTCGCCCAGCTCAAGGAACACAACATCCAGCCGATCGACATCGTCGTCGGCAATCTCTACCCGTTTCGAGAGACCATCTCCAAACCAGGCGTCACGTTAGAAAATGCGCTCGAGAACATCGACATCGGCGGACCCACCATGGTTCGCGCTGCCGCCAAAAACTTCCCGGACGTCGTCATCGTCGTGGACCCGGATGATTACGAACGCGTTGGGGAGATGTTGGCTAACGGTGGCGTGCCTCTGGATGAGCGACGCAGGCTCGCCGCGAAGGCGTTCCAGCACGTCGCCCTGTACGACACGGCAGTCGCCAACTACCTGAGAGATGTTCCTGCGGATGACCCGGCGGAACAACTCTTTCCTGAGGAGTTCACGGCGGGCTTCAAGCGTCGTGGTGTCCTCCGATACGGTGAGAACCCACAC
>JABIGL010000135.1 GCA_018650185.1 Chloroflexota bacterium
TACGGACACTTGGCAGCAAAGGCACGGAAGGCGCTGACGGGGAGCCGTTTAACAAGCCGACAGATGCGTCAGTCGCCGGAAATGGCGACCTGTACATATCGGACGGCTACGGCAATACCAAGGTCCACGTTTACTCACAGTCCGGAGACTACAAGTTTGGGTGGGGCCAATCCGGTCACCGAACCGAGCTAAACCCGGGCGGTATCGGCGTCGGCGATGGGGATTTCGACACGCCGCACAACATCTGGGTCCACGAGGACACGGTGTACGTTGCGGACCGCGAAAACCAGCGAGTCCAGTTGTTTGATCTCCAGGGCAACCACAAGGAGAACTGGACAGACTTCATCCAGCCGACGGACATCTACATCGACCCTCGGCACCCGGATACTGTTTACGTAGGTGAGCTACGAAACCGGATGTCGATCGCCAATTCCAAGGGCGAAGTGCAGAGTCGTTGGGGACGATTCCCGACGGACGATCCGGGTCAGTTCTACGCCGTTCACGGAATTTGGACGGACTCAGAGCAGTCCCTGTACTGTGGCGAAGTGTTGGAAGGCCAGCGGATCCAGAAGTTCCGCAGGATCTAAGCCTGTATCCGGCACTGACGGATCTGAAACGAATCGAAAAGAAAAGGCCCGGCGTGAACGCCGGGCCTTTTCTTAATCAAGCTTTTGTCTCGGATCGCGGCAGTGGATATTCTACGACTCTCCGCGTATACCAGCCAGACGTTAGTCAATGACAGGAGCGTCTGATCAGGGCGCGTCTGCCTGTTCCGCCCGATACCGATAACCGGTGGCCGAATAACCGGGCCCTTTTTTACCCCGTGTCACCTTGATTGCGATCCCCAGAAGGATGGCAATGATTCCTCCTGCGAGCCATAAAACAGCGTACCCGGCAAACTCTCCTGTTATGGCGTCACCGACGGCGCGGACTTTCGTGAGACCTTCGTCACGAGCCAGTTCCCACATTCCTGTTGGGTCACCCTGAGATTGCTCGATAACGATCCGTTCATCGATCTCATCCCGCAACCCTTCTTCCGCAAAGTCAGCGCCGATACCGCTGAGGACTTGTGCGAAAGCCAGCCAGACGATCAGTGACACAAACGTTAGCGCTGATGCCGCCCAGATCAGGCGTGACGTCCAGCGACGCCCGCCGAGCATGCCGATGATGAACAAGATGAGTAGTGATACCGCTATCGATATCGCTGCCCCGACCGGTCCAAACACCAGCCCGAGTCCACCCCTGAAAGTATCGACATCTTCAAAGGAGTCGACGCCACCGCGCACAGCCGCACGCTCTTCGCGGAAACGATCAAAATCGGCTACCGTGTACGAACGTCCGGTCCTGATGATCTCGAGCACTCGCTCGGCGGTCTCGTCCTGCTCGGACAATTGCTCAAGTATGTCGTTCGCATCGATGGTGATGCCCTCTGCGATCTTGTCGCGGACACTTTCAAGGTTGTCGGAACCCTGACCGGCGAGTGCGTCAGTGAACAAAGACTCGTCGTAGGTGACCGACGCCGGGAACTGCCCGCCGATGGTCGACTTGACCTCGTCCGTTAACTGGGACACGAGCGCCGCAAGGAAGGTGTCCAGGGGCAGGTTTGGATCCGTGCAACCCGGAAGACTGCCGGTTGTAATGGCCAGAACGGCGTTCTGTGCCTCAGCAAGAGATCCACACTGTGGCAGCGCGTTTATCTCAGCTGACGCTTTGGCGACCGCCAAATCGGCCACGACATCCACCGCAGCGTCACGCTGGTCCGACAGGTCAACGGTGTACGCGAGCGAGTCAGACTCCCGGGACATGTACGCCGCAACGTTGTCGATGATGGCGTTGATGTGCCCATCCACCCACTCCGGTGGTGCTATGCGGTTCACGGCGTCTGTGATTTCATCATCGTCGATGGTGACCTGGTAGGACAGGATAGTTAATTGACCGATCTGCTCCGTGATCTGGGGTTTGATCAGCTTGTCAAAGATTACTTGATCTGCATTGGACTCGGTCAGGATTTTCTTGGTGACATCCGCCGCTATCGGGATCCGGTCCTTGAAAGAAATGTTGACTGCGAGCGTGTCCGTCTGCCCGCTGAGGTAAAGGTCCAATGCGTCGAGAGCGGAGAAAACCTGTTCGTCGATCCACTCCGCCGGAACGATGTCACTCGCCGCTTCACCAGCCTGCTCTGGCGTAAGAACGAGACCGAATGGCCCCTCCGTGAAGTCCCTGGCGGTCTTGATGGCCGCCGGGGTGATCAGTTCATTGACCAGCACGTTGGCAAGATCAATCTTGACGTAGGTGTCTTCCACTCCCGCGAAGAAGCCGGATACCCGTTCGTTTAGTGCGAGCGGGATCTCGAAGTCATCGGCCTCACCCCGCAGGTACGGAACGAAACCGGCAAGCGCCTGAGAGGCGGTCTCTTGAAGATATTCCGGCGGGAAGGTCGCACGCAAAAGCGCACGCGCTTCATCACGAGTGGTGGCCGGATCTGCGAACTCTACAGTCGTCTGTCCGGCCGGAAGATATTCACTATCAATATCCAATCCCACGTTCGTCAGGTCATCCAGGGCGACGCGGATCAGGTCATCGTGGAGCCAGTTGTAGAAATCTTGTTCCTCCAACTGGTCTGCAAGAAAACTCTCGTCGAGGACAGTTCGGTCGATACCAGACCTGACGGTGCTGGCTGTGAACCAGACCAGAAAAATCGGTATCAGAAGGATGGCCAGGAATCGTCGAATGAAGATCAATGTAGTCTCCGGAGCGTCGAAATCGAGTCCCGTTGTTTCGACGCCAAGTAGTAAGCGCGCAGGTGAAGTCTACCGACCTTGCGTTATCCCCGAATTACGAGAGTACGCGAGAACCGGTAGGGGGAAGGCGCGACTACGCCCCCGTATATCCCTGCAATACCCTGACTGGACCCCGATTGGAACCGGTCCGATAACCCGATAAGAACATTAGCCCCGGCCGATGTAGATCATCATGTTCGGGATAACTGTCATCTCAAGGACGTTCGCTTCTGGTGGAAGCGTGGCCATCATAAGAGCGGCGTTTGCCATGTCCGCTGTCTCGACCATTGGTTCAGCGCCCATGTCTTTTCCGCTGGCAGATCGGCCGTCCGCCCGACGCTCAACCCAGGTGTTGCCGGGGTTGAGCTGTCCACAGGAAATTCCGTACTCCCGACCATCAAGGGCTGTGGATTTTGTGAGTCCGGTCACGGCGTGCTTGCTGGAGGTGTACGGAGCTGACCACTCTCGCGGGCGATCCGCTGCGACGGACCCGATGTTGATGATCCGTCCGCCACCCTGTGGTTTCATGATCTTGAACGCTTCACGCGTGCACATCATTAGCCCGTCAACATTCACACTGAATACCTGGCGCCATTTTTCGAGCGTCAATTCTTCAATGGGGTCGCCAGCGATAACACCGGCGTTGTTGACCAGCAGATCAACTCGACCGAACTCCGACATAGCGCGCTCAAATAGCGCTATCACGTCGGCTTCACTTGCGACGTCGGTCGGCACGGCGACGGTTCGAACGCCTGTTGCGGCGATCTCTTCCGCAGACTCCTTGAGTCGCTCCGCGTTTCGGGCGGCTAGCACCAGGTCACAGCCTTCCTCAGCGAACGCCTTGCCGATCGCCTTGCCGATACCTGTGCCGCCGCCTGTTATGACGGCTACTTTGCCATCAAGCTTGCCCATGTATTAGTCCTCGTATTAAGTGAGTAAGGGTTGTCGGAGGGTGGGCCGATTAACCTCGACCCACGTAGGGTTGGGTGATCGGCATAACGGTCATCTCCAGCACGTTTGCCTCGGGAGGCAAGGTAGCCATGTACAGGGCGGCTTCCCCCTGAGCTGACACCGGCACGGTCGGATTGGCGGCGGCACCTTCGCGTGCCTGCGTTGCAGCCATAATTTCGGACATCGTGTTTCCGGGATTGAGCTGCCCGCATGAGATGCCGAAATCGCGGCCTTCAAGCGCCGTAGTTTTCGTGAGGCCGGTCATTCCGTGCTTGGTTGCCGTATATCCGACCGCCTCCGGACGAGGTACGTTGGCCGAAATCGATCCGACGTTGATGATCCTGCCGCCACCCTGTGGTTTCATGATCTTCATCGCTTCCCGGGTGCAGAGAAACGGGCCGGTGAGGTTGATATTGACGATGTACTGCCAGTCCTCTAGCGAAGTTTCGTCGATGGCGCCCCGTACGCTCACACCGGCGTTGTTTACGAGGATGTCCAGCCGGTCGAACCGCTCCACAGTCTGCTTGAACAGGCTTATGACGTCATCTTCTTTCGTGACGTCTGACTGAACGGTCATCACAGTGCCGCCGTCAGCTTCGAGTTCCGCCTTGGCCTTTTCCAATACCTCGGCCCGACGTCCGGAAATCACGATGGTGCAGCCTTCAGAGATGAACGAGTCTGCTATTCCGCGGCCGATCCCGGTTCCACCACCAGTGATGATCGCGACCTTGCCGTCGAGCTTGCCCATGGATCGGTCTCCTGTTGATACGCGTTAGTTCAGAACTTGTCGTGCTTAGACCTCACAGGTCTGTCAGAAGACCACCGAGATGCCGCCGGAGCAGTTTAGCTCTAGTCGGCGTCGTTCGCAGCCGAAATGGAGACCGGCGTCCTGCTATCGGACGCAGATTCCCGAGCGGACTTTCTGCTCGTCATGATTGCAGCAAATATTGCTAGTACTCCGGAGACAATCAATATCCTGAACACCAGATGCATGCCCGTGAGGAATGCGTCCCCGGCGGGACCGGCCGGGTCTTCCGATACCTTGTCCAGGTCTGAACCGACACCACGGGAGATCATCACCCCGGCGACTATGGCCGCGGAGACTGCCACGGCGGTCACGTTCGCCGTGTTACGCACAAGATTCAGGAATGCAGCCGCAACGCCGTAGACGGATCTCGGCACTGCGCCGACCGCCGCCGACATGTTGGGTGCCATCCACAGTCCGGAACCAACCCCGTGAACGAACATCGTTAACAGGATGATTTGTGCCGGAGTCTTGTGATCGAAGGTCGAAAAAGTAGCCAGCGTGCCGAGCTGTAACGAGAGTCCAATGAGGATGAAGTTTCGGAATCCGAACCGGTCAGACCATCGGCCGGCGAGCGCGCCAATAACTGCCATCATCACCGGCATCGGGGTAATAAGGAGACCCGCCTGGCTGGCGCTGCGGGCGGTTACTTCCTGCAAATAGAACGGCATAAGGAAGCTCGTCGGTCCGTTCATGAGAAATCCCAGAAATCGCCCGGAGGACGCCCACGAGAACTGGCTGACCCGGAATATGGCGAGGTCGATCATCGGGGAAGCAGTCTTCGACTCCCAGCGAAGGAATGACCCCAGTAACACCATGAAGGCGATGAAACCACCGATGATGAAAGGCGAGTCCCAGCCGAGTTTGTTCCCGTTGGTAAGTGCCAGGATCAGAATCGCAAGTCCGGCGCTGGAGGCGATTATTCCCGGCCAGTCCAGCCGACCGCCACCGGTGGACGCACTGCTGCCTACTCGGCTTTCGTCGATCACTATGAACGCAAGGACGGAGCCAGAAAGCGTCACGACGCCAGTTTCAACGAAGATGGCCCGCCATCCGAACAGGTCTACCAGCGCGCCTCCTATCACGGGGCCGCTTACTGCGCCCAGCCCGATGACGAACATGTTCATCCCAAGGGCTTTGCCGCGTTCATGCGCCGGGAACACAGAAGTGATGATGGCTATCGCGACCGTCATTACCATCGCCGAGCCAAAGCCTTCTATCACACGGCCAACCAACAGCATCGGCAAGTTCACTGATGTGGCGCTTACCGTCGTGCCAAAGGCCATCACCAGCAGTCCGGTGATGTAGACACGTTTCCGGCCTAGGATGTCTGACAACCTCCCCATGGTGAGGAGTACGGCGCTTATGGTTAGCGCCAGCGACACCATCACCCACGACGCAACGGCGAGGTCCAGATCCATGTCGTCGGCGATCTTGGGTAGGGCGATAGCCGCGCCAGAGTTGCCGATGACGGTCGTGAACTGTCCGACTGCGACCGTGGTAAACGCCAACCATCGGTAGGCGTTGCTCATCGATGGGGTGGCGGAGGTCGTGTCCGGTAGTTCCTATCAGGGGAGTGAAGCCGAAAGTGAACGGCTACGGGATTCTACTCTCTACTCACACCCCTCAACCGGCTCAGGCGGAGCGTTGTCGAAGGGCCTCGTAAAGAACGATGGAAGCCGCAACAGAGGCGTTTAGAGATTCGACCTTGCCCGCCATTGGCAGTCCGACGATGAAGTCACATTTCTCTCGCACCAACCGTGACATGCCGGACCCTTCAGATCCGACGACGATGGCGATGGGAACCTGAAGATCTACGTCCGTGTGGAGGTGTGTCCCGCCGTCATCCAGCCCAACTATCCAGAGCCCCGCATCTTGCAGCCGATCAATGGCACGTGAGAGGTTCACTACCCGCGCCACAGATACGTGCTCCAGCGCGCCAGCGGACGCGCTTATCGCACCCGGCGTGACCCCTACAGCGCGTCTCTCAGAGATCACGAGGCCATCAGCCCCGGCAGCGTCGACGGTCCGTGCAATCGCACCAAGGTTGTGTGGATCTTCGATACCGTCCAGCACCACGATCATGGCGCTACGCCCGGTCACCGTGGCCGCGCTCACAAGCTCGTCGAAATCGGTGTAGTGGGGATCCTGTGCTCGCGCGATTACCCCCTGGTGACGACGGGTGCGTGCGCGGCGTTCGATGTTCCGGCGGTTCTCGAAAATTACCTCGATAGACAACTCGGCAGCCCGCGTAAGAATTTCGCTCATTTGCGGACCACGGTCGGATGACTCAAGTAAGTAAAGCCGCTCCACCTGGGTTCCGGCGCGTAACGCCTCGAGTACCGCTCGACGTCCTTCAATTGTGTGGCCCAGTCGTTCACGCTGTGGGGGCAAAAGGGTCTGCCGCTTTCTGATAGTTGTGTTTCGTTATTAGCGTAGTCGGTAATCACCCGGAGCGTCGTACTGCGGGAACTACCGGGGTGGATTCCATCATGACCGCATTTCGGATTGGTCTGTCTCTGCACTTCCGATAATTCTCCCGCTCGCGAAGATCGATTGATCCGCAAACGCAGCCACAGGAGTTGCCTTTACCGGCCCTACTCTATGAAAGAACAATACGTAAACGCGTTCCTATTTCTTTCCCGCCGGACTTGTCTGGGAGAGTGAACTAAACACGGCGTTAGAGTTCATCGGTGCGTCTCCACAGACGGACGAAAAAACGATGTCCGATGTTTGCGCATTTATCCGTGTGACTGGAGACCTCGTCGGTTGGGTGAGTTATGAACTGCGCAAGAAGGACGCGCTCCGCGTAGTGGGCGCCATGATTTCTGAACGGGTCTTTGAGCTGGATGAGCTCGGACACTCTGCTCTCGGTGAAGTTGCCAACATGATCACCGGTAACGCGGCCGCTGCACTTGAGACGGCGGGATATACGTGTGACCTTAAACCACCGGATTTTTTGACGGGCGTCGGAATAGAGTCCCCATCGTCACCGGCACCTGTGCAGATTCGGACCGATTTCCGGAGTAAAGTCGGCGTCCTCGCCGTGCGGATTTCGCTGGGCGAGCCGGTAGGAACAATGCTGGCTGCATAACCTGGAGCAAAGTTGCATTTAAATCCGGGGTGACGGAGCCAGCTGGCGGTTCTCCGTCACCCCGTTCTTTTTTACCCTTTAACTCCAGGTCCGGTCGTGCGCGTCCAGCGCGTCCCACTCGTCGGTGGGCTCGAAGATGCCCTGGTGGGTGGCGAAATTCTCATTGCCCCGGTTGATGTGTTCCGCCAGCGCCTCTTCGTTCAACTCGATCCCAAGTCCGGGGCCTTCCGGCGCCTGCACGTAACCGTTCTCTACGATCGGCTTGCTCACGCCGTCCACAAGGTCGTCCCACCAGGGGTTGTCGACCGAGTGCATTTCCAGCGCCATGAAGTTTTCTGTAGCAAGCGCACAGTGCACGTTGGCCATCGCTACGACGGGAGACCCGGCCTGGTGTAGCGCCATCATCACGCCACGCTCCTGGGCGTAGTCGCCGATCTTCTTGGTTTCCAGGATCCCGCCCGATGTTGCGAGGTCCGGGTGAATCACTCCAACAGCTCGGGCGTCCAGAAGTGGTTTGAAGCCCTCTTTCAAATAGATGTCTTCGCCAGTACCAACCGGCGTGGTGCATGACTCTGCGAGACGCTTCCATTGGTCGGTGTACTGCCAGGGGATCATGTCCTCGTACCAGGCCAACGAGAACTGATCCAACGCCTGGGCGACCTTGATGGAACTCTCGAGGCCGATATGACCGAAGTGGTCAGATGCGAGCGGGATTTCGTAACCGATGATGTCCCGGACCGTCCCAACGTACTCCTGCATCGCCTCGATACCACGGTCGGTGATCTGGATGCCGGTCAGCGGGTGGGATACGTCTGTGGTCTCAAGCATTCCGGATGGATAATTCAGTCCGCCCTCGATGCCCTCTGCAATCCACGTCCCGATATCCATCTTCAGGTATGTGAAGCCGCGCTCCATTCGGCCTTTGAGCGCCTCACCCATTTCCTTGGGATCACGCAGCGCGGGCGTGTCAGCGTAGCAGCGGACCTTGTCCCTGAATTTTCCTCCGGCGAGCATGTACGCGGGTACACCGTAAGCCTTTCCAGCGAGGTCCATCAGCGCCATCTCCACACCGCATACCCCGCCGCCTAGTCGGGCATCGCCTCCGAACTGTTTGATCTTTTTGAAAAGCCTGTCGACGTCGGTCGGATTTTCTCCGAGCAATCGGCTTTTCAACATCAATGCGTAACGTGCGCTAGCCCCGTCACGAACCTCGCCCAGGCCGACCAGACCCTGGTTGGTGTACAGCCGGATGATTGGCCATCTCCAGTTGTTTTCACCGACGACGGCGATGCGCATGTCGGTGATCTTCAGATCAGATGGTCGTGAACTGGTATTTACCTTGTCCAGTACGGAATCGGAGTGAGAGGTCAAAGGGCAGGCTCCCGTTGTGACAGTAATGAGTGAAGCGCCGGGGTCTCATGGCGCGGCACACAATTGTCAGCGGTAACGGGAGCCCGCGCAACA
>JABIGL010000136.1 GCA_018650185.1 Chloroflexota bacterium
GTCGGAGCACACCCGGAACTCTCCGCCGCTATCTGTGAGTACCTCCACATCCCTGTGGGACAGATGGAGGTCAACAAGTTCAATAACGAAAATACGTTCGTCCGCATACTGGAGAACGTTCGTTCACGTGACGTGTTCTTCATCCAGCCGACGTCAGCACCCGTAAACGACAACATCATGGAGTTGTTGATCGCCGTAGACGCAGCAAAACGTGCCTCAGCCGGTCGAATCACGGTCGTTATGCCGTACTACGGTTACGGACGAACCGACAAGAAGGACCAGCCTCGTGTGCCGATCACGGCCCGGTTGGTTGCCGATCTCTTGACGACCGCCGGTGCCGACCGGGTCATCACCGTCGACCTGCATGCGGGACAGATTCAAGGATTCTTCAACATACCGGTCGATGAGCTAACGATGGTCCCACTGTTAGTTGATTACTTCCTGAAGAAAGACATACCGGACCTCGTAGTCGCTGCGACCGATGTCGGTATTTCAAAAGCCGCCAGGAACGTGGCTCAGCGACTCAATGCTCCACTGGCTATCGTAGAAAAACGACGTACCGGCAACGATGACACCACCGAAGTTCTATCGCTCATCGGTGACGTGCAGGGTAGGCCCGTCCTAACGTTTGACGATGAGATCGATACCGGTGGTTCACTCGTATCTGCTTTTGGGGCGCTTAAAGAAGCCGGGGCTACACAGTTTTTCGCAACGGCCAGTCACGGGATCTTCTCTAACGGCGCCACGGACCGAATTTGCGAGGTCGACGAGCTTGTGGAGCTGGTCGTCACAGATACGGTGCCGATCGATGAAGGCAAGATGCACCCTAAGTTGACTGTTCTTTCATCGTGCGACCTGCTCGGAGAAGCGATATACAGGATCCACAACGGCCAATCGGTCGGAGCGATGTTCACCTATTAATCCAGAAGGCCTGCGTCGGTCAATCGAGATAAAATTGCTGACGCAGGGAACTACATGGCCTTTCTAAAAAAAATCACCTCATTCCTAGGCGACTCGAACGACAAGGCGCTGAAGGATTTCGACGACCGTCTCTTTGAAGTCAACGAACTAGAGGCGGAAGTCTCTGGCATGTCTGACGAAGAGCTCCGCGGTATGACCGATGAGTTCCGAAGTCGGCTGGCCGACGGCGAAACTCTGGATGATCTCCTTCCGGAGGCGTTTGCCGTGGTCCGGGAAGCGGGAAAACGCGTCCTATCGATGCGTCACTTTGATGTCCAGATAATCGGCGGGATCGTCCTGTACGAGGGCAAAGTCGCTGAGATGCGGACGGGTGAGGGTAAGACCCTCGTCGCCACGCTGCCGTCATATTTGAACGCCCTCGCAGGTCCGGTCCACGTGATCACTGTGAACGACTACCTTGCGAAACGTGACGCCAGTTGGATGGGCCAGATCCACCATTTCCTCGGCCTCACCGTCGGCTGTCTTCAGAACCAGTTCGCGTGGCGCTTCGAGCCGGACCGCGAAGACCGCAAAGATGACGACGATGGCTTCGTATCTGCCACCAAGCAAGACGCTTACGCCGCAGACGTTGTTTACGGGACCAACAACGAGTTTGGTTTTGACTACCTGCGGGACAACATGGTTGACCGTGCGGAGTCACTCGTTCAGGGGCCGCTCAAGTACGCCATCGTTGACGAAGTCGACAATATCCTGATCGACGAGGCTCGCACACCGCTGATCATCAGCGGGCCTGCACGAGACTCCTCACAGGAATACCAGCGTTTCGCCCAGCTTGCGCGACGCCTTACGCCCGAAGAACACTTCACCATCGACGACAGGTCCCAGGCGATCAGCCTCTCTGAAGAAGGTATCGCCGTGGTCGAACGACAACTTAATGTCGACAACCTGTACGACCCGGCGAACTACGAGCTAACTCACTTCGTAGAAAACGCCCTTCGTGCCGAGTTCATATACCTGCGGGATAAACAATACGTGGTACGGGAAGGTGAAGTGCTGATAGTCGACGAGAACACCGGTCGTTTGATGATCGGGCGTCGCTATTCAGATGGCCTTCACCAGGCAATTGAGGCCAAAGAGGGTGTACGCGTCCAGCGCGAGAGCATCACCTACGCCACAATCACCCTGCAGAACTACTTCCGTATGTACGAAAAGCTGGCCGGAATGACCGGTACCGCGGCAACTGAAGCGGAAGAACTGCACAAGATCTACGAGCTTGATGTCGTCGCGATTCCGACCAACAAGCCATCTGAACGACTCGACCAAGCTGATTTCGTCTACAAGACCGAGACAGGCAAGATGCGCGCCGTGGTTGAAGAGATCGAAGCAGAGTCGAAGAGCGGTCGACCGATTCTGGTTGGTACGACCAGTGTTGAGCGCTCCGAGGCGCTTACAGACATGCTCATGCGCCGCGGTATCGAGCTTGAAGTTCTGAACGCCAAGAACCACGCCCGTGAAGCGACGATCATCGCCCAGGCCGGCCGACCCGGTGCAGTGACGGTATCCACCAACATGGCTGGTCGTGGCACCGACATCATCCTTGGCGGGAACCAGGAACAGCTGAACATCTCCGATGAAGACTGGCAGCGGGATCACGAAAAGGTGATCGAACAGGGCGGACTCTACGTGATCGGGACTTCCCGACACGAGTCACGCCGGATCGACAACCAGCTCCGAGGTCGTGCCGGTAGGCAGGGTGACCCGGGCGAGACCCGTTTCTTCACCTCTACAGAAGATGACATGGTCAAACGTTTCGGCGGTGACCGGATCAAGGGGATTATGAACCTGGTTGGTCTGGACGATGATGTCCCGATCGAGAACCGAATGATCACCAAGGCGATGAGCGGGGCCCAGAGCAAGGTAGAGGGCTACCACTTCGAAGTCCGGAAGAATCTCGTCGACTATGACGACGTGGTGAACTCCCAGCGCAACGAGATATACCGCATGCGCCATAACGCGCTAACCGGTGAGGGATTGCGGGAGGACATCCTTGTGAGAGTGGCGGACGAAATTCAGTCAATTCTCTCAACCGGTCTCGTAGGTGACTCCGCAGATTGGGACGTGGATTCGGTTTCTGGCGAGTTGAAGCAGATGTTCGAACTTCCAACGGAACTGGCAGAACCGGACGATCTCTTTGAATACGACCCGGAAGAAATCGAGGAGATGCTCCTTAATCACATCGAGTCTCTCTGGGACAGCCGTGTTGAGACGCTTGGCGAAGAAATCACGTTGAAGTTGGGCCAGGCCGTTGTGCTTCGTGCTGTTGACTCTCAATGGGTAGAGCACCTCACGGAGATGGACAACATGCGTCAGGGAATCGGATTGCAGGCGGTGGGTCAACGTGACCCCCTGGTGCAGTACCGACACCGTTCGTACGAGATGTTCCAGGAATTGAATGTCGGGATTGATCGCCAGGTAACGCACACCTTCTTCCACGCTGTTGTACAGGAGACGCCAGCAACGCAACCAGTTCCGAGGGGCAAGTTGACCCTCAGCGGACCGGAAGCGGATGCACCGTCTGAAGCGTCGGCGCCGGTGAATGGATCGCGCGCTGCTCGCTCAGCGGCTGCCGTCCTGGACAAACGCAGCGTCATGTCGTCCGTTAACACCGGTCATGGTGAAGATTCGGCATTAAATCGCAAGGTCGGCCGGAACGAAGCTTGTCCCTGCGGGAGTGGTAAGAAATACAAGCGCTGCCACGGCCGAGCCGCCTGAAGCGTCCGCTAGAATGCGGCATCATGCCGCAACCCGAATCAGAAAACCCTGCGGGGACGATGGACAACCAGTCCGTAGCGCAGGTATTTGCTGACATAGCGACCTTGATGCAACTCAAGGGCGAGTCCGTGTTCAAGATCAGGGCATACACGCGCGCCGCAGAGGTGTTTGAGCATCTGCCCGGTCAGGTGAGCCTACTCGCTCAAGATGAAGAAACACTCAAGGAAATCCCGGGGATTGGCGACGCCATCGCGTCAAAGACGCATGAGCTGGTCACGACCGGGAAGATGGAGTTCTTTGAGAGACTCCGCGGGGAATTTGCGCCGGGCTTGCTCGACATCATGACCGTGCCGGAAGTCGGCCCAAAGACGGCGATGCGTGCTGCCGAAGACCTCGGAATTGAGTCTATTGAAGAGCTAGAAGCCGCATTGCGAGACGGGTCGTTCGCCACTTTGCCGCGGGTCGGAGAGAAGAAGGCGGCCAGCATCCTTCGGCATCTAGAGGCGCGAGTTAATCAGGCGGATCGCATGCCTATCGGCAAGGCGCTGCCGGTAGCAGAACAGGCCATCGAAGCCCTTTACGCCGCCGCACCCGAAGTTCGGCGTTTGACCGTTGCGGGTAGCGTCCGACGCTGGCGAGAGACGGCGGGAGATATCGACATCCTGGGCGTGGCTGACGACCCGGAGTCGATCACGGCGACGTTTGCCGGACTACCAATGGTGGTGGATGTACTGGGGCAGGGCGGTACTAAGGCCAGCGTGGTCGTATCCGGTGGAGCTCAGATTGACCTCAGGGTCACGGATGAGAAGCATTTCGGGGCGCTGTTGCTGTACTTCTCGGGCAGCAAACAGCATGGAATCAGTCTGCGAGAGCGGGCACAACGCGCCGGCCTGTCGCTAAACGAGTACGGCCTGACCGATCAAGGGTCCGGGGATCTGACAACCTACGAGACCGAGGCCGAGGTGTACGAAGCGCTGGGATTGCCGTACATCCCGCCCGAGATGCGGGAGGATCTTGGTGAGATCGCAGCCGCAGAGAGCGGCGAGATGCCGGTTCTGGTGGAGTTGACCGATATCCGCGGCGACCTCCACGTACACAGTGACTGGTCAGATGGACGAGTTCCGCTGGAAGAAATGGTTAGGGAGGCGAAGTCCCGCGGACTCCAGTACGTTGCCATGACCGACCACTCGTCAGGACGTGGCATCGCAAACGGCCTGTCTGTGGAGCGACTTGCCGCACACAACAAAGAGGTTGAAGAGGTTCAAGCCCTCGTAGGCGGTATCCGCGTTTTCAAGGGCTCAGAAGTGGATATTCGCGCAGACGGTACGCTGGATTACACCGATGACGAACTGGCCGAGCTGGATATCGTTATCGCATCGATCCACTCAGGAATGTCACAGCCGTCCGATGTGATGACCGCTCGAATCATCAAGGCAATAGAGAACCCTCACGTCACGGCCATCGGCCACCTCACGACACGTTTTGTGCTTGAGAGGCCGCCGATCGAAGCCGACTTTGACGCCATATTCCGCGCCGCTGCCGCCAACGGAACCCTGATGGAGATAAACGCGTCTCCAAAACGGATGGACCTTAAGGATTCACACATCCGGCAGGCGCGCGAACTGGGTGTGAGGTTCTTTATAGACACCGATGCGCATGAGCCGGTTGGACTGGACAAGATGCGTTATGGCGTGGGCAATGCCAGACGTGGCTGGGCCGAGAAACATCAAGTGATCAACACACTGCCGGTTTCCGAGTTTGAACGTTTCCTCTCAACCCCAAAGCCGGCTCGTGCTACGTTCCTGGTTAACCCGGCGGCAGCGGGATGACGACAAGCGGGCCGATACAACCGGAAGATATCCAGCCTGTCGAAGCGGGGGATGCGATAACCGCAGAGGCGGCCGCTACCGACCCTGAAGAATTGCTCCAGCAGTTCCGTATTGCGGCGTCCAACCCGGACGGCAACTGGCACATGGCTCTTATCGAAACAATAGCGCTGTGGCCTCTCGCGTCCGAAGAAATCGACGGCCGTAACTTCGTTTACCTGCTCGCCGGAGAAGCGTTCGACTGGCGGACCCTTGCTGAGCGAATTCTCTGTGCGCCTGATCTCCCGGTCTCGGAAGAGGAACGGGAGGAATTGCTTCTGGATTCCGCCCTTCCAGCGGGGCTTAAAGAAGAAGAATTCCGTCGCCTGATCGGTTTTGCAAAGGGCGCAGGGTTCCTGAATTACTTCTACGGAGTAACCGTGGAACAGGCAATCCAACTGGCGGTCGAGGAACAGGTCCGTAAACGGCGATACGCCCGGGGATTCGCACCGGATGATTTTGCCGCTGATGTTTCGTATGAAGTTCTGTACGGGGCAACACGGGATGATCTCATTACCGAATTCACCGGGGAAACAGGGACGCGTGTTAGTCGGCAATCCCGGGGACCCGAGCGGGCGGCAGGGAACCTGGGCAATGTTGATCAGTTTACGTACTGGTTGTTCCAGCGAAGGTTCAAGAACGCTGACCCGGCCCGAATAGCGAGCGACACACGCAAAGGGCTGGAATTGCTCGAGCGTATGAGGCTGGCG
Organism: Chloroflexota bacterium; assembly: GCA_018650185.1. Lineage (GTDB taxonomy): Bacteria > Chloroflexota > Dehalococcoidia > Lucifugimonadales > Lucifugimonadaceae. The sequence continues at coordinate 6,269 of JABIGL010000136.1, forward strand.
GAGGCCCGTAAGAACAGCGATGAGGACGACTCAACGCCCTACATAGATCTTGACACCCTGCATACGTATAAAGCACCCCCGCGCTACGCCAGGCGAATCCGCCGCAGGGTTGTACGAACCCGAGGATGACTTTGGCTAGGTTCGTGAAAGAATCTCGTTCAGGTCTGAGACTGTAGCGTCCGCAAGACTGACGCATGTCTCATCCGGGTACGGACCGGGACTAGTAACGGGGAGACCTGATCCCCAGTCCGCTTCTGTAATGTCGGCACACGACATGCCTTTATGGTCTTTCCGCACACGGTCTTCGAACCGACGTTTGAACTCGTTAAGCTTGTGATTGCCCCGTGCCATATGTGAACCGGGCCCACCGTCGGGGACGAAGGTCTCCAGCAGATCGTTGTATGGAATATCGGCGTGAGATTCAGGGTCGTCCTTTTCTGCGATAACAAGCAGACCGGCGACCAACAGGGAACAGGTCCCGGCGCGGCCTGCGGATAGACCTTTCACTGCACGGAGTAAAACGTCCTTACCCGGTCCATCAACCTGTTCTGCTGCTAACAACAGGCACTCGCCGCATGTGCGTCCTGCTCTGAACATTTCCCGTGTCAGAGAAGTGGAGCTAGTGGATTCGTTGCCGAACTGCATCCTGTCCTCCCTCGGTTACGTTGCTCCGATCGATGTCGTAGCGATGTGGGATTAACTGTGAATTCCGTGGTGCGTCACGTTGATTCCACGGCAAATGACACCGTTTGCGGCCCTCTGGGACAGACACAGGCCTTAAGCGCCTGTATATCCACGTCTTCGAGGACCAGACCCATAGCTAGCGCCGCAGGGCGGCAAATTGGCCCGTCCAAACGACCGGATTCACTGATTTCCCAGGTCGCTCCTGCCTCAAGCCCGAGCGGACAGGCGCCTGATTGCGACACGATCTTCACCACCGCTAACTGGCCCCGATATCGAACCCGCCGCGTCAGGGCGATGCCAATCGCCCGAGCGGTTCTGGAGAATGCCTCAGCTCCGTGTACAAGTACTGCGGGTGTAGCGATACGTTCAGAGAAATACACACCGAACGTCATGACACTCGCAATCGTCACGACCGCGAGCGTCGTCAAAAGTGGTGCCCCACTGGCAAGTGCAATAGCCGCGATTATCAGCGGCAATACGCCCGGTATCACGAACGTAAGGAAACGTGGTCGTGCCATGGTCGCCTCCTCTTTCGGAGAGGTGGAAAAGGACCTACCTCCCCATACTGCGTGACCGCAAGCTAGGCCCGTATACGTGAGGTAATCGTGAGGATTCTTCAGGTGCACATGAGACTGGCATGAACCATGAGGTAGGTGGGAATCCCTCGCTAGTCGTCTTCATGCCTTCCTCATGGGGCGCGCACGACACTGGCTGAAATGGTCCGGGAGGATCGCTAGCTTTTAGCGAGTCAAGGAGCGCCACGTATTGGTGACGACGACACCGGTTGCACTACCTGCGGAAGTCCGCTGGCACGGTCGTGGCGGGCAGGGCGTGGTCACGGCAAGTCGTTTACTTGCCACGGCAGCGCTTGAAGGCGGGTACTACCCGCAGTCACTTCCAGACTTTGGAGCAGAACGTTCTGGAGCGCCTATCGCTGCGTACACGCGGATAGGTGATAAGCCTCCGACGATGCGTGGCCCGGTTGATAGCCCCGGGCTGGTCCTCGTACTGGACCCCTCTCTAATTGGAAACGTGGATGTGCTTGAAGGCATGGCGTCAGGCTCGGCCGTTGTCGTCAACTCGATACGGACTCCGGAAGATGAGCAGACCCGGTTAATACGGGATGACATCGTCATCTGCACGGTTGATGCCACCGCTATTGCGGTGGAACTGATTGGTCGGCCGCTTCCAAACACACCAATGCTGGGAGCTCTCTTGAGAGTATTCCCGATGGTGACTCTGGAAACGATGGCAGAGGCCGTCAGCAAGCAACTCGGTGAACTATTCCCTGAGCGTGTTGTCGAAGGAAATATCGCTGCGCTGGAACGGGGTTACGAGACCGCCACGACGATCGGCGAGGGAGAACGTTCATGACACAGCCCGGAACAGAGTCGTGGTCAGAAGTTCCCCAGGGTGGGACCGTTCTCCTGCCGGGGAGTACCGAGCGCAACCTGACTGGCTCCTGGCGCACAAAGTTGCCAATCATCGATTTCGATAAATGTACGCACTGCATGATCTGCTGGGTGATGTGCCCGGACAGTTGTTTCAAGACTGCGGAAGGAACCCTTCAATCGGTCGACCTGGATCACTGCAAGGGATGCGGCATATGTGCCAGCGAATGCCCGGTGAAGTGCATAGAGATGGTCCCAGAAGAACGGGATTGAACGGGGCAGATTAGCCGTCAACATCGCCTAACTCGACGAGTCCGGGAGTGAAAGACTTTTGGTAGATACAAGAGAGCGACCTGTAAGTGATGATGCGGTGGAGGCTGCACCCTCCACCGCCATCGCCGTCAACGGCGGCGAGGCTATCGCGTATGCGCTGAAGCAGATCGAGCCGGAAGTGGTCGCCGCGTATCCGATCACGCCGCAGACGCTAATCATCGAGAAGTTCGCCGAGTACTGCGCCGATGGCGTAGTCCGCACCGAGTACATCAACGTTGAGAGTGAACACGCAGCGCTCAGCGCCTGTGTTGGTGCCAGTGCTGCGGGTGCTCGTGCAATAACCGCCACAGCTGGTCCCGGGCTCGCGCTAATGTTTGAGATGCTGGGCGTGACCTCTGGAATGCGACTCCCCATCGTGATGCACCTCTGCACACGTGCCCTGTCAGCTCCGCTAAATATCCTTGGCGATCACTCCGACGCTATGGCGATGCGTGAAACCGGGTGGGTCATGCTTTCCGGGAGCAGCCCCCAGGAGGCGTACGACCTTGCGCTGGTGGCTCAAACGGTTGCGGAGCATCCAGATGTGATGCTTCCGTGCGCCAACCTCGTCGATGGCTTCATGGTCACGCACGCGGTTGAACGTGTAGATGTACTGCCGGACGACGTTGTGCGGGACTATGTCGGTGAATACGAACCTGAGACTTCTCTACTTGCGGAAGGTTCAACCGCAACATACGGCGCGCTGGACTTCCGGGACTACTACTTCGAGCACAGACGACAGCAGGAAGCGGCGCTCTACGCATCGCAACCCGTTGTCGAAGCGTCGTTGAAGCGATTTGGCGAGATATCAGGCAGGCACCACCAGATACTTGAGCCGTACCGCATGGACGATGCGGAGGTCGTCCTTGTCTTCATGGGTTCGGCGGAAGGCCAGGCGCATGCTGCAGTAGATGCCGCCCGTGCTGCGGGCGTGAAGGCCGGAGCGCTTCGAATTCGACTGCTGCGACCCTTCCCCGTGGATGCGATAGCAGAAGCTCTCTCCGGCGCTCGCGTGGTCGGAGTTATGGACCGTGCCATCGGGTTCGGATCGGCCGTCAACCCATTACTTGCCGATATCAAATCAGCGCTCTGGAGTCGCACGGACCGGCCGTTGATGAAGGGGTTCGTCTATGGACTTGGTGGTCGTGTAGTCACCCTGGGGCAACTCAATCAAGCACTTGGCGAACTCGTATCCGCATTCGAGAGCGGTGAAGAGTCGACCACGACAACCTATCTCGGACTCAGAGAAGATCCGGAATCCGCGGAGGTATCGTCCTGATGACTCTCAAACTACGTGATCTCACGTTACTGGACGACGGGTTCGAATCTGGGCACGGGCTGTGCGCCGGCTGCTCGGAATCCGTGATCGTTCGACAGGTTCTTCTTGCGCTTGCCAACGAACCCGTGGTCGCGCTCGCGACAGGCTGTCTTGAAGTGTCCAGCACTCGATTCCCGGATACAGCGTGGAAGGTGCCGCTCATTCACAGCGCGTTTGAGAACGCAGCCACCAGTGCATCTGGAATTGAAGCCGCATATAAAGCTCTAGTCCGAAAAGGTCGGATGGCCGAAAGGCCGATGACGTTCGTCGTCTTTGGCGGAGACGGGGCCACATACGACATCGGATTCCAATGGCTATCGGGTGCGCTCGAACGTGGGCACAAATTCATGTACATCTGCCTCAACAACGAGGGCTACATGAATACCGGCATACAGCGCAGCGGTGCCACGATGCTGGGCGCATGGACTACAACTACCCCGGCCGGTGACCTGGTGCCTGGCAAACCGCAGTGGCGTAAAGATATGACAGGCATCGTCGCATCACACGGCGTGCCTTACGTGGCGCAGGCCGCTGTCCACCACTGGAAAGACCTGATGACCAAGGTCCGGACGGCTGAAAAGGCCGAAGGACCTGCATTCCTCAACGTGTTCGCCCCATGTGACCGGGGCTGGCGATATGAGCCGGAAGACACGATGGCCATTTCTCGGCTTGCGGTAGAGACGGCACTCTGGCCTCTCTACGAGGTGGACGACGGGAAGTACAAGCTCAACGGACCTCGTCACAAGACTCGACCGATCATCGATTATCTGGAGTCCCAGGGTCGGTTCCGGCACCTGCTCAAAGACAAAGAACCGGGGGTAATCGAGGAGATACAGGCGAACGTGGACCGGGAGTGGAACAGGTTGAGAGAGCGTTGCGGCCTTGAACCTGAAGTCACTCCGGAAACTACCGAGGCCGCTGTCTCAGCAGATTGACCGAGGGTCATCGGCGGTGCTAGCGTTTATGGCCTTACGACGTTAAACGCGTTGATGGGAAGTAGTACCGCAGTGGCGGGCGAGAGAGAGCCGGGGATGCTGTGATCCCGGCGCCGCAGTCAGGTGGGAAGTCGTCCCGGAGCGGTCGGCCTGAATCCAGAGGGACAGGGCCGGACGGCAGCTACCGTTAACAGCTATTGAGTGGTTTCACCTGATTCCCAGGTTGAGGCAACGAAGGTGGTACCGCGAGGCGAAATGCCCCGTCCTTTGATGGACGGGGTTTTTTATTTTCCGCCGGTTTGCGGTGGCAACTCTAGTTACAGGGACAGGTATGGCAACGACAGAACGAGGATGGGTGAAGCCGATCGACACTTCGGCACTTCCGCGGCGCTTCGAACCGGAAGAGGCGGAACCACGATGGCGTGCCCGTTGGGACGAACTGGGCATCCACAGCTACGACCCCGCACGCCCTCGCGACGAGACGTTCGTCGTAGACACCCCGCCGCCTACCGCGAGCGGATCGCTCCACGTTGGTCACGTGTTTTCGTACACGCACCAGGACCTGATCGTTCGCTATCAGCGGATGAAGGGGCAGAACATCTTCTACCCGATGGGCTGGGACGATAACGGCCTACCTACCGAGAGACGCGTACAAAACGTGTTTAACGTCCGGTCCGACCCGTTCATGGCGTACGACCCTGATCTCAAGGTCGAGCGAGTCGATCCCAACACAAAGCCCCGCGACCTTCCACGTCCAACGGTGATTTCACGTCGCAATTTCATCGATCTGTGCCACATCGTGACGGCCGAGGATGAAGTCGCGTTCAAGGACCTGTGGAAGATGCTCGGGCTATCGGTGGACTGGAACGAGGAGTACGCAACGATCGACCATCGGTCACGTGCCATTGCACAGCTAAGCTTCCTGGACCTGTACGAAAAAGGACACATCTACCAGGTCGAGGCGCCCACCATGTGGGATATCGATTTTGCTACAGCGGTTGCACAGGCTGAGGTCGAAGACCGAGAACGAGACGGTGCATTCCACGACCTTGAGTTCGGTACTGAAGATGGCGGCAGTTTCGTAATCTCCACGACGCGTCCGGAGCTTCTGGCCGCATGTGTCGGCATTGCAGCGCATCCGGACGACGAGCGATATAAGCCGTTATTTGGCAAAAAAGCCATCTCACCGGTCTACCGCGTCCCGGTTCCGATATTCCCGACCGAGCTGGCGGACCCTGAGAAGGGCACCGGTGTGCTCATGGTATGTACCTTCGGTGACCAAACTGACGTGCAGTGGTGGCGTGAAGAGTCGCTACCACTGAGGCAAATTCTCGGGCGTGACGGCCTCGTAGTGCCTCGGAACTACGGCGACGAAGGGTGGGAGAGTAACGACCCGGAGCTGGCCAACGCCAACTACACCGGCATCATTGGCAAGCGTGTCAATCAGGCCCGGCGCATCGTCGTGGAACAGCTTCGTGAGGAGTCCAACTCCGCACTAGCAAACGGAGGGGCGCCTCTCCAGGGCGAGCCGCGACCGCTCAAACATGCCGTGCGTTTCTTTGAGAAGGGCGACAGCCCGCTGGAATACCTGACGAGCAGACAGTGGTTCGTCAGTTTGATGGACAAGAAGGATCAGCTCATTGAGCGTGGTCGCCAGATAACCTGGCACCCTGCCTACATGGGCAAACGGTACGAAGACTGGACGGCCAACCTCGGTCTTGACTGGGCGATCAGCCGGCAGCGTTACTTCGGTGTCCAGTTCCCGGTCTGGTATCAATTAGACGATCAAGCCAATCCGATCTATTCCGAACCTATCCTCGCAACGTCTGACATTTTGCCGTTGGACCCGATGTCGTACACGGCCCCGGGCTTCGGGGAAGAACAGCGCGGGAAGCCCGGTGGGTTCGCCGGAGAGCCAGACGTTTTCGACACATGGTTCACCAGTTCGCTGTCACCGCAGATCGGCGCTCGATGGGATCAGGACGGCGACAAGATGGACGAACTGTTCCCGATGGACGTTCGACCGCAGGCACACGACATCATCAGAACCTGGGCGTTCTACACCATCGCCAAGGCCCACCTTCACCACGATGACGTGCCCTGGCACAACGTCGTCTTGAGTGGCTGGATCCTGGACCCTGACCGTAAGAAAATGAGCAAGAGCCGGGGCAATGTGGTGACCCCGACGGGAATGCTTGAAGAGTATGGCGCTGATGCGATTAGATACTGGGCCGGAAGCGCACGACTCGGGACCGATACGGCGTTTGATGAACAGGTGTTCAGGGTCGGTAAACGGCTCGTCACAAAAATCTACAACGCCGGTAAGTTTGTACTCTCACAGGAAGGTCCTGAAGGCGAGATAACGAACGAACTGGACCTGGCTTTCATCGCAGAGTTGAAGGTGCTGGTGGAGCGTGCGACCACCGCATTTGAGGAGTACGAATATTCACGTGCATTGGAAGAGACCGAAACGTTCTTCTGGAGCGCGTTCACGGACAACTACCTTGAGCTCGTAAAGAAGCGCACGCGGACCGACGAAGACCCTGAGGGACGGGCGTCGGCCATCGCTACACTTCGGACTGGCCTGAGTGTGACGATGCGGCTGTTCGCACCATTCGTCCCGACCATTACCGACGAGGTGTGGTCCTGGACCTTTGCCGACCAGACAGGCAAACAATCCATACACATAGCGGACTGGCCGACTGCCGCCGAGTTTGATGGCATTCCCGCTCCGGCCAGCGCTGATTCATTCGCAGTGGCCTGCGATGCTATTGCAGCGGTTCGAAAAGCGAAGACAGACCTTGGGCTGGGAATGGGACGACCACTCGCATCGTTGTTGTTGGAGGGGGACGCAGAAAATCTGCGGGTGCTGGCTGGAGTGATGGGTGATGTGGGCGATGGAGCAAATGCTTCAGGTGTGGATGTGAAGGAAGGGGATGCCGATGGCGAGCGCTTTGCCGCGACCATCGAGCCAGAGGAACAGGAAGAGAAGTCGTAGGGAGGCTATTTTCGGGGAGCTGGCGATTCAAAGGAAAAAGATGCTCGAATTGAAGAAACTGGTGACACTTGTCGGTGTGGTAATGGTTGCAGGGGTGCTGGCCGCATGTGGCCCCACCGAGAAAGCGGATTGTGATGGTCTCAGCCGAAGTAATGCTGATGACGAGGAAGATTACGAACAATGTCTTGAGGACCTAGCGCTGTATGAGAGCAATCAGACAGCTACCAGCGTTGCGGCACGCTCAGCCACCGCCACCTTCGAGGCAGAGATCGCCACAGAACGCGCGGATTACACTGCGACGAACGTCGCGTTAGAAGCCGAGCAGTTGAAAACCGACCCCGGTGATCGCCAGACCCTCAACAGAGCAGGGACGATTTCAGGCGCCGTGAGCAAGGAAACGCCAACTGCGACGACGACCGCTGCTCCTACGGCTGAAACGCTTCCGACGGCATTAGTAAATCCAGCGCCTACCCCGACATCAGTACCCGTGGCGCCGACCGCAGCGCCTACCCCTGTTCCAACGCCAGAGCCGATGGCGACGCAGGTTCCGGTTGACCTGTCCAAGCTCGCCTGGCTGACCGCAAAACAGGCGGCTGAACTGGCGACGGCCGAGGCACCGGGCGTCGTCTTTGAAATTGCCGGTCACGCGTCCCGGGCGGCGGGAATGCTGGGTTCCGGCGATAGCGCTGGATCTGAGCTTAGCCCGGGCATCGGGTACGCCCGTGACTGGTCGGTCACGTTACAGACGGACACTGAGACCTACTTCTGCACCGTCGGACTCGGAATCACGAGCTGCAATGCCAGCAATTTCCATTACGGCGACGGTGAGGTCGAGACCGTGTCACAGGACAGCACGGAGGCGCTTGCGCGGTTCAACCAGGAGAATAATGCGGACTGGCAGGCGTTGATGTCCAATGATGACATCAGCATCCTCCTGGACCTCCACCCGGATCTAACCGGAGCCGTTGGAGCCGAACCCGGTACTCCGATTGCACGTATCTGGAGCGCCACAATAACCGTCCACAACGCAACGGATGGCCCACGAAGTGGTAGCTTCCACTGGAACCTGGATACCGACGCGATAGCATGGTCGGTGTTTTAGTTGGTAGGGCCCTGGGCTCCGAGTAATCGTGGCCGCGGCGACGCGACTCACACCCACATCCAGACCTCCTCCCTCCCAGGGAGGAGGCAGTCACCCATCAGACGTCCACGTCAACTTCCGGGTCATTAACATCGATGGATTCTTCCGGGTTCAGTTTAGGTAAGCGAGGGGCGCGGGGTGCCCAGGCTTTCAGATTTTGAACAATCGTTCCATAGCATTCATCGAGAATGTCCGTGACAGAACCAATAAACGATCCGGTGCCCGAGCCTTTTTTGATTCCCATATCCGCCGATAACGCTATCCGGAACGCCCGCGGAGCATTGGAACGATGTTCATCTAAACCTTTGTCAGGATCTTCTCGCAATCTGCCTAGTAACTCTGAAGTGGTTCGACGAGTTCCTTCGAATGACGTGTCTATTCTTGTGTTGTCAGGGGCACGACCGAGTTGCCGAATGAGCCAATTCAGCCTTGTTCTCGGCCTTCCTTCTCTGGGTGCTGACAACGAAATACTGGCGGCAACCATCTTGGCTTTCAGGTCCGCCGAAACAACGATATCTCCAACCGAATTTGGCACACGGTAAGTCGAAGACAAGCTGGCATTGACGGCCAGCTCACGTGTGAGTTGGCTGCGACGTAGTCCGTAGTCCTCGCGCTCCCGACGTGACAGCACTTGTTGAACGTCGGCACCAAGAGTTCGGCCCAGAGTCAAACTCAAATATCGTGTCAATTCTTCCCACGTGGCTACTACGTCCACAACACCCGGGTCGTTCTCCCTCAAGGTTCCGTTTCTTGCTCCGTCTCTAACCGCAACCCACGACGAACCCATGTCATCGAAATGCATGGCCCCCGAACTTGGATGTTCCAGGTAGTGTATGAGTTCACTGAGAATCCACGCCTGATCAGGATCTGAAACACCACGATGTTCATGTTGGAGCACGGCATCGGTAAGGACAGCATTCCAAGAGAGGTGATGTAGCTCAACCGATTGAATTTTCCGACGGTTAACCACAACCGGATGAACGCCGGGTATCGGGGAAAACTGGTTAGAAATGGATATTAATGCGTCAAATTTCTCTGATTTGCATACATCGAGGTACGTCTCAAGTTGATCGACACCCAACTTTGTCCGGTCGGTTTTGACCTCAACTAGTGCTGTCCATCGTTTTCCGCGGCGAGTGATCGATATCGCCCCATCGGGCCTTACAACATCACCGCTGGCAATTTCAAACGGTATCTCCACCCAACATTCAATATTGCCCGCAGGCGCCCCACCCGTTTTAGCAACGACTGTCCGAATTCGGGAACCGCTGAAATCACAGAAAGTAACGCTGATGTAGCTCGCGTCTCCTGTTCTCGGGTTCCTCTTATCCCGGATGTTGGGATTATCCGCGCTGGATGCCAGTTTTCGCCAAAATTTGACAACACACTTCACCTCATTCGGCAGTGTAGCGCTAGACCGGGGTACTTCGCCGTCCATGGTCCGCCCTAGACCATCAAGTCTCCGCCACTGATATCGAGGGCCTGGCCTGTGATGTAGGCGGCGCGGTCTGATGCGAGGAAGGCCACGAGTTCGGCTACTTCTTCTGGTTCACCCAGGCGGTGGATCGGGAAGCTGTTTGCGTAGGCGGCTTTTCGGGCTTCATCCACTTCGGTCTGCACCATCTCGGTGTCGATCAGACCCGGACACACGGCATTCACCGTTATCCCGTGGGACGCTTCTTCCATGGCCATGTGCCGGGTCAATCCCAGTACGGCGTGTTTGGAAGCCGTGTAGGCGGCGCTCCCCAATGTGCTGGTCGTCTTACCCGCCGTGGAAGAGAAGTTGACGATGCGGCCCCATCCCGATTCTCGTAGAGCGGGGAGGGCCGCTTTGGACGGGAGGAACGTGCCTTTCAGGTTCACGCCGATCACGAAGTCCCATTCCGATTCATCCATCTCAAAGACGGGGGTTCTGCGCAGCACTCCGGCGGCGTTTACGAGAATGTTCAGCGCCCCGAACTCGGATACGGCCCGCTTAATAAGCCCGTCGACATCAGAGGCATTGGCGACATCACCGGCGTGGCCAATCGCCTGCCCCCCGGACTCGCGTAGCCCAGCGGCAACCGCCTCCGAAGAATCTTCTGAAATATCGCTCACCACGACCGACGCCCCCGCAGCCGCAAGCCGGGTTGCCGTGGCACGCCCCATGCCTCGACCGGCGCCGGTGACAATCGCTACCTTGCCAGACAGTTCATCAGGGATCGGTTTTGGGAGTTGATTCAGGTCGAAATTCAAACCAGTCAAAGCTAAATCACACCCAGTTCTGCACCAACGTCCTTGAACGCTTCCAGCGCCTCATCAAGCTCGGTCCGCTCATGCGCTGCTGACATCTGAACCCGGATACGTGCCTCGCCTCGGGGTACAACCGGGTAGCTGAACCCGACCACGAAAATACCGCGTCGGTTCATTGCCGCCGCCATCTCGACGGTCTTGAGTTCATCGCGGAGCATCACCGGGACAATGGGGTGGTCGCCCGGAATCAGCTCGAACCCGAATGCCGTCATACGATCCCGGAAGTAGCGGGTGTTGTCCCACAACTTCTCGCGCAACTCCGGCTGCTCGTCTACCAGTTCCAACGCCTTCAAGGCACCGGTAACAACAAGCGGAGGGAGTGTGTTGGAGAACAAATAAGGGCGGGAACGTTGGCGCAGGTAGGACACGATCTCGGAATGACCGGTTGTAAAGCCGCCAGACGCTCCGCCGAGTGCCTTACCAAGCGTACTGGTGATGATGTCCACCCGGTCCTCGACGCCGAGTTGCGCCGGTGTGCCACGGCCACCGGGTCCGACGAAACCTGTCGAGTGCGAATCGTCCACCATCACCATGGCGTCGTATTTGTCAGCCATGTCGCAAATCTCGACCAGTTTTGCAAGGTCGCCCTGCATGCTGAATACACCATCCGTGGCGATCATGCGGAACCGAGCATCCGCCGTTTCCTGCAACCTGGCCTCAAGATCTGCCATATCGCTGTGCTTGTAGCGCTTACGGTCGGCACGGCAGAGTCTTATTCCGTCGATGATCGAGGCGTGGTTCAACTCGTCGCTTATGACGGCATCCTCTCGGCCGAGGAGCGTCTCGAACAACCCGGTATTGGCGTCAAAACAAGAGCTGTAGAGGATAGTGTCCTCTGTGCCGAGAAACTGGCTAATCCGAGCTTCAAGCTCTTTGTGGATGTCCTGTGTTCCGCAGATGAAGCGAACGGACGCCATCCCGTAACCGTGGGTCTTCACTCCGGCCGTCACAGCTTCAAGTATCTCCGGATTGTCGGCGAGCCCCAGGTAGTTGTTGGCGCAGAAGTTAATCCGAGCGCCAGCGTCCGTAGTTACACGTGCGCCCTGCGGCGTCTCTATCACCTGCTCGTCTTTGAACAGCCCGGCCGCCCGTATTTCGTCCAGCTCGGTATCGAGCCAGGATTTCATCGCTGTGTAAGCCAAATACGTTCTCCTGGTTCGATCTGCTGTCGTTAGTGTCCGCTAGTCCGCCTTAACGATCTCCGACTCCACGACCAGATCGTCCGGGACGAACTCGTTCCAGGGTTTGAACCCGAGCACGAACTCTTTACCTTCATCCAATGTCGTCAAACCCTTGATAGCGCGGCCGGGATCATATCCACGCGTTGCGGCGATCGCCTGAATGCCACGCTTCATGGAGCGGACGCCGCCCAGGTTGACCTCTTCACCGGTGTCGAGAAGGAGGGCGAGGTCCAGCCCTTTGGGGTGCTCTTTCCAGTACATGCGCATTTCGTCGTTACTCCAGTGTTGGTTTATTTGTTAAGAAACGGCAGCGCCCGGTCCAGTAGGGCGTTGCCGACATCGAGTTTTTCCATCAGTGGCATCGCCTCGGGCTCACGACCCGGGGTGATGAATGTCACAGCGTTGGTGTCCGTTCCAAAGCCAGAATCGGCAGCGGTGACGTCGTTCGCCACAACCATTTGAACACCTTTGGACAATAATTTTGCGTCGGCGTTTTCGATCAGGTCGTTGGTCTCGGCCGCAAACGCCACTTTGACAAGTCCGTCGACTTTTATACCGGCAATGATGTCCGGGTTCTGTATGAGATCAATACTTAGGGGATCGTCACCGGACTTCTTGATCTTCTGGTCGGCAGGATCGGCCGGTCGATAGTCGGAGACCGCCGCCGCCATTACCAGCAGGTCCGATCCCACGCAGGCTGTCTGTACTACGTCCCGCATTTCGATCGCTGACTCGACGGGTATCACGCTGATACCGGCGGGAGAGGGTAGGGCTGTTGGCGCTGTGATCAGCGTGACGTCTGCCCCACGATCACGAGCGGCTTCGGCGATAGCGAATCCCATCTTCCCGGTAGATCTGTTGGTCAGCACCCGTACCGGGTCTATGGGCTCTTCGGTACCACCCGCGGAAACTACGACACGGCGTCCGACCATGTCACCGCTCTTGCCAAGTAACGCCCTGACACTCCCGATGATGTCTTGAACTTGAGTCATCCGCCCCTGTCCTACCAGTCCCGAAGCCAGCCGTCCAGATTCCGGGCCGATGAAGTGGACGCCCCGTTCTTTCAGCGTCTGGACGTTCGCCTGAGAGGCCGCGGCCGCGTACATATCGGCGTCCATAGCCGGGGCGACAACCAGTGGTTGTGACCCGGCGAGGATCGTCGCCGTCAACACATCGTCCGTAATACCGTGCGCCAACTTCGCCAGGACATTGGCAGTGGCCGGGGCGATGAGAATAAGGTCAGCGCGGCGTGCCAGTGCAACGTGGTCGATACCAAGCTCGGAGTTTGATTCATACAGCCCGGTTGATACAGGTCGGTGAGTCAGGCCGGCAAACGTGGCAGCCCCGACGAACCGTTGCGCTGAGTGAGTCAACACGACGTCAACGTCTGCACCAGCCTGCGTCAACTTGCTGGCGAGATCAGCGGCCTTGAACGCGGCGATGCTCCCGGTCACGCCGAGGACGATTGATTTACCGTTGAGAATTGTAGCCACGCCTACTCCCCGCTGTTCAATTCGTGGAGCATCCGAAGACCAATGAGCGTCAGGTCCTCATTAACATCCTGCAAAACGCCTGACTGTGCGGCAACCACACGAGCCAGACCGCCGGTCCCGATGACTTTGCAGGAAGCTGGATCGTCCGGGCTCAGTTCGTTGGCAAATCGTTTGACCATGCCTTCAACGAGCCCGACGTATCCAAACACGAGGCCTGAACGCATGGCGTCCGTTGTATTGCGTCCGATGGCGTTGTCCGGGGCCTGAAGATCAACGCGTCGTAGTTGTGATGTGCCCCTGTAGAGCGCCTCGGCGGCCAGCGTCATGCCGGGAGCGATTGCACCGCCCAGGTACTCGGCGTTTCCGCTGATCGCATCAAAAACAGTTGCAGTGCCGATGTCCACGACGATGCAGGGGCCACCGTAAAGCCGGTATGCGGCAACTGCGTCAGCAATTCGGTCGGTTCCGACATCCTGCGGTCGGTTGTAATTGACCTTGATTCCGGTGCGCGTTCCACGACCCACTACCATCGGTTCCGTACCAAGCATGTCCTGTAATGCGGTCTCGATAGCGCCCGTAAGAGGGGGGACCACGGAACACATCACCGCAGACGGGAAGTCGGAAGGATCGACACCCTTGGATTGCAACATGCCCTGGAGAAGGAGGTTGTGTTCGTCCGCGGTTCGACGTGCATCGGTGGCGAATCGCCACGTTGCGATCAGGCGATCGCCTTCAAATGCCCCGATTGTGACGTTTGAGTTGCCGACGTCGACGGCGAGCAGTTTTCCCACGATGTGCCGATGATATCAGCGGTTAAGGGCTGATTCGCATCAGTTCGCGAGTTGTTTGAGCGCCGTGGGTAGCGACTCAAGCACGTCTCCGGCCACCATCGCCACTTCTCCGGTCGCTCGCCGGGCGATATTTCCGGCAAGTCCGTGCACGAATACGCCGAGGCACGCCGCATCGAACGGTTCCATGCCCTGTGCCAGGAAACCAGCGATCAGACCGGCAAGTACGTCTCCGGTTCCCCCGGTCGCCATTCCTGGGTTCACCCAGGGGCTGATGGCCGTTCGACCATCCGGGTGTGCAACAACGGTACAAGCGCCTTTCAGAACAACGATGTGACGCCAGCTTTCCGCGGCGGACTGTGCGCTGTGAACGCGATCCCGTTGCACATCCGGGACGGTGGAGCCACGCAGACGGGCCATTTCACCCGGGTGTGGCGTCAGGATCGCCGGGCCTCGAACCCGAATCTGCCAATCCTCTACGGAGGCGAGTGCGTTCAGTGCGTCGGCGTCGATCACCAGCCGTGGTCCTTCGCGCCGGTCCAAGAGAACCGAGCGCACGAACTCCACCGCCGAAGGGGTCTGTCCGAGACCTGGACCGATCAATAGCGATGTAGCGGGGCGCGCTGCGTCGGTTACCTGGACCGCAGCGAAACCGGAGTCGATGACGTTTCGGCCCTGTTCGACCAGTGGTATATATGTCGATTCTGCGAGGCGCGTCGCAACCAACGGGTAGATTGTGTCCGGCAACGCAAGGGTCACGAGCCCCGCTCCGGATCTCCCGGCGGCAGCGCTGGAAAGATAGGCAGCGCCCACGTAATTCTCGGAACCGGCAACGATTAACGCCCTGCCGAAGGTTCCTTTATTAGATCGTGGTGGACGGGAAGGCATGATCCGACTCATCGACCCCGAGGTCATTAACTCGGTCGGTACCTGGACGTCCAATCCGGCGGGAATGCCAATGTCCAGGCATCTCCAGGCGTGACCCGTGGGCTCGAGAAAGGCCCCGATCTTTGGGCGACCGAGCACTAGAGTTTCGTTGGCTTCAAGGCCGTTCAGGTCCATATGCCCGGTGTCCGTGGACATGCCGGTCGCGACATCCACGGCGATGATCGGTGCATGGGCGTTGTTTTTAACGATCCTCAGCAAGTCAGACAGCGGGGGCTCAATGGGGCGACCTCGTCCGGTTCCAAGTACAGCATCGAGAATCACGGTTGCATTCGAGACGAGTTCGACCAGTTTCGAATCATCTGGATCATCAAATGCCTGAACGACATTCGCACCGGCCTCGATAGCACGATCACGCTTCTCGTCTTCTGCCGCACGTGGCATGAAGAGATAGGCCGTGACTTCGACACCTCTGGCCGCGAGGTGGCGCGCCGCCACAAGTCCGTCTGCACCATTGTTTCCCGGCCCCACAAGCACGAGCGCCGGACCACTTCCCGGAGATGGCAAACGATCTCGCAGGGCCTCGGCAATCGCCTGTCCTGCGTTTTCCATAAGGGTGTCCAGTGACACACCGGCGCGGACAGATGCCTGCTCAAGCTCACGCATCTGGCGGGTTGTAACGACCTTCACGGCGACCACGTCCTTCCGTCAGATTCTGCGACCACGCTGGCGACCGCAAAATCTCGTGAATGGGACAGGCTGATTGCTATACGCGTGATGCCCATCAACTCCGCTCGTGCCTTTGCCCGGTCATGCAAAACGATTTCCGGCGCACGGCCACGTTTTCGCTGGACTTCGATATCACGCCAGCCGACGCCGCGAACACCTGTACCCAGTGCCTTCATTACGGCTTCTTTGGCAGCAAAGCGACTCGCCAGTTGGGGTGCACGTCCTCGGCAATACGCCTGTTCTCCGGGCGTGTAGATCTTCTCCAGAAATCGCTTCGGGTAGCGGGAATAGGTAACACCTATCCGCTCGATCTCGATTATGTCTACGCCGACGTACAACCTGTGCCCTCCCGAATCAGGGTTCCCATCGGCACGATGCCAGAAGAGGAGCGTCCCGATGAGGCGATTATAAGTTGCCAGATGCCATGGAAGATCGGTGGCACCTCCTATTGCTTATGACCCGTCTGCTAACCGGTGATCCGGTGCTAACCTTCAAGAAGGCGATTGCGTTTATCTCAAACGGTTCCTTAACGCCTGATAAAGCGACTCAGGAGGCTCTCATCCGAGCGAAACGCATAGACGGCAAGGCGATTGCGGAGAAGGTACGGGCTGAAGTGGCGCAAGAGGTCCAGGACTGGTTAGCTGCCGGGAACGCCAAACCGGGACTGGCCGTTGTGCTTGTGGGGGAAGATCCCGCTTCTGCTACCTACGTCCGGGGAAAAGAGCGCGCATCGGTCGAAGTCGGAATGCACTCCGAGACGCGCAGGCTGCCAACAGAGGTAACCCAGGAAGAACTACTGGGCGTGATCGCAGAACTGAACGCAGATCCGGCCATCACTGGATTCCTGGTACAGCTCCCGTTGCCTGACCATATAGACGACGACACGGTCCTCCACGCCATCGCCCCGGGAAAAGATGTGGACGGCATCCATCCCTTCAACATGGGATTGCTGCTCGGCGGCACACCCCGGTTGGCCCCGGCAACGCCTACGGGCGTGCTACGCCTGTTGGCCGAGGAGGGCGTGGACACGAGTGGGAAGCACGTCGTTATTTGCGGTCGCAGCAACATTGTTGGTCGTCCTCTTGCAGGTTTACTCCTGAAGCGGGGCAATGGCGGCGATGCGACAGTGACCGTTTGTCACTCCCGGACGGTTGATCTCGGCTCGTTTACCCGTCAGGCCGACATCCTTGTGGCCGCGATGGGCGTGCCGGGCCTGATAACGAGGGACATGGTCAAGCCGGGAGCCGTCGTAATCGATGTCGGTACGGTGCGGGTTGAAGACCCTTCCCATGAGCGCGGTTGGCGTCTTGCGGGCGATATCGCGTTGGACGTGCGTGATGTGGCTTCGATGCGTACGCCAGTTCCGGGTGGAGTAGGGCCTATGACTATCGCAATGCTTCTTAAAAATGTCATGCATGCAGCACAACTTTCTGCAGGTGAGAACGCCTGATGGACCCAGCAACTCGCAGCCAGGAAGATGAATAGAACCGCTCGGCCTTCTGGCGGTCGTATAGTAAGATAGCCGCCGCCGTGAACCCATCGTTATATGGACCAGGGCGGCAACGTGGAACCCCAACCTGCTTGTTCCTGAGGGCAAGCGGGCCAGTTCAATTCCCGGCCTGGAGGTCGAAAGATCGTTCAAAGCAAGGAAAAAGCGTCTTCCCAGTCCGATGAGGAGGGAAACGCACGAAAGCAGGAACTAACCGATCTCTATCGGCAGATGTACCTGATTCGGCAATTTGAAGAGAAGTGTGGCGAGATGTACACCCGTGGCCAGGTCCGCGGGTTCTTGCACCTGTACATAGGTGAGGAAGCGATCGCCGTTGGGGCGATATCGCAGCTCCAGCCTCACGACTACATCGTTACCCATTACCGCGACCACGGACACGCCCTGGCGCGCGGGCTCGACACAAACCGCACGATGGCTGAACTTTTTGGCCGCGTCGGTGGCTTGAGCAAGGGCAAGGGCGGCTCGATGCACCTGTTCGATGCCGATAAAGGTTTCATCGGCGGTCATGCCATCGTTGGCGGACAGTTCCCGCTTGCCGCCGGACTCGCACTTTCCCACCAGTACAGGAAAACAGACGGCGTTTGCGTCGTCTTCTTTGGGGACGGATCCACGAACCAGGGCACATACCACGAGGTGATGAACCTGGCCTCGGTCTGGAAGCTACCGATTCTCTTTTTCCTTGAAAACAATCTCTACGGCATGGGCTCGCGATTCGACCGCGTGCGTGCCGGTGGAGAGGACTTCTACCCGGGAGCAGCCACCTACGGGATAGATCATGCGGCGGTCGTAGACGGAATGGACGTGATAGCGGTTCAGGAAGCGACAAAGGTCGCCCTGGAGAGCATCAGGGCAGGAAACGGACCCGCATTTATCGAGGCCAAAACCTTCCGATTCCAGGGACACTCCATGGCGGATCCGGTTAAGTACCGGGACAGCTCGGAGACAGAAGCCTGGGAGGCGAAGGACCCGATCACGACCTTCCCGGAAGATCTCATCGCCCAGGGACTAGTCACCGAGGCTGAGTTGGCCGAGATTCGGGCCAGCGTCGACGCCGAAGTCGATGAGTCGGTCAAATTTGCCGAGGACAGTCCGTTCCCACCGGACGAAGAACTATTTACAGATATCTACGCTTAGAACGATGCTGTCTGCCGTGACGACGACGGGCAGCGGAATTGATGCATGACTGAGATTACGTTCAGACAGGCCCTACAACGAGGACTCCGGGAGGCATTAGACGCCGATCCCGATGTTTTCCTTATGGGCGAAGACATCGGAAAGTACGATGGCGCTTACGCCGTCACTCAGGGCCTGCTCGAGAAGTACGGCCCGGACCGAATACGTGACACACCGATCTCCGAGGCCGCATTCGTCGGCGCTGGTGTTGGTGCCGCCGTTGCCGGTCTACGTCCGGTGGTCGAGTTGATGTCGATGAGTTTTTCGCTTGTCGCGTCTGACCAGATCGTCAATATGGCTGCCAAGATCAGGTACATGTCCGGTGGACAGGTGAAGGTACCGATGGTCCTTCGGGCACCGACAGGCGGCGGCGTTCAGCTTGCCGCTACACACTCTCAGTCCTTCGAGAACTGGTATGCCTCAACGCCGGGTTTGAAGGTTGTAACTCCTTCGACCCCATACGACGCATTGGGCTTGCTGCGCAGCTCAATCGAAGACGACAACCCGGTTATATTTGCGGAGAACGCCTTGTTGTACGGGACGCGCGGAGAGGTTCCTGACGAGGAATTCCGCGTGCCGATCGGGCTGGCTGACGTGAAGCGTGAAGGCTCAGATATCACGATGGTCGGCTGGGGACACGGCATTATTACGTTGCTGGACGCGGCTGACAAACTTGCTGAAACTGGCGTAAAGGCCGAGGTGATCGACCTCAGGACTCTCCGCCCGCTCGACATGGACACGGTCACTGAGTCTGTCGAAAAGACAGGACGGGCATTGGTGCTTGATGAAAACTGGCGTACCGCCGGGCTCGGCGCAGAAATAGCCGCCGAGATTGGCTACCGGAGCTCGGACTATCTTGACGGACCTGTGGCTCGTGTTGGCGGCACGGATACACCGTCGCCCTACACCCGACCATTAGAACAACTCGGGATCCCCCAGACTCAATGGGTGATAGACGAGATCGAAAAAACTTACGGCCTCTAAGCCGACGCTGCTGAGGCGTAGGCTGACCCTAGAAGAGATATAAAACACCGGGCAAATACAAAGCCCACCCGCACCCAATTCAGGAAAGGGTCTCGGATTTGATTACCGAAGTCGTAATGCCGGCCATGGGCGCCGACATGACAGAAGGCACCGTCGTTAAGTGGCTCAAATCCGAGGGCGACGAAGTATCTCGTGGTGACATCCTCGCCGAGATCGAGACCGATAAGACTGTCGTAGAGATGGAGGCATACGGCTCAGGCCTACTACGCAAGATCGTGATCGGCGAGGGCACCAAGGTTCCAGTCGGGGATCTGATCGCTTATATCGGTGATGCTGATGACGACGTCCCGGAGGGAGCATCTGCCGCACCGGCTGTGGTCGCTCCCGTCGCAGAAGCTGCGCCCGCCGTCGCCGCCACAGATGCACCTCCGGCCTCCGCTCCCGTTTCCACTGGTCGGGTCAAAGCGTCCCCGGTTGCTCGCAAGATTGCCGCCGAGCGTGGGATTGATCTCGCAACGATTACAGGGACTGGCCCCGGTGGCCGCATCACGCGTGCTGACGTGGAAGGTCTGTCTGCGGCCCCGACTGCTACACCTTCGGCCTCTCCGGTTGTTGCAACCGCTTCATCGGTCGCTCCGGTCACGCTTAGCGGCGAAGACATCCCGCTTTCGTCGATGCGGCAGGCGATTGCGCGAGTCACCGTACGCAGTAAGACGGAAAATCCGCACTACTACATCGATCTCTCGATCGACATGACACAGGCGATGTCGGTTAGACAGGGACTGAACGAAGAGGTCGGAGACGCCGGTCCTCGAATCAGTGTGAACGACATGATCGTGCGTGCCTGCGTCAAAGCGATCTCAAAATATCCCAAGCTGAACACTACGTTTGCAGACGATCACTTGATCGCACATGCGGACATCAACATCGGCATCGCAATTGCGTTGGAAGTCGGACTAATGGTCCCGGCGATAATGCGGACGCAGAACATGAGCCTGCTTGAGATATCGGCCGCCACGAAGGACCTGGCAAACAGGGTTCGTGGCGAAGGCGGGTCGTTGAGCCAGGAAGAGAACACCGCAGGAACCTTCTCAATCTCGAACATGGGGATGCTGGGTGTAGACAACTTCCAGGCGATCATCGTTCCACCGCAATCGGCAATCCTGGCCGTTGGTGCGGTTTCACCGACGCCGGTCGTCCGGGATGGCGAGATCGTGGTGCGCCAGATGATGAAGGCCAGCCTGTCCGCAGACCACCGTGTCACGGACGGCGCAGAGGGCGGAGTGTTCCTGGGCGAGATTCGTCGCCTGCTGGAGAACCCGGTCAGCCTGCTGGTTTAGTCTCCAGCGTAAATTCGGACTAAAAAAGAAGACCTGCCGTTTCAGCGGGCCTTCTTCACGCTGCCAGATGATGCTGTTTCGTATGACTGGGCATCATTACAATGACGACGTGTATTTCGAAGAGCCGTTTACGTCCGACGAGCGCTCCGTGCTGGAGCGCTTTTTTACGAACACCGATGGACCGGTTTTCGGACTCGTAAATCTGCCGGAAGTGGTCAAGGGTGCACTGTTCGCCCGTTACTCCCGCTCCCACAAATCTCTCAGGCGTTTGTTCCTGGACGAGTTCCACGACGAGCCTGAGCTGGGTATAGCCGCTGTCTCAAATGCGATCGCGAACGATGACCCGAATGTTCGGCTCAGCAAAGCAGAAGGTCTCTACGACCGCGTCTTTGGCGAGTATGGCGATGATTCCGTAGCTCAACTCGGTGGTGCTCACCTCGCCTGTGAACAGGCATCAAACCTGCTCACCAAGGTCCTCGAATGGGGACGTATTGCGGCTTACCTCGAACAGAGCACTCGTTACATCTACTACGACCGCCCGCTCGGGGAAAGTTATCGATACCACGTCCCGCCAGAAATGCAGGGGTCTGCACTCGAAGCCGAATACAGGTCGACGATGGATTCGTTGTTCGATCTCTACTCATCGCTAGTACACGAACTTGCGCCACACTTCGAGGCGCAGTTCCCTCGCACCGAGGACACTTCCAGACGGGCTTACAACGCCACGATACGTGCCAAGGCCTGTGACGCAGCACGCGGGCTGTTGCCAGCGGCTACGACGTCCAATGTGGGCGTTTATGGGACCGGGCAGGCGTATGAAGCACTACTAATTCGTATGCAGGCTCATCCCCTTGAAGAGGCCCGTGATTACGGCGATATGATGCTTTCTGAGTTGCGGCAAGTGATTCCATCCTTCGTGAAGCGGGTCGACCTTCCGGACCGTGGCGGCGCGTGGAGTAATTATTTCTCGGATACGGCGCAACGCATGAACGAGATCGTCGCCTCCCTGGACATTGAACGATCAGAAGGCCCGGAAGTGACGCTGGTGGACTGGGACCCGGACGCCGAGATCAAGGTCGCCGCCTCTGCACTGTACGCATACTCAGACCTCTCCGATGCGCAACTGCTTGAGGCCGCACGGAAGATGGGCGCTGAGAATCGGGCAGACGTTATCCGGGCATACTCCGGGGATCGAATCAATCGGCGTCACAAGCCTGGGCGCGGCATGGAACGTACGGATTACCGATTCGACGTGAAATGCGATTTCGGTAGTTTTCGGGACCTGCAGCGGCACCGGATGCTGACCCTTGAGTGGCAGCGTCTCGGAACATCCCACGGCTACACGACCCCGGATGTCGTGTCAGAGATCGGACGCAAGTCTGAGTGGGACGCCGGTATGGAACGGGCCTCAGGCCTGCATAACAAGCTGAACGACCAGTTCGGCCCTGACGTTGCGCAGTACGTCGTGCCGTTCGGCTATCGCATCCGTTTCGTCATGCAGATGAATGCACGAGAAGCTTTCCACCTGCTTGAACTTCGAACAGCAAGGGCCGGGCACCCTGATTACCGTCGGGTGTGCCAGGAGATGCACCGACTCATTCGCGAACAAGCAGGACACCGAGCCATTGCAGACGCCATGAAGTACGTCGACTACGGTGAGTACGAGCTAGAGAGGATCGACGCCGAGCGCCGGTCTGATGAACGGTCCTCTAATCGGGGCTCCTAGGAATCTCGTTCGCTGGCAGGTGTAAGACCCAGCGTTGAAGTCATGATCCGGTTCATCCGGGAACCGCTAAGGAAGCCTTCTCTGGCGACCTTGTTGCCCTCCGCATCGAAGAAGATGGTCTGCGGGAGTCCGATGATGCTGAAATCCCGTGTGGGATCGCCGTCCGGGTAGGCGGTCGGGTAGCTGATAGCCAGTTCCTGCAACAGTGACTCGGCGTCTGATCGGCTTCCAAGCCCTGTAAACGGTCCGACATCCAGCCCCAGGAAGATTGCCTCTTCACCGAACTCGTCGAACGCTGCCTGGAAATCGGGCATTTCTGCACGGCAGGGCGGGCACGTGCCTCCCCAGAAGTTGAGCACAATCGGCTTGCCCTGCGTGAGTATGTCGGCGACGAACTCAGCGCTTCGATCTTCGATACCCAGTGTGTCGGTCGAACCGTACGCCGTGAACCCGAAGTCCTCTTCGGTGGATACGGCGTTAACTATCCCAAACACCACGAGGGCAATGATGACCGCTCCCACACCGCCACCAAGAACCCAGCCACGGTATTTCTGAATGACCGAGGGCTTCTCCGCGTTACGTCGTTCACGTCGGCGTTGTCGCTGTTCTCTTCGGGGCAAAATCGTCTCCAGTGGTTAACGCTGATGGCGACGTAATTGACCGTGACTTATCGCACGTTCAATCAGATGCGGGTGGACCAGAATCGGCGCGGTCTTTACTCATAATCCAGGCGGGAATTAGACCAAGTAATGCGACGATTGAGGCGGACAGGAAAAATCCCCGGAAAACTGTGAGGCCGTCCTGGGCGATCTGCTCGACGCCTTCCAATGTGAGCGGCGTATCACCGGCCAGGTGTTCGAAACGGGTCGTACCCCATGCAGCCAGTGCCGCCAGTCCTATGGTCATGCCGACCATTCGAGAAACGGTAATGAGTGCAGATGCGCTGCCGCGTTCACCGGCACGAGCGGCGTGAAGAGCTGTGGTGTGTATCGGCGCAATCAACAACCCAAAACCAAGCCCGGCTAAGGCCAGGTGGAGTGTCATACCAGGATCCGATATGCCGAGATCCCATCGTGACATCGCCGCGAGACCAATCGCTGCGAAACCAAATCCGAATAACAACGGCCATCGGGTGCCCCATCGCTGCACCCAGTAACCGCCCGCAACAGCGCCGAACGGTATGGCGATGGTCATCCTGAGGAGCATTAACCCGCCATCAAGGGCCGACAGGCCAAGTACGGTGTTGGCCATGAGCGGCACAGTGACCATCGCCGTTATCAGCGATATTCCGATGGCAAGGTGGCCCAGGTTAGACGCTGAGAATGTGAGAGTGCGGATTAGACGGACGGGTAGTAGTGGATCTTCGGTACGCCTGTGCCACCAGACGGTGGACATAAGAGATGCAAATGTGGCGATCAGCAAAACTCCGAAAAGAACATCGACATCTCCAGCACGCGATAAGGCCGCCGTCAGGAGTGCGAGCGCTGCGACGAACATAGCGCCGCCGATCAAGTCGATCTTCACCGGATTACGGACACCGGCAGGCGAGAACCTCAATGCAGCGATAACAGCCAATCCCAGGGGGATGTTGATCCAGAACACCCACTGCCAACCGCCGTAATTCGTTATGAGCCCCGCCCAGAGCGGGCCGATCACACCTCCCGCCTCGGCGCTGGCGCCGATGATGCCAAAGGCCAATGCGTGCCTCGCACGCGGCAGTACGTCACCCACGGACGCTATTGCCACCGGGATCATCGCCCCTCCACCGATTGCCTGGAAGACGCGGGCGCCGATCATCCAGTTCAAGTCAGGTTCGTCGCGGCCTATGAGATGGGGAAGTTCAGGGCTGATCGCCACAAGCGCCGAACCTAGCATGAAGATGATGAGCGCTACGGCGAACACCAGCCGATGCCCGAACCTGTCAGAAA
>JABIGL010000128.1 GCA_018650185.1 Chloroflexota bacterium
ACGCCTTTCGACGTTGCTGAAGCAGAATCCGAGATCGTGGCCGGTTACATGACCGACTACTCCAGCATGAAGTTCGGTCTGTTCTTCCTGTCCGAGTTTGCCGCTACCATCGCCACAAGTGGTGTCATCACGGCGGTGTTCCTCGGCGGTTGGCACGGATTCGACCCGATACCGTCGCAACTCTGGTTCGTCGGCAAGATGGTCATCGTCCTTTCAGTCATCGTGTGGGTCCGGGCGAGCTGGCCTCGTATGCGGATCGACCAGATCATGAGTTTCGCCTGGAAGGCGCTCTTTGAGCTGACACTGATCAACCTTGTCGTCTCGGGACTCTTGGTCCTCGCATGGCCGTCACTTTCGACCACCGAACTCTGGTACATGGCCGGGATCAACTGGGTCGTGTTCCTGGCATCGATCTACATATTCGGCAAGGTTCTCGGTCCGAAGCACGACCCTCGACGGGCGGGAAACATCCAGGACGTGACCTTGTCCAGATCTGATGCTCCAGCTATCCCCGCCGGAGGTGCCGACTAATGGTTTACGGCATCGGCCTCGCCAAGGGCATGGGAGTCACGCTCAAGACCATCCTGCGGCCTTCATTCACCGTGCAGTACCCGGACCGGCGAGTTGGGTTGATGGGTGCGGCCAAGGCGTACGGATTGAGCACGCCCGGCCTGATCTTCAAACGGCCCGTAAAAGCCGTGCGAGCGGTGCTCGGATTTGAGCGTATCGAGGTACGGCCAACCCAGGCCGCTCGTTTCAGGGGAAACGAGTTCACCTGGTACGAGGACCGCTGCACCGGCTGCGCAAGTTGTGCCAAGTACTGCCCGTTGGGCATCATCAAGATCGTCACCCTCCCGGGCGGTATCAACGTCCAGGAAGGGGAGAGTTACGCAATAGACACGTTCGACATCGACACAGGTCGATGTATGTTCTGTGCCCTGTGCGTTGAGGCCTGTCCTTACGATGCTCTACACATGGGGTCCAGCTTCGAGCGCGGAAACTACCAGCGAATGGACCTCGTTCTCTCCAAGGACGACCTGATCGCACAGCCCAAGAATCCGTCCACCTGGTACCGGCCCCAGATGGAGGAACAGGAGTACTCGCCATTCCGTGAGACCCTGGACGACTTCAAGAAAGCCGGTCGCCACGAAATGCCAAGCGTTGAGAGTCTCACCAAACGCTGGGTCGAAGACCGCAAGACGGATGAGGCGGTGGACGACTAATGGACGGAACTATCGACGTCGTCTTCTGGATCATGTCTGCAGCGGCAATCATCGGTGCACTACTTGTGGTCACCGTAAAAGACGTGTTCCGGGCGGCACTGGCGCTTGCGGGGTCTTTCCTTGCGGTAGCCGGGATATTCTTCCTGCTGCAGGCCGAGTTCGTCGCCGTGGCGCAGATTCTTGTTTACGTGGGAGCCATCTCTATCGTGGTGGCCTTCGCGATCCTTCTTACTCGTGACATGGGACAGGGCAACCCCACACAGGGCAATCGGGTACTGGTGATCGGTGGTGGCATCGTTGCCGCGCTTTTCGTTGTGGTTGCGGGCTTCGTTGCCTACGACACGACCTGGTCCGACCGCGATTCCAGCCTGACCGATGTAGACGCTATCGCAGCGCTGACCGGCCAATATGAGGAAGTTGAACAGCCCGTCGGCGATCCTAAACTCATTGCTTTTACAGACGCCGACAAGGCGAAGGATGGTGTCTTTGCCGACACCACAGGCTGGTTAGGCGAGTTGCTGATTCGGGACTACGTCCTGGCATTGCAAGCGATGGGCGTTCTACTTCTGGCCGCCATCATCGGCTCGATTGCTCTAGTTAGAGAGCAGGCGTCCGAATGAATCTCGAAAACGTTTTGCTTGTGTCCGCAATCCTGTTTGCCATTGGCCTGTACGGGGCATTGACCCGTCGTAACGCAATCGTGCTGTTGATGTCGATCGAACTGATGTTCAACGCCGTCAACATCGCCGCTGTCGGATTCTCCCGTTACACCGTTCCTGCCGCACTCACCGGTAGCCCGGTTGAGGTGACCGCCGACACCGTTCAGACCGCACTCTCGGGACATGTTTTCGCCCTGTTCATCATCGCCGCAGCCGCGGCCGAGGTCGCACTCGGTCTGGCACTGGTAATCGCTATTTACCGACAACGTGAAACCGCCGATGTCAGCGAACTGGACACGATGCGCGGATGATGACTGTCAAACGTAACGAGCACCAAATATCAACGCCAAACGAGGTAATCGCCTAGTGTGGGTTGAGTACAAAAAAACGGCGAATCTGATGACCGCCGAAATGTGGAAAAACCTTCTCGAAGGTGAAGGCCTACCGGCCAAGATCCTCCCGGAAGGCGACATCCTCGACTGGAGCGAACGTGTTCCGTTCAGGGTCTATGTGCCGCTGAACCGTGAGCACGTCGCTGACGAAATTCTGAGGAAGCTGTAGAGCGTGGACATCTCAGAATTCGGCGTCTGGCTGATCATCCTCATCCCACTCGGAGCGTTCGTAGTGAACGGCCTTGTGGTGCGTCCGTTCTTCCCGCAGTACGAGCGACTTGCGGGCTGGTTGACGATCCTTTCGTTGGCCATCTCGTTCGGGTTGTCGATCATGGCATTCACCACGGTGAACTCCCAGCACGGGATGGTCGACTTTGGCACTCATGAATGGCTGGACGTCGCCGGACTAACTCTGAGCATTGGAATCCTTCTCGACCCGCTAACGGCGATCATGTTGATCGTGGTCAGCGGTGTCAGCCTGATGGTGCAGATCTACTCCCAGGGCTACATGAAGGGCGATCCGAGCTACATCCGCTACTACGCGTACATGTCGCTCTTCACGGCCTCGATGCTGGGACTCGTCACTGCACGCAACATCATCCAGCTCTACGTGTTCTGGGAACTGGTCGGTACATCCTCTTATCTGCTGATCGGCTTCTGGTTCACGAAGCCATCGGCGGCCGCAGCCGCCAAAAAGGCTTTCCTTGTCACACGACTGGGTGACTTCGGGTTCCTGATCGCCATCCTTGCGCTGTTCGCACAGGGCAACGACTTCCTCGACATCCCGTACATGTACGCCCATGTGGGGATGATCGGCACGACAGCCGTGAGCCTGATCGCACTGGGCTTCTTCGCAGGCGCGGTCGGCAAGTCAGCGCAGTTCCCGCTACATACATGGCTCCCGGATGCCATGGAAGGCCCGACGCCGGTTAGTGCACTGATCCACTCCGCAACCATGGTGACAGCGGGCGTGTTCCTTGTTGCACGCACATTCCCGCTCTACCTGGCGTCTGACGTCACTATGGAGGTCGTCGCTCTTGTAGGGGCGTTTACCGCAGTGTTCGCTGCGTCGATGGGCCTCGTGGCGCACGACATCAAACGCGTCCTCGCATACTCCACCGTTAGTCAGCTCGGTTACATGATGCTGATCCTGGGACTCGGTGGATGGGTCGCTGCGATCTTCCACCTGTTCACGCACGCCTTCTTCAAGGCACTGTTGTTCCTGGGCTCTGGCTCGGTGAACCACGCAACCGGCACCTTTGACATGCGCTACATGGGTGGACTGCGCAAGGTCATGCCGTGGACGTTCACACTCATGGTGATCGGCAGCCTGTCTCTCGCTGGGATTTTCCCGCTGGCGGGATTCTGGTCCAAGGACGAGATTCTGGCCCACGCCGTTGAGGTCGACTCCACCGTCGGATGGATCGCTCTGGCTGCTGGCGTCGTCGCCGCCTTCATGACGGCGTTCTACATGTTCCGCGTCATCTGGATGACCTTCGGCGGAGAGTATCGGGGTGGGGCAGAGGCTGAAGCCGCGGCGATAGTTGCCGAAGGCGGCGAGGCCCCGGAGGTCCACGGTCACCCGCATCTCGGCGAATCACCGTGGGTGATGATCGCCCCGATGCTTGTCCTGGGAGTCCTTGCCGTTGGCGCAGGATTCCTGGCAAATCCGCCGGTCGATATCGGTATCAGCGAGAAACATGAATTCGGTCACTTCGTCACAGGGAACCCGGGAGTGTTCGTGGAAGACATCCACGATGAACATGCGGTGGAAGAAGCCCTTGAACACGCTGGAGAATCACCCGAGTTCAACTGGACAGTCGCTATCGTCTCGTCAGCCGCAGCGTTGATTGGGATCTACCTTGCCTACCTTATGTACAGCGCCAAGAAGGTCTCACCAGAATCGATGGCCGACCGCACACGCCCCGTCTACACCCTCATGTATCGCAAATACTTCATGGACGAGCTGTACGAGGGTTGGATCGTCAAACGCTTCTTCTATGGAGTCGTTGTCACTGCCTCTGACTGGTTCGAACGCAGCGTGATCGACGCCGTAAACGTGAAACTTGGCATCTGGACCGGGCGGGTTGGTAAAGGCCTTGGTGAAGTTCAGAACGGCCAGACGCAGATGGCGGGGCTGGCGATCTCCGTCGGTGTCGTCGCATCAATCGCAGCATTCCTGGTCTGGGGGAGTTAACGAATGAACTTCCAGACCACATTTGAGCAACGGGAGGTCGCCCTTGTTTGAGGGATGGCTTTCTATAGTCGTATTCCTTCCTGCAGCAGCGGCGCTAATCATTGCGCTGTTCTTACGGAACGACTCTCAGGTTCGCTGGTTCGCGATAGGCGCCACGGTCTTAAACCTGGTCCTGATCGCTATCACATACCTGAACTACGATCGCGGAGCCGGTGGGGTCCAGATGGTGGACCGGTATGCCGACTGGATCCCTGTAGACGGGTTGCGGGCCGAATATCTGCTCGGCCTCGACGGATTGAGCGCTCCACTCCTGTTGTTGACGGGCCTATTGACGGCGGTCGCCGCGTTTGCATCCTGGCGGGTGACGCTACGGGTCCGTGAATACTTCATCTGGCTGCTCGTTCTAGAAACAGCAGTCCTCGGTGTCTTTACTGCGCTCGATTTCCTGCTGTTCTTCATCTTCTGGGAGATCGAGCTGATCCCGATGTTCATGCTCATCTCCATATGGGGCAGCGGACGGAACAAGTACTCGGCGATGAAGTTCGTCATCTTCACGCTCGCCGGCAGCGCCTTCATGCTGATCGGCATCCTGGCCCTGTTCCTCTCTTCCGGTGTGGACACCTTCGCCATGGTGTCTATTCCCTCTGAAAGCATTGTCGGAATTCCGGACAAGGCCGCCGGTATAGATCTGTTGATCCCGGCCGGAGCGATCTGGTTCTTGCTTTTCGCTGCGTTTGCGGTGAAGATGCCGCTGTGGCCGGTCCACAGTTGGCTTCCGGATGCACACACCGACGCCCCCACAGCCGTCAGCATCATGTTGGCCGGTGTGCTCCTGAAGATGGGTGGTTACGGACTGATTCGCGTCTCCGTCGGCATGTTCCAGGAGACCAAAGACTTCCAGGTGCAGGACGTTGCTTGGCTCCTCGCCACACTGGCGGTGATCAGCATCATCTACGGTGCAGTCGTCACCCTCAAACAGACGGACCTGAAACGTCTTGTTGCGTTCTCCAGTGTTAGCCATATGGGTTTCGTGGTGCTTGGCGTCTCGTCTATCGTGGGCGTGGGTGGCAAGGTCACGGATGCCGGGTTGAATGGCGCTGCCTTGCAGATGGTCACACACGGCACGATCACCGGCCTGTTGTTCCTATCTGTGGGACTTGTGTACGACCGGGCTCACACCCGATACATCCCCGATCTTGGCGGGTTGGCGCTCCGGTGGCCGCTTATCACCGCTTCTATGTTGATCGCCGGGCTGGCGTCACTGGGACTTCCCGGGTTGTCGGGCTTTGTCGCTGAGATCAGCGTCTTCCTCGGCACCTATGAGGTCTGGAGTTGGCTGACCGCCATCGGTGCGTTCGGTGTCGTACTTGCCGCTGGATACGTTCTCTGGATGATGCAGCGCACGTTCTTTGGGCCGCGGAACGAACGATTTGACGACATCGACGATGCAAACTTCATCGACATGATCCCGGTGGCGGCACTCGTTATCAGCATCGTCGCCATCGGCGTTTACCCGAAGATCGTGACGGAAGTCTTCAAGATCGGAATTAGCGAGTTGGTGCGGATATGAGCGCGCACGATCTCTGGATCCTGTCTCCCGAGCTGTCGGTCGCTGGCCTCGGGATAATCGTGATTATTGCGGACCTGATCCTCAATAAGAAGACGCCTCTGATATGGCTGGCAGCCGTCGGGCTAACGGTCCCGCTGGTTCTGACCCTGATCCTGTGGTTCGACACACCAGACTCCGAGTTGGGTGTCTTCGGGACCGTTACCGCAGACCGACTGGCGCTGTTCTTCCACTTCCTACTTATAGGCACAACCGCAGCAGTCATCGTCGCGGGGGCCACATACTCAAAGAAATTCGCTGGATTCCAGGGCGAGTTCCTGGCGCTCATGCTGTTGTCCGTCAGCGGAATGATGCTGCTCGTGGCCTCACGTGACGTCATTACGGCCTACGTGGCGCTTGAATTGTCTGCGCTTCCGGCCGCTGCGCTGGCAGCGTTCCTACGGACGGACAGGTCGCTCGAGGCGGGACTAAAGTTCCTGTTGTTGAGTGCGCTCAGTTCCGCCGTGCTTCTATATGGGCTCGTCTACCTGTACGGAGCCACAGGCACCACAGATATAGCCGGCATCCTGGAGGGCATCAACAGTATGGATGCCGATGGCGACCGTGCATTTGGCTCCAGCGCAATCATGCTCGGCGTCGTGATGGTCGTCGCCGGGTTTGGCTTCAAGATGGCGATGGCACCGTTTCAGATGTGGGTGCCGGACGTTTACGAGGGTGCACCGACTCCGGTAGTAGCTTTCCTCTCTATCGCTTCAAAATCTGCAGCTTTCGCCATCGTCTTGAGAGTGTTGTACACGGCGCTGGGCACTGATGAGCTTGCGGCAGACTGGTCAATCTTGATCGCCATACTCGCTGCCATCACGATGACCGCGGGTAACTTGCTAGCCCTATCTCAAAAGAACATCAAGCGGATGCTTGGTTACAGCACGGTAGCACACGCCGGGTACCTGCTTGTGGGCCTGGCTGCTGTCGCCGCCAATAGCGATAGCGATGGCTTTATCGCCGGGCCACAGGGAGTGCTGTACTACCTTGTTGCGTACGCATTGACCAACCTGGCGGTGTTCTTCGCCATCATCGCGATCACTAACCGTACCGGCAGCGATATGATCAGCAGCTTCGCCGGGATGGCCCGCAGGGCGCCGCTGTTATCTGTCCTTCTGGCACTGGGCATCCTATCTTTGCTCGGAATCCCGCCGACCGCAGGTTTCCTGGGCAAAATCTTCGTTTTCAGCGCGGCAGTGGATTCTGGTCTGGCCTGGCTCGCTGTTATCGGCGTAATCAACTCGGTCGTATCGGCGTTCTACTACCTCCGGGTCATACGAACGATGTTCCTGGATGAACCCGAGACCAATGAGCGCATTACCGCGGATATCCCAGTATGGGCAGCGACGCTTGTTGCCTCAGCCGGATTGCTGGTGTTCGGTATCGCACCTTCATCGCTGCTAGAGTTCGCACGACACGCCGTGTCTGGCGTCGTTACCTAGAGCTCCCCGGGCCAAAGAAATGGGTCAAGTTACGAACGTGGTGGTCATCTACCACGGACTCCTCACAGAAGCCGAGACTCTGGCGCGCAATCTTTCAGAGCGTTACGGACATGACAAATGGACCCTCTTGCCGGCCGAGCCAGTACGGGCGCTCGAGAGCGGAGTTAAGGGTAGTGATCTCGTAATCACCATAGGTGGCGATGGAACTATTCTTCGTGGTGCGCATGCCGCAGCGCCCCACGGTATTCCGGTGCTCGGTATCAACATGGGCCGAGTCGGGTTTATGGCAGAGCTGGACGCCTCTGACGCTATGACCGATACCGGCTGGTACCTGGATAATTGGGATGAAGGTGGCGAAGGGCCGCGGATCGAGAACCGGGCGATGGTCCGCGCTACGATTCCGGGTTCCACTGAAGCTCCCTTCCACGCGCTGAACGACGTAGTTGTGGGCAGGGGAGCGTCGATCAGGGTTGTTGACCTTAATACGGTCGTCGACGGTCAGCACATCGTCACCTACAGAGGTGACGGCCTCGTGATTTCAACCGCCACCGGTTCTACAGGTTACGGTCTGGCACTCGGCGGTCCGGTCATGAACCCGACGAGTGGCGCTTTTCTGCTCAAGCCCATCGCCGCACATATGAGTCTCCAGGGTGGTCTGTTGCTGAGACCGGACGCCGTGGTAAGTATCACGATCGAAAACGACGCCGGTGGCATGCTTAGTGTTGATGGTTTTGTGGACCGTGCCATCGCCGCCGGGACGACAGTTCGCATTGAAACCAGTGAGTACACCGCACGATTCCTCCGCAAGCATCCTCCAGCCGCTTTTTACCAGTCGCTGACAAGAAGACTCGGTATGCGCCAGGGGGCGATGGCGAGGGAGAGTGGGGAAGCTGAAAACACCTCCGGTGATGAGAGTCTCTGAGGTAAGATTTAGCCGATGCTGACCACCACCACCATTGACTCCCGCCAGGTGTACAACGACCACCGCGTAAAAATGCGCGTGGACACCGTTCAAATGGGAGATCGACCGATTCTTGAGACGGCGGTAATCGAAAACGCCAATTCTGTCGTCGTCGTGCCGATAACGGACGATGGTGAGGTGCTTCTGGTCAAACAATGGAGACATGCGGCGCAGGCCGTATTACTTGAAGCGCCTGCCGGCCACATGGACCCAGGAGAGGCTCCGCAAGATGCCGCCCTCCGGGAGTTACAGGAAGAAGCCGGGCATTCGGCAGAAAACCTTGCTCCATTACCCGGGTTCTGGGCCGCGCCGAGCATCTCTACCGAATATATGCATGGATTTCTCGCCACGGGACTCACGACATCCTCACTGCCCCAGGACGATGATGAGGACGTTGAGTTAGCCAGGACAGCCATTTCGGAAATCCCGGACTTGATACGCAATGGGACGATTACGGATTCCAAAAGTATCGCAGCGCTCCTTTCTGCGCTTTACCTTTATCCAGAATCTACAGTCCCCGCTTGATCACTCAACTAAAAAACGTGCTTGTAGAAAACGCGCCCCGGCGGACGCGTGTGAAAACCCATACCGCCGCGAGTAAGAGGTAACGGATGTACCAACACGACGTTTTGATAATTGGTGCCGGACTTGCCGGACTTCGGGCTTCCGTAGAAGCGGCACGGATGGGCGTGGATGCTGCCGTCATTTCGAAGGTTCATCCTATCCGCAGTCATTCAAATGCTGCGCAGGGTGGGATCAATGCGCCGATGACGGACCGCGGTGATGATTGGGAAGGTCACGCGCTGGACACCATCAAAGGCAGCGACTATCTCGCTGACCAGGACGCAGTTGAACTGATGTCGCGAGAAGCCGGTGACGCCATCATCGAGCTGGAGCACATGGGAGTGATCTTCAGCCGTAACGAGGATGGCCAGCTCGGGACCCGCCGATTTGGTGGTCAGAAGGTCGCACGTACCTTCTACGTCGGCGCTATTACCGGATCAGCGATGTTGCAGGTCTTGTACGAACAGGCC
This sequence comes from Chloroflexota bacterium, assembly GCA_018650185.1. Lineage (GTDB taxonomy): Bacteria > Chloroflexota > Dehalococcoidia > Lucifugimonadales > Lucifugimonadaceae. The sequence goes on from JABIGL010000128.1 coordinate 9,518, forward strand.
GTCAAGCTTGACGTGAACATATATGAAGAGTGGTTCGTCTCCAACCTCATCATCGAGGATGGCGTCTGCCACGGCGTGATGGCGATGAACATCCACACCGGTGAACTTCACATGATCAGGGCAAAGGCCGTGATCATGGCGACCGGCGGGGCAGGGCGGGTTTTTGAGCCTTCCACCAACGCCCTGATCTGCACCGGCGAAGGGTTGGGCCTGGCCTACCGGGCAGGTGCGCCCCTCATGGACATGGAGATGATCCAGTACCACCCGACGACGCTCGCCGGGTCAGGAATCCTCCTATCTGAAGCCGCCAGGGGTGAAGGGGCATATCTGCTTAACTCTGAAGGCGATCGGTTCATGAAGACCTATGCGCCTGACTACCTTGAACTCGCTTCTCGTGACGTTGTGTCCCGTTCTGAGCAGACCGAGATCAACGAGGGACGGGGTATCGACGGAAACGTACATCTCGACTTGCGACACCTCGGCAGGACCTTCATCGAAGAACGACTTGGTTACCTCCAGGAGGTAGCGGTCGAGTTTGTGGGAATCGATCTCGCTGAAGCACCGATCCCCATCCGTCCCGGCATGCACTACATCATGGGCGGCATCAAAACGAATACCGATGGGGCGACCGAAGTTCCCGGACTCTACGCGGCGGGTGAAACCGCCAACGTATCGGTCCACGGCGGAAACCGGCTCGGTGCGAACTCACTCCTGGACACGGTCGTGTTCGGTCGCCGATCCGCTATCGCCGCGGCGGAGTACGCAAAAAATGCAGACCGACATTCCTCGGATGAGGCGATGTTGAAGTCCGAACAACAGCGCTACCAGGACTTGATGGATCGGCCAGCGGATCTCAGGGCGGCAGCCGTACGCCGAGATATGGGCGAGAGCATGGTCGCAGGCGTTGGCGTGTTCAGGGATCAAGAAAGCATCGATGCGGCAACGCAGCGAATGAAAGAGCTACGGGCGGTGTACCCACGGGTCGCCGTGGACAACAAGGGCAAGGTGTTTAATACCGACCTTATGTCGGCCATTGAGCTCGATTACATGTTGGACGTCGCTAAGGCTGTTTGCGCAGGGGCCGACGCCCGCAAAGAAAGCCGCGGTGCCCATTTCCGGACTGACATGCCGAACCGTGACGATGAAAACTGGCTTAAACACACCCTCGTTTACAAAGACGGTGATGGCTCCAGGGTCGAGACAAGCGATGTCACGATCACGGACTGGACGCCAATTGAAAGGGTCTACTAGATGCAGCAGACGTTGCGCGTGAATCGCTACGATCCTGAAAATCCCGGTGCTGCCGGGTATCAGGAGTACACCGTCGAAGTGACCGACACGACCACGATTCTCGACGCGCTACTAACGGTGCGTGAAGAGATGGATGGCACTCTGTCGATGCGATGTTCTTGCCGGGCGTCCATCTGCGGTTCATGCGCCATGCGTGTGAACGGACAGGCGAAGTTGGTGTGCAAGACGCGAGTCAATTCCGTTTCGCCAGATGGTGCCACGATCACGATAGATCCGGCTGGAAATCTTCCTGTCATCAAGGATCTTGTGGTCGAGTTCAAGCCCTTCTGGGACAAGATGAAGGCCATCAAACCCTATCTGCTTCCTGAGGGTACTGTTCCGAAAGCGGAGTACATCGCCTCTGATGAGGACATGGTGCACCTGGTTGGCGTCGTCAATTGCATCCAATGCGGTGCTTGCGTCTCCGACTGCTCAGTACTTGAAGTCGACGACAGCTTCCTGGGTCCGGCCGCACTGGCCAAGGCATACAGATTTGTAAAAGACCCCCGGGATGGTCACCAGAAAGACCGCCTCGACGCCCTGAACGAGAGTTCCGGCGTATGGGACTGCACGCGCTGTATGCAGTGCGTCGAGGTCTGCCCGAAGGATGTCGATCCGATGGGACGGATCATGCTGATGCGTGATATGGCGATGGAGTCCGGGTTTAACAACACCTCCGGATCACGTCACACGGAGTCATTCGCAAAGTCCGTCAAGAAAAATGGCCGGCTCAATGAAACAAAACTAGCGGTAGACAGCATGGGGATGTTCAACGTCCCGGCCATGCTGGATTCCGCGCCCGTTGGAATCAGGGCAATGATGAAGGGCAAGTTCCCGTGGAAGGCCCACAAGTCCTCTGAACCTGACAAGGTAAAGCGGGTATTTGAGAAAGTTGAGGGCGAGTAGATGAAGTACGCCTTTTACCCGGGCTGCGTGGCCCGAGGCGGTACCCCTGAGCTCCTCGTATCCGCTAATGCGGTGCTGGACCGGCTAGGTATCGAGCGCGAAGAGATCGTTTCAGCGTCCTGCACGGGCGCCGGGGTGCTCCAGGAGCGCAATCAAAAACTTGGCGACACGCTGAACGTTCGGACCTTTGCGCTTGCGGAAAAAATGGGTGCCCCGATCATGACGCTGTGCAGCACCTGCCAGGGCGTGATGTCTCAGGCAAACCGACGCGTCCTGAAAGATCCGGAGTACTTAACTGAGATCAACGAGGTCCTCGCAGAAGAGGGCCTGGAGTACAAGGGCACGACCGTCATCAAGCACCTCCTGTGGGTGCTGGTGGAAGAGATAGGCATCGAAGCGCTCCAGAAAACGTTCACCAAGGAACTGTCCGGGCTCAACTTCGCACCGTTCTACGGCTGCTACATCGTCCGACCGAGCGACGCCCTGGGGTTTGACGAACATCCGGAGCGCCAGACTTCTCTGGAAACGGTGATCGAGTCCACCGGCGCTACGGCCGTCGAGAATGACGGTAAAACGAAGTGTTGCGGGCTCCCGATCCTGCTCATCAACCAGAGCAACGCCATCCAGATGGTATCCAACCACACCGGGGAGGCGAAGGATCTTGGCGCAGATGCCATGGTCACGCCGTGCCCGCTGTGTCACCTCAACCTGGACGGATACCAGCCCAAGGCTGCAAAGCGCCGGCCAAGTGGAAAGATCGACCTACCGATCCTCCACCTGCCACAGATGCTGGGACTGGCGATGGGTATGCAACCCAAAGAGCTGGGCTTGCAGCGCCACATCATCTCCACCAAAGAGGTGGTCGCGAAGGCAATCGCTGCACCGGCGGTCGCCGTCAGCTAGAGACTGATCAGAAGTAATAAAACAGGGGCGGTCGCCGTTTGGTGACCGCCCCTTTTTGTATTCAGTGGCTATGTGTGTTGCCATCCCCATGATTGTGGGTATGACCGTCCCCACCTGAGTGAGTCTCTTCGTAGAGGCCTCCATCCGGAACAACATCCACCGGCATGATCTCCTCCGTAAAGATCACCTCCCCGTTGAATATCCGGCGTACGTCACCAATGCCTTTTTCCATCACGCCGTGTTGAGACAGGTGAGGCCCGATGTGGGCGAGTAGAAGTTTCTTCACACCCGCGGCGGCGGCCATTTCAGCTGCCCCAACCGTTCCACACTGGCCGGGGCCTTCTCCCACAGAGTTCATTTCATCCTGGTCGTCCCAGCACATGCACACCAGGGCGTCTGCGCCTTTGGCCAAATCAATCACCGACTGACAGGGCTGCGTGTCCCCGGTGAACACCACTGAACCACTTGTCGTGTCCATCCGGTATGCAAGTGAGTCGAGGTATGGCTGTACGTGCTCTGCGGGGGCGGAGGTCACCTCCCACTTCTTATCCGTGTGAACCGTGCCAACGCCGACATCTCGTGCGTCAACACTCGGGGGCTTCCGTGGAAGCTTGCCGCCACGGTTCACGTACACGTTCTGGCTGAGCGGGTGGTTCACCCGCGCCTTCCAGTCATGCGTAAATGCACCGTCCGGGCCGATCAACTTGTCCGTGATCGATTCCGTGAGCGTGGGACCGAAAACCTTCAAGTCGTTCTCTTTTCCGATGCTTTGATCCCAACGTGTTAACAGGAAGCACGGGTAATCCACGTCATGGTCGAAATGATGGTGGGTGAAGAACAGATTGTCGATCTGTGTTGGGAACATCCCGGCCTGGACCAACTTGTGTGTCGCCGCCGGCCCGCAGTCAAACATGACGAATTCGCCGTCGACTTCGACCACATAAGCGGTTCCGAAACGGGTTGGAGTCGGCGTGGGCGTACCGGCTCCAAGTACGTGAATGCGGGGCATTTCATCTCCTAATCCTGGCGTCGGCCTGCTGAAATGTTCAGGGGGCGTCCAAGTCCGATCAGTGTGCCTTAGCCGGTGCCGGTGCGGTAAGCCCCTTGCACATGAAGGAAACTCTAGCGTCCGGATAAGAATGTCGTTCTGAACGTAAAAGTGAGTGCCCACACACACCTGAATGACGAGTTCACACTAGGCCCTCGTCCAGCGGCATCATGCCCCGTGGCACTGGGGTACACCCTGTTTTAGAGACACGCTCACCTTCTTAACGTGGTCGTAATGCAAGCGCCGTGTACCGATATGAATTCGGCTACCAGCGTTCTTCAGTGACGGAATCTCTCCGTCAACATTCCGCTCACCGGGTGGGTGGCCGGATATTCGAAATACAGGGGTGTATTTGATGTTCAAGACATCGCGAGGCATGGACAACGGCCAGCGAGGTATCACGGGTCTCGAAACCGCGATCATTCTGATCGCTTTCGTCGTGGTCGCCTCGGTGTTCGCGTTCACGGTCCTCTCAACAGGTATCTTCGCCTCAGAGCGAAGCAAAGAAACCGTCTTCGCTGGCCTCGATGAAGTCCGCAGCTCGCTTGAGCCGCGCGGCAGTATCATCGCCTACAAAGGTCGGTTCGTCGGCGACGTAGACAGTATCTTCAAGATCGTCTTTACCGTCTCCAACGCAGTACAGGGTGAGTCGATCAACCTGACACCGCCATACACCGCTGGTGGTACCGGTGACGATCCGGACCTGTCTTCGGGCGCTCAGTACAGGACCATCATCTCGTACACGGACGAGAACCAGTTCTTTAACGACGTACCGTGGTCAGTGACCTTCCCTGGATACGACAACAGCGACAACCTCCTGGACCCCGGCGAGAAGGCCGAGATTACCGTATGGTTGGCTGACGACGTGACCGGTACGACCGACACATCCGCCGGTGGTATCGACATCATGGACGGCACTTCTGGCGATGGCGGCACGGGTGGTTACACCACCAGTTCCACCGTACCGGGCGTGAACGACAAGTTCACCATCGAGGTCAAGCCGGAATCCGG
>JABIGL010000137.1 GCA_018650185.1 Chloroflexota bacterium
AATGACGAGTAAATAAAAAGGGCCGAACGGTGATTAAACCGTTCGGCCCTTTTCGTTTTACAACGACCCTCTCCCAACGGGAGAAAGTTGGGTTGCTCTAGGAGTATTTACCCGTCATCTGCGGAGTGGTGCCATCGACACCCTTGGCGGCCATGTCGTGCCGTGTCTCGCGAGCCCACGTGCGCTTGAGTTCGTCCTTGATGTTGATCGTTAGCTTGCCGATCTTTTCAATCTCAAGTGTGATCACTTCACCGTCCTGGAACGGGTTCAGGCCGCCGTGGTTTGTGCCCGTTGCGATGATGTCGCCGGCCTCAACCGGGTGGATCGACGTGATCCACTCGACGCATCGCGGGATCAGGTGCGCCATGTCGTCCGTGTTGAAGTTCTGCTTCACGTCGCCGTTGTTGGTCAGTGTGACCTGCAGGTGCTGCGGGTCATCGATCTCGTCCTTGGTGACAAGGACCGGGCCGATCGGTGCGAACGTGTACCGGCTCTTCATCGTCGGGAATCCACCCTCCGGAAGTCCGCGAGCGGAACCGTAAATGAAGCAGGTGTAGCCGAAGATGTAGTCCATCGCATCGGCTTCTGAGACATTCGATCCGTACTTGCTCATCACAAGTGCCAGCTCTGCTTCACCCTCGAAGATGGTAGAGGGTACGTCCGGAAGGATCATGTCGTCGCCTTCACCGATGATGGCAAACGGCGTCTTGTAGAAGCTGTTGATCTGGGCCGGCGCGTCCCGGGTGCCGTCTTCCATGTAGTTAACGGCCATGCAGTCGATGTTGGTCGACTTCGGTAGGGGCGGGCGGAGGCGAACGCTGGATAGCGGTACGCCTTCGGCAGCCGCAACGGCGGCTTCGAGCTTGCCCCGGTAGGTCCCCCAGTTCTCGATGACGCCACGGATTACATCCTGTGGGCCAAGTTGGGGAAGGTCTGCGGTCTCAGCCGAGAGGTCAACAACCCGGTCGTCGCCCTTTAGTGCACCAAAGGTGAAGTCGTCAAAGAAAAGGAGTTTCATTCAAGTGCTCCGTGTGGCCGGTGCACGATCAGCACTCGCAGACGTGGGGTCCGGCTCGATGGACGCCCGAGACTATAGCAAACGTAGGGCCACTTTGGGGTGAGTGGAATGAATGAGCTAAACCATGCAGTTTATGTAAATAGGAACGGATTTCACTTGATGACCTCACGAACTATCGACAACCCCCGTCGGTTGGCGGAGCGGTCTGAGTGATAGCATCGCCGGTCAGGCACGCCATACGTTCGGCCTGTCATTGGGTCAGGGCACCGTGAGAATGATAGGAGTTGTGGTTGCGGAAGATTGCTAGATGGGTCAACAACGAGTTGCTGAGGCGTCTGGGAGTGAGGGTCGTAACCACCGACCACCAGCGGTATACGAAAACCTATGGTTCCCTTCTCCTGTATTTTGAAAAGCTGATGGATCAAGTCAATGATGTAGATGGGGTGGTAGTCGAGTGCGGTGTTTCTACAGGGGCCTCGATGACCCTGTTCGCAACACTTAACGCGAACAGAGATGCGCCCAGGGATATCTGGGGGTTCGATTCTTTTGAGGGTCTCCCCGCGCCGGACGGGGAAGATTTGACGGGTTCCGCTGCTGCTGGTCGCAGAGGCATGTTCAAGGCGACCACAGGGGATGTGTGGAACCGATTACGTATAGCAGGCATGGGCGACGATTCGACGAAAGACCGAATCACGCTGGTTCAGGGGCTTCTGTCTGATACGTTACCGTCGTTTAAGGGCCAGATAGCTCTGCTGCATTGCGATGTGGACCTGTACGAACCCACAAAAATTGCGTTGGAATATCTGTGGCCGCAGGTCGGTGTTGGCGGGATCGCCGCATTCGATGAGTATGACGATGATGAGTGGCCTGGGGAGAAACAGGCGGTAGACGAGTACTTCGCCGATGCCTTAGAGGACGGAAGCGTGGAATTCCGCTACGACCGATGGGCCAAACGTACATACGCCGTCAAGCTCAAGTGAGCCATGGGACTGAACTCAACACGCAAAAGACCCCGGCAATACCGGGGTCTTCGTTTATCTACGTCGTTTAATTGGT
>JABIGL010000138.1 GCA_018650185.1 Chloroflexota bacterium
CCCGCCGATGGAGGGGGGCAAGATCACGTACGCATCCTGAGGCCCTTGATGGACCGAGTTGTATGATCGGTTGAAAGCGCGCTGACATGATGTCGGCCATCCGTCATTCCCTCGAAGGAGGGAATCCAGAGGACGCCGGCTGTTGGTTAACGCACGTTTCGGTCGGATACCGTTTCTGGATTCCCGACTACTCGGAATTGACGGTGGTGAAATCGGTGCCATCGAGATTTTCACCCTTCGAGAGCCTCAAGCTGGGATTAGTGCCGGGTAGCCGCGCAACCCCGGTGGTGCTAACCTTTACGGAGACAACCGAGTGTTTCGACGTGCTGCGTCGGAACGGCCGGTGACCTTTAACTCAGTCCAGAGAGGCTGGCAAGGACACCCGGCATACGTATCACTGCGTGCCCGCGGGCACTCGTGCAGCTACGTGCGCCAACCCTCGCCGCCTGGCTCTGGACCAGGAATGGACGAGGGTTTTTTTGTGACCGAAGCCCAGCATGATCAGGGCAGGCTCATACTCTCGGCGGAACATGTTCGCCGGGCACTGGTCCGCATTTCCCACGAAATTCTCGAACAGAACGACGCCCAGGTCGCCGTGATCGGTCTGCAAAGTCGCGGGGTCGATCTTGGCCGTCGTATCGCCGCATTAATTGGCGATATCGAAGGCACGGAAATCGAGTTTGGAACGCTGGATCCACGGCTGTACAGAGATGACATGGGCGGCGCTGTGGATAAGCCGGTGCTGCCAAGTGACATCCCATTCAACGTAGATGGTCGGCCCATCATCCTGGTCGATGATGTGCTCTACACCGGTCGCACCATCAGGGCGGCTATCGACGCGCTCCTGGACTTCGGGCGACCCAGTTCCATACAACTGGCGGTACTTGTGGATCGCGGGCACAGAGAACTTCCAATCCGGGCCGATTACGTGGGCAAAAACGTCCCGACATCCCGTGTCGAGGGTGTGCGTGTCCTGCTCACGGAGGTTGATGGGGCCGACGGCGTGGAGATCGTCCGGCAGGAAGAGGCTCCAACGACTTCTCTAAATAGTGGGGGAGGAATGATCTAGTTATGGCTCGTGCACGCTCTGCAACAACGACAGCAGAAAGGCCGGATGGCCAACCGGATCAGGCGGCGGATAATGCCGAACCAGTCCGAACGCCTCGCCGGGCGGCGGGTCGCTCAAGAGGCAACCAGCCTCCTATGTTCGGCGGGCTTTCAGGTTCCCGACGGAACGTATTGGATCTGGACGACTTCTCACGAGAAGAGATCGAACACATCCTGCAATCGGCCGACGGCATGAACGAGGTGCTGTCCAGGGATGTGCGCAAGACGCCCACGCTGCGGGGCAAGACCATCCTGACCCTGTTCTTCGAGAACAGCACACGCACGAGGGTGTCTTTTGAACAGGCTGGCAAGGTACTCGGGGCCGACGTGATCAATGTCTCAGCCTCCGCCAGCAGCGTGTCCAAGGGCGAGTCGCTTCTGAACACCGTGCGGACGCTTGAGGCGATGAAGGTGGATGTGCTGGTGATGCGGCATCCCCACTCCGGCGCTCCCTACTTTGTGGCAAACAACATCGATGCCGCAGTCGTGAACGCCGGTGACGGCACACACGCCCATCCCACACAGTCGCTCCTCGACCTGTACACGATGCGTCGGCACCTCGGTGACATCGCCGGGAAGAAGGTGGCCATCATCGGCGACCTCCATTTCTCACGGGTCGCACGCTCAGACGTGTGGGGCCTCAGGAAGATGGGGGCTGACGTGACGGTCTGTGGACCACCTACGCTGCTGCCATACGGGTTGCGGCCCGGTACCGAGCAGGCCGAAAGCGCTGCATTCAGCGATGTGACAGTTGTGGATCGCGTCGAAGACGCGGTTGAAGGTGCAGATGTTGTGATGGCGCTCCGCATTCAGCGCGAGCGACAGGCTTCCGGGAATCTCCCGGATCTGAGGGAGTATTCGAAGCTCTACGGGATCAACTCGGACCGGCTCGCACTGGCGAACCCCGACGCTCTGCTTATGCACCCGGGACCGATGAACGAGGGCATCGAGATCAGCTCCGACGTAGCGCACGGGGCGCAAGCGGTTATCGAGGAACAGGTTAGTAACGGCGTAGCGATACGCATGGCCGTGCTCTACATGCTCTGCGCGGGGGCACGTAACGGTGAGTAAACCGATCGCAATTACCGGCGGACGCGTGATCGATCCGGCACAGGGAATCGACCGCCTAGCAGACGTCCTCTTGAAGGACGGTGTTGTCGAGGCGATTACGGACGCTCCGGGTACGGCACCGGGCGGATATGACGTGATCGACGTCACCGGTCTGGTGGTCGCTCCGGGCTTTATAGATATCCACACGCACCTGCGAGAGCCGGGTTTGGAGCACAAGGAGACCATTGCTACAGGTTCCCGTGCTGCTGCTGCGGGTGGTTTCACAACGATCTGCGCCATGCCCAACACGGAGCCGAACCAGGACAACGCCTCCACGGTGGAGTTTGTGCTGCGGACTGGCCGGGAGCAGGGCGTTGTGCGGGTGCTGGCTATCGGAGCAGTGACGCTGGAGCGGGTGGGCAAACACCTCACCGAGATGGCTGAGCTAGCGGATGCCGGGGTGATCGGCTTCTCCGATGATGGCAACCCGGTGGCCGACCCCAACATCATGCGGCAGGCATTGACCTACTCTCAGATAACCGGTCTGCCGATCATCAATCACTGCGAAGAGCCGTCGATAGCGGGCGCAGGTCAGATGCAGATGGGCGTGATTGCGTCGCATCTTGGACTGTCCGGCGTGCCTGCTGAGGCGGAGTCGGTGATGGTGGAGCGAGACATCGCTCTTGCCGAGTTGACCGGCGGACGGTTACACGTCGCACACCTCAGCACTCGACGGGCCGTTGAAGCGGTACGGCGTGCCAAAGAGCGTGGATTGAACGTGACGGCTGAGGCGACACCGCACCACGTGAGCATCACGGACGCCTGGGTGTACGGGCTCGGCGGGGCTGTCCCCGAGGACGGTGCGCTCAGCCCGGCTGCTTACGACACCAACACCAAGGTGAACCCGCCGCTACGCACTGATGACGATGTGGTCGCGGTAGTGGAGGGACTGGTCGATGGAACGATCGACATGATCGCCACAGATCACGCTCCGCACGCTGCTACCGATAAGGAATGTACCTACCAGGAAGCTGCGCATGGCATCAGCAACATCGAGACGGCATTCGGGTCGTGCATGGTGCCGGTCCATGCCGGTGCGTTGTCTCTTGAGGATCTGATTGAGCGGATGACGGCTGCTCCGGCGCGTTTTCTTGGACCGGATGCCGCGGGCACAGAACTGGGTTCGCTAAAGCCGGG
>JABIGL010000139.1 GCA_018650185.1 Chloroflexota bacterium
CGGGTCGGTCGTTCCATACAGCGACAACTTCTTCGCATCGCTCAACTCCGCCGTCTTCAGTGACGGTTCATTTGCCTACATCCCTCCGGGCGTTCGCTGCCCGATTGAACTGATGACCTACTTCCGCATGAACGCGGAGGGAACAGGCCAGTTTGAGCGCACGTTGATCGTGGCAGACAAGGGTGCCTTCGTAAGCTATCTGGAGGGGTGCACAGCACCATTCCGGAAGACCAGCCAGTTGCATGCGGCGGTGGTGGAACTGGTTGCGCACGAAGACGCTGAGATCAAGTACTCAACCATCCAGAACTGGTTCCCCGGGACCAAGGAAGGTGAGGGCGGGGTCTACAACTTTGTGACCAAGCGTGGAATCTGCAAAGAGGCGAACTCAAAAATTTCCTGGACGCAGGTCGAAACCGGATCAGCGATCACATGGAAATACCCGAGTGTGATCCTGCAGGGCGATAACTCGGTCGGTGAGTTCTACTCGGTGGCGCTGGCGAACAACCACCAGCAGGCCGACACGGGCACCAAGATGATCCACATCGGCAAGAACACGAAGAGCACGATTGTTGCCAAGGGCATTTCGGCCGGGCAAGGTCAAAACACCTACCGCGGGCAGGTCAAGATCATGCCCACGGCAGAGAACGCCGTAAACCACACCCAGTGTGACTCGCTACTGGTCGGTGACCAGTGCGGTGCGCATACGGTGCCGTACATCGAGGTACGAAACCCCACTGCTCGTCTCGAGCATGAGGCTTCAACTTCTAAAGTGTCTGACGATCAGCTTTTCTATCTGCGATCACGAGGCATCTCTGAGGAAGAGGCGCACCACATGATCATCACCGGATGGTCACGTGAGGTGATTAAAGAGCTTCCATTCGAATTCGCGATGGAGGCGGGACAGCTTCTGAAGGTTTCCCTTGAAGGTGCCGTTGGATAACTGGAAGATTCTTTGACCACAGGGGATGCGAGTGCGCACAAGTCTCACTCTGTCCCCTGATTAACCAGCCCAGATTCCTGATACGGCGACGCCGCACGAGGTAACAAATAAACAGCGCGATGCTTCAAGTAAAAGACCTTCATGCGTCAGTAATAGACGCAGACGAAGAAATCCTCAAAGGCCTGTCCCTTAGTATCGGGGCGGGCGAAGTTCACGCCATCATGGGGCCGAACGGTAGCGGTAAAAGCACCTTCGCCAATGTATTGATGGGGCGACCGGATTACGTAGTGAACTCGGGTTCGGTCACATTTGACGACGAGGAGATCCTGGAGCTTATGCCCGATCAGAGGGCGCTCCGGGGTATGTTCCTGGCATTCCAGTATCCGGCAGAAATCCCGGGCGTTCGGCCCTGGCAGTTTCTGAAGGCGGCGTTGGATGCCCGACGTGAGTACGCTGGAGAGAAGGCGCTCAGCGTTCGGGACTTTTCGAAGCTGTTTGACGGCAAGGTTGAGGCGGTCGGTATCGACCCCGATCTTGTGAAACGGTCGCTCAACGAAGGTTTCTCCGGCGGCGAGAAGAAGCGCAATGAGATGCTTCAACTTGAGATGCTGGAACCACGTCTCGCCATCCTCGACGAGACTGATTCCGGCTTGGACGTCGACGCACTCCGAATCGTTGCGGAAGGTGTGAACAGCCTGCGCAGTCCGGACCGATCATTCCTGATAGTCACGCATTACCAGCGGCTGTTGAATTACATCAAGCCGGATGTAGTGCACATCCTCGTGAATGGCCGGATTGTCGAGACGGGCGGACCTGACCTGGCGCTCACAGTTGAGTCGTCGGGTTACGAGAACTACATCAAGGCCGCCGCCGGTTAGTCGGTAGCGATTCCTGATATTGAACTTTACGAACATACAGACAGGTAATACTCAACGATGACGCTGGCCACTGCCAGAGGCGAAAAGTACGCCGCCGATTTCAAGGCGCTAACCGAGTCGCGACCGGTGCCGGGCTGGATGTCCGACCTGAGGCAACGGGGATGGGACCACTTCGACTCGATAGGGTTCCCAACTGCGCGCCGCGGTAACGAACTATGGAAATACACAAACCTTGCTCCGCTGGAGCGGGGAGAGTTCGGTTTCAAGCTGGATCGGCAGTCTCAGGTAAGCAGCGATGAGGTCCAGCAACGCGCTCCGTGGAGTGACGACTGGACAACGCTGGTGTTCCTCGATGGCAGCTACTCCGAGTCACTTTCCAGGGTTCGAACCGACAGTCCTGTAAAGGCGCAGAACTTTGCCGATGCGGGCGATGATTCGTCTCTGCGAGATCACCTCGCCGCCCACGCAGTTGTAGATGAGAGCGCGTTTACGGCGGTAAACACAGCTTTTCTCCGTGATGGCGTGTTCGTGCAGATCCCGGATGGTCACGAGGCTGATACCGCGGTCCATCTGCTGTTCATCACCACACCGGGCGCTTCCCGCGCGACCTACCCCAGAACACTTGTCCTCGCCGGGACCAACTCTCGTGTCAGCGTGATTGAGAGCTACATCAGTCTCGGCGAGGAGTCGGGTTTCACTGCTCCAGTTGCCGAGTATGTTTTGGGATCCGGGGCTGGAGTGGAACACTACCGGGTGCTGGCGGAGAATGAAGAGACATTCCACATAGGTACAACCAGGGTCTACCAGTCGGACGACTCTAATTTCAGATCCGTGGCATTCTCGCTCGGTCCGAAAATCGGTCGAAACGACATCCACACGATGCTGGACGCTCCCGGTGCTGAGTGCACGTTGAACGGCCTGTACCTGACGACCAACAGCCAGCACCTCGACAACCATATTTCTACGACGCACGCCAAGCCGAACGGCACCAGCCACCAGTTCTATAAGGGCGTACTTTCCGGCGACTCCAGGGCCGTATTCAGCGGCCGGGTTCTGGTCGAGAAAGACGCACAGAAGTCTGAGGCCGATCAGAAAGACCTCAATCTGGTGCTCTCCCACGGTGCAGAGATAGACACCAAGCCGAGTCTTGAGATCTACGCCGACGACGTGAAGTGTGCTCACGGCGCAACAGCCGGTCACACCGATCCGGAAGCGCTTTTCTACATGCAGTCCCGTGGTATCGATGAGGAGACCGCACAGGCGATGCTTGTGCGAGGATTCGCATCCGAGATCGCTGACACCATCCGTGTTGACGCACTGCGGGAATACGTGGAGAACGTGATCGAAGAAACAATTCCAGCCCTGCAGGCAGCGGCAGACTGATGGCCTCCGGCGCGCCGCTGGATGTTCAGCGCATCCGCGCGGACTTCCCGATACTTTCGAGGCAGGTGAATGGCCATACACTCACGTATCTGGATAATGCTGCAACCTCTCAGAAGCCGACACAGGTAATTCAGTCGCTAGTCGACTATTACGAGCGTTACAACTCCAACGTCCACCGTGGCGTCCACACGCTAAGTATCGAAGCAACCGAAGCTTATGAAGATGCCCGCGGGAAGGTGCAGCGATTCATAAACGCGCCGTCTCCGGAATCGATCATCTGGACCCGCAACACCAGCGAATCGCTCAACCTGGTCGCCTACACATGGGCCGAGGCGAACGTTGGCGCTGGTGACGAGATCGTCACCACAGCGATGGAGCACCACTCCGACATCGTCCCGTGGCAGCAGCTTGCCTATCGCAAGGGTGCAACGCTCAAGATCATCCGGGAGACGGAGACCGGTCGGCTGGATATGGAGCAGGCCGCCGAGTTCATCACAGAGCGAACGAAGATCGTCGCGGCCACACACATGTCGAATGTACTGGGGACGGTGAACGACGTGAAGGCGTTGGCCGATGCCGTTCACAGGGTCGGCGGCGTGATGCTGGTTGATGGCGCCCAGTCGGTACCGCACATGCCGGTCGACGTGCAGGCGCTGGATTGCGATTTTATGGCGTTCTCCGCCCACAAGATGCTCGGTCCCACCGGGATCGGCGTTCTGTACGGTAAGCCGGAAATTCTTGAGGTTATGCCGCCTTGGATGTTCGGCGGAGACATGATTCTCGAGGTCACGTTTGAAGATGCCAGTTGGAACGATCTGCCGTACCGATTCGAGGCCGGCACGCCCAACATCGCAGACGCCATAGCTACTGGCGCTGCAGTCGATTATTTGGCGGAACTTGGCATGGACAGGGTGTGGGCACACGAACAGCAAATCACGGCGTACGCACTTGATAAGTTCAAGGACCTGAACGGAATCACCTTGCTTGGCCCAAGAGAGGTCGAGGACAAGGGAGCGGTGATCTCCTTCTCCCATGATTCCGTGCACTCCCACGACCTCGGTACGGCGCTCGACCAGCTTGGAATAGCGATCCGTACCGGCCACCACTGTGCCATGCCGCTGGTCCGAAGCCACGGCATAATCTCAGCGGCACGTGCGAGCTTCTACATCTACAACACAGAAGCGGAAGTGGATATCTTGGTAGATGGCCTGAACGAGGCCGAGGAATATTTCTCTAAGGCAGGCATCCTGTAATGCAAAGCGGCCTGGGCGATCTTGACGAGCTGTACCAGGAAGTGCTCCTGGATCATTACCGGAATCCGCGTAATACGGACCGGTTAGAAGAGCCTGCGTCCGAGGTGGACGCGGTCAACCCGTTCTGCGGGGATGAGATCCACATGCAACTCGGCATGGACGGTGAACGCGTCGCAAAGATCAGCGTTTCCGGTCAGGGTTGCTCGATAAGCCAGGCCACAGGCTCGCTTCTTACGGAGATCGTGGAGGGCAAGACGCCGGATGAGGCGCGTGCGCTTCGAGAGCTGTTCCGCGGTTTGATGATGGGTGAAGACTTGACGGACGATCAGTTGGATGAGCTTGAGGACAGCGTCGCCCTGCAAGGTGTCCGACGGTTCCCGGTGCGTATCAAGTGCGCGCTGCTGTCCTGGTCAGCACTTAGCGACGCGCTGGATAAGGTTGCCCCGGCAGGGTAGGTTCCACCGGGTGTTGGTTTCCGCGTTTTGAGGTCCCCGAAAGAACGTGGATGTCGTGGATGCGAAATACAGCGCTTGGCCTTTAGGTCGGCCAGAGGTCGACCAAACACCCCTCACCCCAGCCCTATCCCGCAGGGGGAGAGGGGGCAAAATGATTTGGCTACAAGCCCGGTCGTCAGCAGTCCTTAAACAGGCTCCGCTATGAAAACCGGGATCAACCGATCCGTCTTTTCCTGGTAGTCCTGGTACGGCGGGTACGCCTCGACGGCAACATCCCACAGTCGACTTCGCTCGTCAGACTCTGGAAGCTCCCGGACGCGCATCTTGTAGACGTTTGCTGCGTCCTGGATCTCGACGTTTGGGTCCGCGCTCAGGTTGTGATACCAGAGAGGGTGTTCGACCGCTCCGCCCTTCGATGCCACCAGCACGTAGTTATCGCCGTCCGCCACTCGCATCAGGGGAGTCTTCCGGATAGCGCCGGTCTTGTGCCCGGTGTTGGTCACGATGATGACCGGTAGCCCGGAATCTCGAAGCGTCAGCCCCTCGGTACCGTTGCTACCTTCGTAAAGCTCGACCTGGTCTGCGACCCACTGACTGGGGCTTGGTATGTACTCGGCCATGGAATCTTGATCCTTTGATAACCCTGTTGAATGTCCGGAATTGTACTCGGTGGAGTCCCGATATCAGACTGCGGTACGCCGCATGGTTCGAATTACCGCGTACAGATACAGAAGCCATATCGGCAGGGTAGTGATCGATAACGCCAGTTTTTGTCCCGGTTGGTCGGTATTAAACGCATCTACGGGATCTAGCACCACGTAGCGGAACGTCTCGAAAACCGCCTGAGGTAACAAGACGATCGTAATTATTCCGAACACGACGGTGATAAGCACGAGGTAGATGCGATTGAGGAGACTCCCTTTCTCCTCATCCGACTCAAGCCATCGTCTACCAGCGAAATGGGACCCCCATATGAGCACGCCTATGAATAGGAAACTGAATCCCTGTATCAACCCTTCATCCTTCGCCCGTTCCAGCCCGAGTCGGCGCCGTTCAGCCTCTTGCTCAGTGCGTAACTCTTGCTGCTCATTCTGAAATGTGACGAGCTCGTCGAGTTCCTCGTCGGTCAACTGTTGTCGATCTTTGATTTCTAACGGTGATCTGGGCTGTGGGGCGTCGTCAGACGCCAGGCGGACCCAGACAGGGTCGTAACTGAATTGATTGCTTCCTGCTGAAGCGAAGCCGGCTCTAAGCAGATCAGATGCACCCTGGGTGATCACCAGCAACCCGGCGACGGTGACCACGAGCAGGTATATCCGCACGAGATACCGGAGGTTGACGTTGATAGGCTCGTGGGCACGTAGTTTCAGGAAGAGGAAGACGCCGCCGGAGATGACGGTCACCAGAACCAGGATGATTACGAATATGGCGAGAATCGCCCAGACAAATTCCATGGGTCAGTGACCTCTAGATCTGGCGTTGTTGAGTGGGACTGTGATTAGTCCCACTCAGGGTAGACGCTCACCGGATGATAAATGTTCCCGGATCAGGATTCGGTTTGATGGGACCCAGGTCCTGACGCCGTGAACCGAGCTCAGGTCGAGATCAATTGAGAGGACCATGCCCTCAGGAATTCCCGCTGTTCAAGGATGCGTTCGATGAGCGGTCGCATGCCCAACTCAGGAGCAAGCGAGAGGGCCTGGTCCTGGAACTCGACAGGCTTCTCGAGGTCTCTTGACTCGCCGCGGCCCAGCAGTGTTTTGGCATGTTCGGAGTAACTTCAGACGAGATCCACCTTCTATCCGCCAGTCCACACGTACTCGGAGACCGCATCCCAGCCGTGACGATCAGCGGCTTCTTCAGCGTCGTCAAGAAGACGGTCGATCCGCCTCTGCGCCCCTTCATTTTGAGGTCTTGATTTCGGTTGGCGTCGTAGGAACGGCAATACCTACTTCTCGACCTTTTTACCAAGGTGTGTGATCGTCGAGAATACGTTCCACTCACTCCGAGTGGATTTCTATCCGCGGTTCGGTAAACATTGCTTACTTTCCGTTGTCGACCTGTTCCTTCTGCCAGCCGTAGTCGACGTCTCCGTCGTAGAAGCGGTCGGGGTGTTCGATGGCCCAGAGTTGCTTGCGCATGTTCCAGTGGTCGGGCTCAACCTTCATGCCCTCGCGCCAGATGGTGGCAGCGCCTTCCAGGTCACCTGCGCCGTAAAGCTCAAGCCCACGTTCGAAGTAGTCCAGGCTCGCCACGTCTACAGCGCCTTTGACCGGCGTCTCTTCTGTCAGTTGGATCTGCCCGTTCAAAAGGAAGTCGGAGACGAGTTTCTTGGTCGCCGGTTTTCGGATCTCGAAACCACCGTAAAGGGCGTATCGAAGAATGCCGTTCTCGTCGATCAGTGCGCCGTTGGGCACGGCCCGGACGCCAAAAGTGCGGGTGACGGTGGTTCCGGCGTCAACAACGGTCGTGAACTCGGCTCCAGCCTTGTCGTGGAAGGGGCGGGGCAGATCGGGACCCTGGAGATCGACCGCTATCGAAAGGACATCAGAGCCAGCGGCCGTAATGTCGGAGTACATCTGCTGCCAGACCGGCAGCTGTTCACGGCAACCTCACCACGAGGCCCACATGAAGACCGCGAGCCGCTTGCCGCGGTAGTCGCTGAGCCTGACATCCGCACCCGCTAGAGAGGGCAGCGTGAAGTCTGGTACGAGGTCTCCGATTGCGGGGGCGGCGCTTGTGGTGGTCATTTAGCTGCTCCGAGAGTGTCGGGAATCGGGCCGCACAAGTGCGCTCCGTGAGGGGAGTTCGCCCTCACCCTCACCCTCTCCCGCTGGGAGAGGGGATAAATATGAACGACCTGTCAGGTCTTTTGGATGGGAGCTCACGGCTCCCGATGGTTACCAGCTTCAGCCAATGCCGTGGTAGCCGACTTCCACCTCTCCGTTCCGGATCATGACCGGCGTCGTGCGGTCTCCTCCGGTGAGTTTTTCGAGCTCCGGCCACTTGTCCTCGTGGAGGCTCATGTCTATCTCGTCGTACTTCACACCCTCTTCGTCAAGCTCCTCTTTCAGCATGTTGGAGAAGTCACACTCAGGGTGCGAGTAGAGAACCGGGGTTTCCGTATCCGGGGTAGTCAAATCTCGTTTTCCTGCCGCTGGTTGTTAATCAGTCGCCGTCGTTACGACTGGCTTAGGGTGAGGGTGTTCTCCCTCGCCACGGCCCTCCCCAGAGGGAGAGGCGTTTCAAGTACATCGTATCTGATGTCGGCGAACATGGAACGGGTGCGATCACGGTAGGGCGTGCCCTACATGTGCATCCCTTCAAAGTTTGGGTCCAGGTACTTTTCTGGCTCTTTGGAGAAGGCCACCCGACATCCGGGGGAACAGAAGTAATACGTTTCGCCATCGTGGTCGTGTTTTCCGCCGTTTGGATTGCTGGTATCCACGTCCATCTTGCAGACGGGGTCCGTGGCGGTGTCCGGGTGCTTACTAAAGAATGGGATCTTCGGCATTTCTGGTCTCCTTCTAGCAAGTTGTGAACTATCCGTTGATTTGGATCAGTTTGTTACGGCAGCAGGTTCTATAGTCGGCTCACCACCCCTTGGGGGACGGCCACCGCGTACGGGTCGACGTCCCAGCCTGAGTGAGTTTGTTACAACCGTTACAGAACTGAGGGCCATCGCTCCGGCCGCTGCGATCGGGTTAAGGACGCCGTTGTGGCCCAGGATTGGCTGTAATACGCCGGGAACCGTACCGTCGGACCAGATCGGGTAGAGGACACCGGCCGCAACCGGGATAAGGGCTACGTTGTAGAAGAAGGCCCAGAACAGGTTTTGCTTGATGGTGCGCATCGTCGACCGGCTCAGGTCGATAGCGGCCGCAACGTCTCGAACATCGCCCCGCATGAGGGTGATGTCAGCAGTTTCTATGGCCACATCTGTGCCGGTTCCGATCGCCATTCCAACGTCGGCCAGTGCAAGGGCAGGGGCGTCGTTGATGCCGTCACCCACCATCGCCACACGTCGGCCTTCCGCCTGGAACTTCGAAACAACATCGGCTTTATCGCCGGGCAGTACTTCTGCGACGACGTTATCGATCCCGATCTGGAGAGCCACTGCTTCGGCTGTGCGACGGTTGTCGCCAGTGAGCATCACCGGTTCGATTCCAAGTGACTTGAGTTCGGCGATGGCCTCTGGGGCTTCAGCTTTCACGCGGTCTGCGACGCCAATAACCCCCAGCAGAACGCCGTCTCGGGCGATTATCAGAGGCGTCTCGCCGTTGGTCGTCAGGGCGGTTACGTCGGCCTCTATTTCGGCAGTTGGTACACCTTCGTTCTCAAGGAACGTGGCCGTTCCAGCGAGCACCATAACGTTGTTGACCGTACCCCTGACACCACGTCCAGAGATCGCTTCAAATTCTGACGCGGGTGGGATTTGCAATCCGCGTGCAGACGCTTCTTCCAGTACGGCGGACGCTAGCGGATGCTCAGATGGTTGTTCTACGGCAGACGCAAATTCAAACAACTCGTCTTCTGATATCCCGAGCACCTTCACCGAGGCGACGCGTGGCCGTCCTTCGGTCAGGGTGCCGGTTTTATCCAGCACGACGACCTGGATTTTGTGTGCAGTTTCGAGTGCCTCTGCGTTCCGGATCAGGATTCCGTTCTCAGCGCCTTGACCCATGCCCACCATGACCGCGGTCGGGGTGGCCAATCCGAGAGCGCAGGGGCAGGCGATCACAAGAACAGCCACGGTGGCGAGCAGGGCGTTTACGTATATCGGAGATGGCCCGATTAAAGTCCACGTGATGAACACACCTGCGGCTATCAATAGCACCGCCGGTACGAAACGGGCCGTGATCACGTCCGCAAGGCGTTGGATCGGCGCCCGTGAGCCCTGAGCGTCTTCAACCATCTTGATGATCTGCGACAACAAGGTTTCCCGGCCGACGCCGGTGGCAGTAAAACGTATGCCGCCATTGCCATTAACGGTTCCTGCGTAAACATCGTCTTCCGCCGATTTTTCTACCGGGATGCTCTCGCCCGTGAGCATCGACTCGTCTACAGACGTCGAACCGGAGATGATCCGGCCATCGACCGCTATTCTCTCGCCGGGGCGTACGACGATCTCGTCACCCTCAAGCACGTTGTCGAGCGGGGTTTCGATCAACTCATCGCCGCGGGCGACTAGCGCCGTTCTAGCCTGAAGCCCGACCAGTTTTTTGATAGCGTCGGAGGTCCGTCCCCGTGCCCGCGCCTCGAGGAATCGGCCAAGAAGGATTAGTCCGATGATCGCAGCGGCCACGTCGTAATACGTGCCGGTTGAGTGACCCCCGAAAAGGGTGGATGACTCAAACGTTCCTCGTGAAATCGTAGCGGCAACGCTGTAGGCGAAGGCTACCGATGTCCCGATGGCGATTAATGTGTTCATGTTGGACGTACGGTGCTTCAACGCACCCCACGCCCCTGAGTAGAACTCCTTGCCCGCCCAGAACTGGATGGGTACGGCGATGGCCAGCAGGAATATGTTGACACCCGTAGGCGACAAATCTTCCAGTGCAGATACCGTCTGGTACTGCATCGTTAGCATCATGATGACGGCGGCCACCAGGGATGCCACTACCTTGATCCGGAGTTCCTTGAGTCGAGAGAGTCTCCGCGCTGCCTCGTCCGGGTGTGACTTACCGTCGTCGATCACATCGCCTAACGAGTAGTCGGAACCGGCCACGGCGGCGCGGAGCGCGCTTAGATCCGCCGTCGCAGGAAAGTATTCAATACTTACCTGTTCGGTGGTTAGATCAACCGCTGCCAGAACAACACCGGTTACGGCGTTGAGTGAGTCCGAGACAGATCGCGCACTGGCGGCATCGGTTAAGCCGACTACAGCGAGCGTGATCTCTTCGGATGCCGCCCCGTAACCAGCACCTTCGACGGCTTTCATCAGAACGTCAGGATTAACCAGAGCCGGGTCAAGCCGTACCGTAGCGCGTTCCGTTGCGAGGTTGACCTCAGCGTTCGATACGCCTTCAACCTCATTTAGCGCATTACCAACGTGTATGACGCACGCTGCACAGGTCATGCCGGTTATCGGCATCGTTATGGATGTGATCTCTTCCGGAACGGAATCTGCCGTGTCGGGCCGTATTTTTTCTGAAGTAGTCATTGTTACTTGTTGGACAATCCGTATAGCTCTACCAGTTCGCCCAGTACCTCATCAGATCGGCCTTCCCGTACGCCTTCTATGACGCAGGAGTGCAGGTGTCCGTCTAGTAATTTGGTTTCCAGTTTTTCTATTGCTTTTTTGATGGCGTAGGTCTGCTTGAGCACGTCGACGCAGTAGCGTCCCTCTTCGACCATTTTCTTTACGCCCGCCAGATGGCCCTCGATGTACGAGATCCGGTTGGCGGCGTCTTTCTTTGTTTCATCAAACATGATTTGATTCCGGGAATACCGTGCATGTAACCCATACCCCCCCGGTGGGGGTCTTGAAGCTATGGTATGCCGAATATTACGGTTTGTCTAACCTATTGTCGATTTGACCGACTGGATACCCGCAACTAGGATCGAATCAGACGAGACACCCCGGATGGAGACGCGAGATGCCGCGACGGTATGAGAAAGAGATCGAAGAGATCATCGATCGTGACGAGCGTCGCACCCGGCGAAGTGAGCGCGTCAGGTCGGTCAGCAGGCGTATCAGCGTCCCGCGTGCGAGCCTCTCTCTAAGTCCCGGCAATCTGATGCTGGTGGGGCTCGTTCTGGTGATCGCCGGTCTGATTGTGAGTTCGCTTTTTGTGTTGCTTGCGAGCATCGGCGCGCTGGTATTTATCGCCGGGTACATCATGTACTTCACGCGCTCTCGCTCTCCCAGGTACGAGAAGCGCTGGCGCGGCGAGGTGATCGATTTCCAGGACTCCTGGTCGAACCGGTTCAGGCGCTTCTTCAACCGGCGCCGATAGCCCACGTCAGTGATGATGGTCATGGGGTGACGGATTCACCGATTCATCTCCTGCGATTTCGGATTGAGTCCCGATGTCGATATCGTCAGCTGCCGCCGATTCGGTGCACTCCGTCTCAAGTTGCATTGTGGCGAAATGAAACATCCCGGTGTCGTCGAGTATGGCCTGGCCTTCGTGGAGAATCTCCTGTCCCCGGGAGTAATCCCCAACCCTGACGTGCGTCGAGAACACGTTTGTCCCTGACGTGATCATCCACGCATGTGTGTGATGGACGTTTTCGACCCCCTCCAACCCGGCGAAATTTCTCCGTATCGACTCAAGATCTACGCCTGCAGGGGTCGTCTCTAGCAGGATAAGGACCGCTTCTTTGATGATTTGATAAGAGGCGAATATCAATACGAGACCGAAAGCCATGCCCAGTAGCGGGTCGATTTCCAGGAACCCCGTTAACTCTATGACCACCGCCGAGACGATGATGATGAGGCTTCCGACGAAGGTCTGGACGATGTGCCAGAAAGCGCCGCGTATGTTCAGGTTGCCTTTGGAGCCGGCCCAAAGAATCCGCAACGCGAACACTTCAATGATTAATCCACCAACGGCGGCGAGCAGCATCGGGGTAGTCGAGAGGTCTTTCGGGTCGCTTAACCACATCGATCCCATCCAGATCACGACACCGGCCATTATTAGCAGGAAGAAACCGTTCAAGAGGGCCCCGATTATTTCGGCCCTTTGCATTCCGAATGTATGGTCCAGAGTAGCTGGCCGTCTGGCGATTCGGGCCGCGACGATCGCAAGCACAACACCGCCTACGGCGGAGAAGGTGTGCATGGCGTCAGAAATGACGGCGACAGACCCGGTCCACAGTCCGATGCCAAGTTCGATAACGAAATAGACGCCGGTCAACCAGCTTGTGATTGTCAGTGCGGTTGAGTGGTCGCCGCCTGATGGCATCGTGTGATGTGCGTGACTCATGATCTCTCGTATGAATTAGGTTTCTTGCCGGTCCAATACAGTGTGCGAACGCGCGGTGCCTGGTGCATATTTTCGTTAGTCTCCGGGCGAGTCTAGTCGCATGCGGCCCGCTGACGGCGGCAATAAACCCGGGTGAACCTGTGCTAACGTGCGGCCTTCGACGAAACAGGTACGCGGCGTCACACCGGTGTTGATTCCCGGTCGTAGACCTGCACAACCTCACGGAGGGAGCAACGCCATGGTGACCGGTCGAGAGTATGAAGGAATGTTGGCGGAGACCGTCAAAGTCACCGGAGATGGGGGTGACGAGATCGGCGCGTACATGGCGCGTCCGCTCGGCGGCGGTCCGTATCCGGCGGTGATCGTCCTTCACCACATGCCCGGGTGGGATGACGCTACGAAGGAGATAACCCGCAAGTTTGCACACTACGGGTACATCGGTATCGACCCGAACCTGCATTACAGGGAAGGGCCGGGCGCACCAGATGACGTTGCGGCCGTGTCCCGAGCTGCCGGTGGTGTCCCGGACTCACGTTGTGTAGCGGACGTCGAAGGAACCATGGATTACCTGCGATCGCTGCCGTATCACAACGGGAAGATCGGGATAATCGGTTTCTGTTCGGGTGGCCGTCAGGTCTACCTCTGTGCGGGAAGCATCCCTGATCTGGACGCTGCGGTCGATTGCTGGGGCGGGCGTGTCATCGCATCTGCGGACGAGCTGACAGAACGCAACCCGGTCGCACCGATCGACCTGACGCCCAACATCAAAGCACCGCTGCTGGGCATCTTCGGAAACGAAGACCAGTCGCCGCCACCTGAGGATGTAGATGCCACCGAGGCGGAGCTCAAGAAGCACGGCATCACCCACGAGTTCCATCGATATGACGGCGCAGGCCACGGTTTCTTTGCGGTAGACAGACCCGGTTACCGTCCTGTGCAGGCCACCGAGGCATGGGGCGAAGTGTGGAAGTGGTTCGGGCAGTACCTGAAGGACTAGGTATCGCTCATCAACCGTGTGATTCGCGACCCACAGCACACACTATTGAACTTGGACTAACTGGGACCGGGAGACATTCAGAAATGTGTACATGGATTATCGAAAAAGCGGAAATGTACGGTAGCGGTAAAGGCGCAGATGGTTGGTTCCGGATGACCCAGGCCAACGTCTACTACGACCACCCGTACGACGCACCGCTGGACCACGCTTTGATCATCGACTTCGTCGCCGACCCCGAGAAGCCGGGCAATCGCGTGGCAGTGGAGATCAGCGCAGAGTCAGCGCGAAGGCTTATGAAGAGCATCGAGGTAGCACTGGAGTCTGGCGAGGAGTCCCACGCCGTGGACCTGACAGCCGGAGGCCCGGGCGAGACCGTCGTCGTTAGATGACGTAGCGTAGGGGCGGGGCTTGCTCCGCCCTGACCGGCCACACAGGTCGAAGTCGCGCATCGGCTCTCCAACCCGTATAAACAAGAAAGGCCCCATCGAATGATGGGGCCTTTCTTTATGTTTCAGTCCAATGGGACCAGCGACAGTACTAGACCGCGCACTCACCCTCGCCGCGCTCGAGCACGTAGAGGATCGTCTTGTCCCAGTCCATGTAGTTCTGGATGTGGTCACGGTCCAACGGTCCGACGTCTTTGAAGTCCGCCAGGTACTCCTCGAAGTAGCCGGTGCCCATGCGCTTAACGAAGGACTTGAACTTCTCGCCGTCCTGTCGGTCTGCCTGGTAGTTGTCCAGCAATCCTTTGAGAACCTCGGGCGCCTTCTTTGCGGGCACGCGGGCCTTGATGCGCTGACCGATCTCGACCTTACCGTCGCCGACCTGATAGTCGCCGCCCAGGAACAGCTCGTAAGCCGGGACCTGTCCACCCTTGCCCTTGATTACCGCACCGTGA
This sequence comes from Chloroflexota bacterium, assembly GCA_018650185.1. Lineage (GTDB taxonomy): Bacteria > Chloroflexota > Dehalococcoidia > Lucifugimonadales > Lucifugimonadaceae. The sequence continues at coordinate 14,736 of JABIGL010000139.1, forward strand.
AAGCCGATGTCAGCGATGTGGTGCTGGCCGCAAGAGTTGGGGCAGCCACTGGCCTTGATGTGCATCTCCTCAACCAGCGGGTCAGAAGTGTCGTAGGTCTCCAGGAAGTCGGTGAGGGCCTTGTTCAACCCCATCGAGGACGTGATCCCCAGTTTGCAGGAGTCCGTACCGGGGCAGGTCACGACGTCCGTGATGGTGTGTCGCCCGGCGCGTGCGAGATCCAATTCTGTAAGTCGCTCCCAGACTTCCATCAGGGACTCGTTGCGGACCCAGCGCATCACGATATTCTGCTGGATGTCCAGGCGGATCCGTCCACCCGCAAACTCGCGAACGATGTTTGCCAGCGGGGTCCACTGGTGTGCCCAGAGATCACCACGTTGGAGAACGACGTGCACCATGTTGTAGCCGTCCTGCTTCTGCGGGACGACGTTGGTGCGTTTCCATTCCTTGAACTCGGCTGATGCGTCGTCAAAGGAGACCTCGACGGCGGGTTCACCGACTGCCGGTGCGTCGGAAGATTCGTCTTCCAGCCAGAGGAGGGAGTCAAGGTCGACCGGTGTATTCCAGTCACCCTTGAGTTCTTCTTCCACCTGGTTTCGGAACTCGTCGATTCCGATGCGGTCGATCAGGAACTTGACCCGTGCCTTCATGCGGTTCTTCCGCTCTTCTTCTGAGCGGTTGAAGATTCGCAACGCCGCCTCAGCAGTGCGAAGGTAGTCGTCGATAGAAATCCAGTCGTACAGGACCGGTGCTTCTTTCGGCAGGATGGCGAGGCCGCCACCCATGACCATCTTGAAGCCTTTTTTGCCGTCCTTCATCTTGGAGATGAAGCCGACATCGTGGATCCCGGTTACGGCTTCGTCGCTAAAGCCGCCGGAGAATGCTGACTTAATCTTCCGGGGCATAACACCCGAAAGTTCGTGGCGCAGGAAATGCCGTGCGTACGCGGCGGCGTACGGTGTAGGGTCGAACACCTCGTCTGCTGCTACTCCAGCTGCCGGGGAGCCTGTGACGTTACGGACGGTGTTCCCGCAGGCCTCTTTGGTGCTCAGTCCAACGTCTCCGAGCATTCGCATGATCTCGGGAGTGTCATCCAGGAACACGTGGTGGAACTGGACGTTCTCACGCGTGGTGAGGTGGCCCTTCTTCATGGGGGCGTACTCTTCAGCGATCTTGCCGAGAACGTCCATCTGGTCCGCCGTCATCCCGCCAAACGGTGCCTTAATTCGCATCATCTGCTGGTCGGGCTGCCGCTGGCCGTAGACGCCCCTCGTGAGACGGAACGCCATGAACTGGGCTTCCTCCCACTCACCGTTACGGAAGCGAGCTACTTCCTTTTCGAAATCCTCAATTTCATCGGCGCGAATCTCCAGAACACGCTGACCGTCGGGATTCGGAGTCCAACGGGGCTTCTGAGTCGAAGTAGTCAACTAACTCTCCCTGGTTCGGTGTGGCCCATGAAAGGCCGGGGTCGTCGGAAATAAAAAAAGCCTCACTCGATTTCAAGTGAGGCCGTTGCAACGTGGGACGCGCAGGTTGGCTCTCAGGTGGTTCCGCAACAAGCGCAGGCGCGCGTTTTTGTCCCAAAGTGGTTCATGATCAGAGAATCGTAGTTACGGCCCTGATCAGTGTCAAGCTACACATCGTAAACATAGTTCCCAGGCTGACTGCTTAATGGTGTAGAGAGATTCGGTCGTGTATCCGAGTTTCAGGTACCCTTCGGCGGCAGAATATCAATCGGGTGGATTCGCCTGCGTATCCCGCCTGATCAAGTAAATCTGGAACAACGATGGAGGCTAACTTGCCCGCAGATACCCAGCTCAATGGCATTCATTTCATGCTGCCGACCCCGTTCAAAGAGAACGGTGATGTTGATTTGGCCCCGTTTAAGCGCCTCGTGGATTGCGCCGCCGAAACAGGATGCACGGGCGTTGTAGGGCTGGGTGTGATGGGAGAAGCACATCGACTTGCGGACGATGAGCGGCTCGCCGTGCTGGACGCCATTGTTGAGGCTGCTGATGGCCGGATCACAGTGACGGTTGGCGTGAGTTCTGAGAGTCACGCTCTGGTCGCACGCCGGACCAAAGAAGCCCAGGAACACGGCGGAACCGCGGTGATGGTATCTCCGGGCCGGATGGCGAAACCAAACGAGGCCGTTCTCTATCGTTACTTTGAAGCGGTTCAGGCGGTCGCTACCATTCCGATCGTGGTGCAGGACCACCCGTCGGAGAGCGGAGTCAACATGTCGGCGGGGTTCATCGCCCGGCTGAATGCAGAACTCCCCGGTGCGCAATACCTGAAACTAGAAGACCCGCCTACGCCTCCAAAGGTCACACAGGTCCTGGCGCTTACGGGTGACAACATGGCCATCTTCGGTGGCCTCGGTGGCTCGTTCCTCTTTGAAGAGCTGATGCGTGGTGGGTCCGGGACTATGACCGGATTCGCGTATCCCGAGGTTCTTGTGGCCCTTTACAGGCTTGTATCTGCGGGCGACATCGCCGCCGCGCGGAAGCTCTTTTACGACTGGGTGCCATATATCCGGTACGAGAACCAGCCGGGTATCGGTCTCAGCATTCGCAAGTACTCCATGATGAAGCGCGGGTTGATGGATAGCTTCACCACACGTCCGCCGAGTCCCTCGATTGACGGACCGACGCAGGAAGAACTGGATGACATCCTGTCCGTTTTGCCGGAGATTCCGGCCGTTTAACGGATGGGTTAGTGACTGAATTTCGGGCGGTCGGACCCTTGTTCGTCTGCCCTTTTTGTAATGCGTCAGGAGACCACAGTGTCACGATCAACGCCGGAGTTTGATGTCGTCGTAGAGCGGGACGTGATGGTTCCCATGCGGGACGGCGCACATATGGCAACCGACATTTACAGGCCATCCGTAGATGGGAAGCCAGTGGAAGGGCGGTTACCTGTTCTCCTGAACCGAACCCCGTACAACAAGGTCGATAACGAGCGGGCGTCCGGGTACAACCGCTGGTTCGCCGAGCGCGGTTACATCGCCATCTCGCAGGATTGCCGAGGGTGCTACCGCTCTGAAGGTGACGTGCACTTCCTCGTGCCGGAGGCAGAGGACGGATTCGACACTCTTGCCTGGATCAAAGAACAACCGTGGGCGGACGAGAAGGTCGGTTCTTGGGGAACGTCATGGGCGGCGTGGACGCAGACCTCAATGGCGGCGCTCGGACCGGACAACCTGGCGGCGATGGTCCCCAATATGAGCGGCTCAAACGCCTACACGAGCTCCGTAAGGCACGGAGGTGCGTTGGAGCTGCGTTTCCTCGCATGGGCATTCTGGCACTCGGCGCTTAATACGCAGGATCGGCTGAAGCCGGACCCGCACATAGCGGCCGCTCTGATGACGGGCAAACCGTCGTTCCGGGAGTGGTTAACTCGACTGCCGATTCGGCCCGACCAGACACAACTCAGGTTGGCACCGCCTTACGAGTGCTGGGCCATTGAGTTGACGACGAGCGCCGATTACGGCGATTACTGGAAACACCCGAGCCTCAATCCGAGCCTGTACTGGGACAAATACCCGGAGGCAGCGACCTTGTATGTCGGCGGTTGGTACGACTCGTATACGCGTGGAACATTCGAGGCGTTCGTCGGACACGGCGCAGAGTCAGCCAGTCCGGTGCGCGTTCTTGTGGGGCCGTGGACGCACGGCGGCGCGATGCCGGAGCGTTCATATGCTGGTGACGTGGAATTTGGAGAACATGCCGCCCTTCCGGACTTCCGGGAGACACACCTCGGTTGGTTCGACGCCGCGCTCAAGGGAGAGGCCGACACGGTTCAACAGGACGCACCGGTACGGATCTTCGTGATGGGTGGTGGCAGTGGAGAAAAGGACGGCTCGGGGCGCCTGATGCACGGCGGCGTGTGGCGAAATGAGCAGGAGTGGCCGCTGGCTCGTACCCGGTTCACAAATCTGTACCTCTACGGTAACGGCCGGTTGGCTGAGCAATCCCCATCGGAAGCCGTTTCAAGTACAACTTACCGATTCGATCCCTCGAACCCGGTGCCGTCCATTGGCGGAAACGTCTCGTCGTTGAGCTCGTTCAAGGGGATGCCGGACGGCGCTAGCGACCCGGAATCGGTCCCGAGGGCGGATACCCTGGATGAGATCATGGCTCCGGGTGGATTCGATCAAGTGGAACGCTCCGGCATGTTCGGTGCAAAAGCCCCATACCTCCCTCTCGGGTCACGCCCGGACGTTCTGGTGTTTCAGACCGATCCATTGGAAGAAGACACGGAGGTTACTGGACCGATCGAAGTCCGACTCTGGGTTTCATCTTCGGCGGTAGATACAGACTTCACGGCCAAGTTGATAGACGTGTACCCGTCCAGTCGTTGGTATCCGGAAGGTTATCGGCTAAACCTCACGGATAGCATCATGCGCTTGAGGTATCGAAACGGTGACGGAAAGCCAGACTTCCTGACGCCGGGCGATGTCGCTGAGGTGACGATCACGCTGTATCCGACGAGTAACGTGTTTGCGAAAGGCCACCGGATCCGTCTGGACGTGTCCAGCTCAAGCTTCCCGCGTTTTGACGTGAACCCCAATACGGGTGAGGAGATAGGTCGGGAAAGACGGCGTGTCACGGCGGACAACACCGTGTATCACGAGGCGGGCAGAAATTCCGTGCTGGTGTTGCCTGTAATTCCATCGTAGGTGGATTACTGCGTAACCCGAGTGAGGTGAGACATCTTTGAGTCATAAATCACACGTACCTGTTTACGGTGATTCGCTCACATAGGGCTTGCCTATGATGCGATGATGTTATTGCACATAAATTATTAGCTAACAGGCGGCTTACAGCGTGTACTGCGCCCATTGCGGCACGAAAAACGAGGATGGACTCGAATCTTGCAACCGGTGTGGTGAGTTGCTGGCTCGGATGGATCCGACCCACGTAACTCATCTCGGGGTAAAGGCCTGTCCGGACTGTAAGACGGTCAACGCTCCGAGGGCGAGTTTCTGTACTGACTGTGGACGAAACGTTGACGACGTCGTCGCCACCAGTGGTGTCGCACGCAACGCTCCGCCACCGAAACCTGTCGTTCCGATCGGCATACGCCGTTCACCTGTGAGCCCTGCGCCGTCGGATGACTCCCGGCCTGCTACCTCTGGACGGGCAGAAGTCCGTAGGCCCAGTGCCTCGCCACCTCCATCGTCCGTTACGACTGAAGAAGTGGACGTTGGCCGCGGCCCGGATGATCTTCGTACGGATTCGGAAGCACCGGCACGTGCGCCGAATGATTCAGGTACACCAGAGGCGAAGTTGCCGGAAGAGTTGAGGGGATGGAACTGGGGGGGCTTGCTGTTGCCCTTCATCTGGGGGCCGTTCAACCGCGTGTGGCTAGGACTGGCGGTTCTTCTCGTATTTATCCCCCCAATGTCTGGCGGGCTTGTCCTGCTCATCTACGGACCCGCAGCAATATTTGTAGGTATGCGAGGGAATGATCTGGCCTGGCGCTCCCGTAAATGGGACTCGGTAGAGCATTTCCGGACGGTCCAGGCACAGTGGACCAGGTGGGGGATGGCCGGATTTGGCATTCTGGTCATCACATTGCTGTTGTTCCTGACGTCAAGCGGCGGTTAACAACGGACTCCGAGGTGTGAGATGCCGAGCGATAGACGTCGATTTGAGTGGGAAGACGCGCATCCCGGGATTTGCTCTGACCAGTTCGTTGTGGAGGTCACGGAAAGTTCGATACAGGACTACCGCGTCGCCACGGGAAACGACTCCCCGGAGACACCACCGGCCTACATTTTTGTAGTCGCCCCGCAACGCCGTCACGCCACTATGGCGTCCGTTGGTTGTCATGCGCCGGAGCAGGACAGCGCGGAACCGCGTAGCACGCCATATGTGGGTTCTGACGTTCGCTTCCATCGAGCTATTGCTGTGGGAGACACCATTAGAAGTACAACCGTCCTGGACCGGAAGTTTGAACGAGGCGGCAACCGCTTCATGGTGTTCAAGGTCAATGCGACAGACGCGGATGGGCAACCTATCGCTGAGTACGACTACACCTGCTTGTGGGAGCGCGGTGCCGCAAGACCTGCTTCGGGGCACCGTGCCCAGGGTAGCGACGCGCGTGTCACGACCGGCGACGTTTTAATAAAGACAGAAACTTCGGAAACGATTGCCGCTTACGGAACATTACCGGTCGACCGGCCGGATGACTGGATGAGCACGCACACGAACGAGGAGTTTGCAAAGACCGCCATTTTCGGAGCGGCGGTCAACGCCGGGGTTGCAACCGTCGGTTACTCGGTCCAGTGGTTGGATGCTGTCGAGAAGCCGGGCACCCTCTGGAATGGCGGTCTTCTGGAATCGCGGGCGCTTGCTCCGGTAAAGGCCGGAGATGATCTCCAGATATCGGGCAGAGTCCGAGAGGACAGCCCGGAAAACTCGCGTGTCTACGAGATACTCGTCGTCAACCAGTCTGGGGTAACGGCATTTCGGTCGATTGCTACTATCCCCGTCCTCTAGCTAGTCCCGTGCGAAGCGAATTCCCGCTTCCACCCACCGTTTTGAGTGGTCCGCCGCAAGCTCGGCCAGTTTGGCGGCGTAATCCGGTTCCCTGATATCGGGCGTGGTCATGATCAACGCATCCTCATTGTCGTCCACGTAGTAGCCCTTGCGTTCCCCAACGATCTCAAATCCGTACTTCCGGTAAAGGGCCTGCGCTGCGTCGTTGGACTCGCGTACTTCCAGTGTCAACTCGTCGCAATCGTTCGCGGCGGCGGCCTCTATCGCTCCAAGCACCAGTAACTCACCAACACCGCGTCGTCGGTCGGATTCGGCGACACCGATAGAAGCGATGTGTGCTTCACCGGCGACAAACCAGACGATTGCCCACCCGGCAACTCCGTCTCCGATCTGACGATCCGTAATTCCCGGCGTCGCCAATGTTTTTATGCCACCGACGACGCGTTCTACAAGGGAGACGCTTCGTCCGCCAGGAGGCGACTGCGCACCCGCGGATTGCACGCTGGACACAAGTACTGCTTGCCCGGTTTTCTTGATCTCACGGGCGAAATTGGTCGGGGGCCACAGCGTGGGGAACACTTCTCGTTCCAGATCATTCAACTGTTCCAGATCTTCAGCGACCGCTCTCCGCAGCACGTAGAGACGTGATTTCGCTGAATCCCTCAGGGAGGCAGAATCCGGAGTTTGATTGGACGAAGTTGCGCTCGTGGGACCGTCGTGCTTGGTTGGCATGGGCAGCGATAGTACGTGGATTTGACCGGTCAATGACGACGTTATTCGACACGGATTATGACGGGGATGGTCCGGAAAGCAAATAAATCGTGGAAGCGCGTGCGTACTCGGCGTCATCGGGGTAGACTCGCCCGGCTTGGGGTCCGGATGGATGCTCTAATTCTCTGGCCGCGACGATATGAAAGGGCAGCAAATGGCAATCACCGTAGGTAGCGGCGACTATCGCTACGAACTGGTTGAAGGTTGGGGACAGCTCCCCGATGGCTGGGAGTTCAAACAGGTCGCGGCCGTGGCCGTCGACGACAACGACGAGGTCTATGTTTTCAGTCGTGGCGGCCACCCTGTAACGGTGTTCGACAAGGACGGGACGTTTATCCGCTCTTTCGGTGAAGGCGACTTCCCGAGTGCACACGGTATTTGCTGGGGCGAGAACGACACGGTCTGGCTCGTAGATAACGGCGACCACACAGTGAAGC
>JABIGL010000035.1 GCA_018650185.1 Chloroflexota bacterium
ATCCGGACTGAGATGGTCGGGATGTCGCAACCGCCGTTGCGGCGGGTGCCGCAGTCGCGGCTGGCGCTGCCGTTGCAGCGGGGCCACTGGTGGCGGCGGGCGAGTCGAAGTTCGAACTGTCGGACCCGGAATCGATTCCTCCGCCGATGTTGATCACACCTGAACTGAGAGCGACGACGGCGACGAATAACACAACTACAAAGGCTGCGGCCACGGCCAGGGAGCGCGCCGGGCCGGATGTGCTGAATCTCAGTATTCGAGCAGAGAACGACGGAGTGTCCGGTGTGACGTTTTCGATCTCCGGCTGAATGCGATCCCAGAACTCCTGGGAGGCTCCTGCGTCGGAAGCTTCAGACGTGAACCATGCCCGGACACGGGCCTCAAACTCAGGGTTGTCATATATCTGGTCGTTCATTGCTCGTCCCTCATAGAGGCAGCGGAGTCCGTTTGAAGATCCGTGTCAGATACTGTTTCTGGCAGCGTGAGCGCCTGTTCAAGGTGTCTCAGTCCGCGGTGGATTCGAGATTTGACCGTCCCTTCCGCCCAGCCGAGAACGCGTGCGATTTCGGGTATCGAAAGATCTGCGTAGTAGCGGAGCGTCAGCGCTTTGCGTTGCTCATCCGGGAGCGTGGACATCGCTGCGCCCATGAGTTCCCGCTCCTCTGCACGCATCACCCGTGCCTCGCCCTCAGGCTCCACAGCGGGTTCGGGCGTCTCGGGTCCCATGGCGGTCTCTTCAACGCGATTGCGTCGGGTTTCGCTGATGACGCGGTTGACGAGAATCCGGATCATCCATGATCGGAGACCAGAACCTGTGCCTGACTTGCGAGGCTTGAAGGATCGAATACCGCGCCACGCAAGTAGGAGGGCTTCCTGCACCATCTCCTCTGCACGTGCCCGGTTGCGCGTCATCAGGTACGCGGTGCCGTACAGCACCCCGCTGTGGCGCTCAACGATCAGGCGAAATGCGTCCGATTGCCCGTCCTGGCAACGTCGCACCGCCGCATGCTCGTCCATATGCCGGTCCCCCCTTCACCTCGTACTCACTGCTGTGGGTGCGGATTTGCACAGACAGCAGCGTGAATTTAGGCCGTTACGGATAGAAACGCCGCCGGGCCTGAAATCGTTCCCGTCGCTCGCGACCGGTGTTTCAGGGCGCGCTGTACCCGTTACGGGTACAGACGTTGTGGGACGGGGGATTGTTCCGGATGCGGGTTTTGGTTCGGGTTACACATCGAAAACGACGCTGTTCAATAGCGATCGCTCGGCGAGGATCTTCGTCACAGGCTATGGACCGTATGCCTGCTAAACCACCACCGCCTCTACCGACAGGATTGGCGGTAATGACGGCGCTATCGTGCGCCACGTCTCGCCCTCGTCTGATGAGCCAAACAAGATGCCGTTCTTGGTGCCGACGTAGACACCGAGCGGGTCTGCACCATCGACCGCCATGCTTTCCCTGAGCGTGCTGAAGTAGGCGTTCTCCTGCGGAAGACCCTTCGTGAGCGCTCGCCAGTCGTCCCCACCAGTCTCACTCTTGAACACCCGGAACGCCCCTGAGGAAGAGGTGCGGAATTCACCGCTGCTGTTTGGGATCACCCAGATGTGCCCCGACTTGCGTGGGTGACTGACGATGGGGAATCCAAACTGCTCCGGCAAACCTTTGCTGATCTCTTCCCACACTCGCCCGTGGTCCAGGGTCCGGAATACGCCGGTGTGGTGCTGGATGTATTGCACCGCCGGATCATTGGCGTCGACGGCAACTTTATGGACGCACTTATCCTGATCAGGGTCGTGGTCGACGATCCCCATGAGTTCGAGCATTTCTTCGGGCGGCGGATCCGACGGGAGGTTGTCGGAGCGTCGTTCCCAGCTCGTCCCGTCGTCCTCCGTCACCCAGTAACCCGCGGCGGAGATACCGACCGCCATCCGGTTGACGTCTGTCGGATCGAGAACGATGGTGTGCAGGCATAACCCTCCTGCGCCGGGGTTCCAGAGTGGTCTTGATTCATGCTGCTGGAGCGGCATGTTTTCCTGCCAGGTTTTACCGCTGTCCTCGGACTTCCAGAGCGCAGCCGGCATCCCGCCGAGATAGATGACGCCTGGTTCGGATGGACGTCCGGGTTGAATGTTCCACAACTTTTCGACCTTGCGATTGCTGCCGTCCGTGAATCGGGCCTCTGCGTCTGATGGGATCCAGGATTCGCCGAAGTCCGGACTGCTGACGACCTCAGGTCCATACACTTCGTGGTTGAGTGCCATAAAGGTTCGGCCATCTCTGGGATCGAACGCCATGTGATCGATCGAGTAGCCACGCAGGTGCGGACCGGATACGTCCCATTTCTGGCGCGACGTATCGCTGGTGAGAATGAATCCGCCCTTGTTGGTTCCAACGAAAAGGGCGATTTTGTCGGCCACGGCACACCTCCCGAACGGCGGCTTGAGATGGCCGGATGATACAGGATTGAACGTGAGCGACAGGGTGAAGCCTGAGTCCGGGGAAGAATGCCCCGGCGCCCCAGACCGGTCTTGCGTCTCCAACCATCTGCACTACCATCAGGCGTACCTATCACCCAATTTGCCTACGTCGCTCGTCGCGCCAAGGACAACATTCATGACCGTCGCCCCTGAATCTGGACAGAAGTACAAAGTCATCGGCACAACGCCGATCCGGCACGATGGTCATGACAAGGTGACCGGTCGTGCCGAGTACGGTGCAGACGTGTCGCTGCCGGGGATGATCTGGGGCGAGATTGTTCGCAGCCCTTACGCCCATGCCCGGATTCTCAGTGTCGACACCACGGCGGCCGAAGCATTGCCAGGGGTGCTGGCAGTGTTGTCCGGGCTAGATGCGCCGCGGGACGGGCGTCGGGAGATCGATAGTCGAGGCGGGATCACACACCTCCCGGACGTATCGGCAAACATGCTGGCCACCCACAAGGCCCTTTACAAAGGCCACGCCGTAGCAGCAGTAGCCGCCGTGGACAAGGAAACTGCACGAGCCGCGGCCGCGCTGATCAATGTGAAGTACGAACCGCTCAAACCGGTCCTCAGCGGGGACGATGCCGTGGCCGATGGTGCGCCGATAGTGCTTGAAGAGTTGATCGGAGATCACCTGGGTGTGGACGTTGCCGACACGAATATCGCAGGTCACTCCCGTATCGAATTTGGTGATCCAGACGCGGCGTTTGCGCAGTCTGACCTCGTCATTGAGCGAGAGGTCGAGGTCGGAATGGCGCACCAGGGCTACATCGAGCCGCATGTTGCGACTGCACTCTGGGGGGAAGATGATCGCATCACGATCTGGTCCAGCACTCAGGGAATGTTCGGTGTTCGGGACCATACCGCCGCGTATCTCGGTATAGATGAGTCTCGGATTCGGGTGATGCCGGTCGAGATCGGTGGCGGTTTCGGCGGAAAGGGCGCGGTCTATCTTCCGCCCATCGCCGCACTGCTGTCCCGGGAGGCCGGACGGCCGGTCCGGCTGGTGATGGACATGCGGACGGTGCTTGAGGCGACCGGGCCGACGGGTGCGGCGAAGGTGCGGGTCAAGATGGGCGTTACGGCTGACGGCATCATCAACGCAGCGACGGCCGAGTTGCGATACGAGGCCGGGGCGTACCCAGGCGCATGGGTTGCCGTCGGGGCCCGTTCGACATTCGCCTGTTACGACATCGAGAACATACGCATCGATGGCTACGACATCGTGGTGAACAAGCCACGGGCGGCCGCTTACCGGGCGCCGTGCGTTCCACAGGTGGTGTTTGCTGCTGAATCGGTGGTGGACGAGATTTGCGAACTGCGGGGCTGGGACCCGATCGAGTTCAGGCTTGCCAACGCCTCCCGGGAGGGGACACGTCGGAGTGATGGGCCTCGTTTCCCGCGGATCGGGCACGAAGAGGTCTTAAATGCCACAAAGACGTCCGATCACTGGAACACGCCTCTGGAGCGCGAGGGCCCCGACGGTAAGTTGCGGGGTCGTGGACTGGCTTCTGCCTACTGCGGGAATGCAGGCGGGAAGTCGGCGGTGGTGCTCAGCTTGAACTCCGACGGTTCGGTGGCTCTCGTCGAGGGTTCGGCTGACCTGTCCGGGAGCCGGGCGATTGTTGCGATGGAGGTTGCGGAGGTGCTCGGGCTTGAATCTGATGAGGTGCAGCCGTTGATCCCGGATACGGGGAGCATCGGTTACACCGGGACCACCGGCGGGAGTCGTGTTGCGAACGCCACGGGTATGGCGGCGGTCCAGGCGGCTGAAGGTCTGCTTGAGAAGATGAAGGCCGGTCTTGCAGTGGGGTGGGAGGTGGACGCTTCCGAGGTTAATTTTGCCGATGGCGAATTCTCGTCGCCGAGCGATGCCGAGTTGAGGATCGGATTCCGGGAGTTGGCAGGTCGGCTGGACGGTTCTGCCGGACCGATCATGGCTTCCGGGTCGGTGGACCTGCCGGACGGCGGCGGCGGTATTTTCGGTACGCACATCGCTGATGTGGAGATCGACCCAGAAACCGGCAAGACGGATGTGATCCGGTATACCGTGATCCAGGATGCGGGGACAGCGATCAACCCGCAGGCGGTCGAGGGTCAGATGCAGGGCGGGGCGACGCAGGGGATCGGCTGGGCGCTGAACGAGGAGTACTTTTTCAACGAGGACGGCGTGATGGAGAACTCGTCATTCCTCGACTACCGGATGCCGACCATGACGGACATTCCGCCCATCGAGACGGTGATCATCGAGGTGCCGAACCCGGCGCACCCGTTTGGTGTGCGTGGAGTCGGCGAGATCCCGATAGGTCCGCCGCTTGCAACGATAGCCAACGCCATCCACGATGCGCTGGGCGTGCGGCTAACACAAGTGCCGATGAAGCCGGGACGGATTCTTGAGGCGCTGGCTAAGAGGCCGGAGTAAGGCGCCTAGCCCTCGACCACCAACTTCGCCTCCGCTGCGTTCTTGAACGCGTCTCGGACTTCATCGTCATTGATGGAGGCTGAGATCTCGGCGATTAGCTTTTCGGCCTCTGCTAGGGCGTTTGCCTGTTCATCAGGCTCTCCTGCTCCGGCGTGCATCTGATGTCTGGTCGTTGACGCCATCAGAGCGACCGGCTTCATGCCCATCTCGCTGCCCGACATACAGGCCTGTTTGAGCGCAGCGATGGCCTCTGAATGCTCCTCGGTTGCGCCGTAGATCATTCCGCGCACCAGCCCGAAGAATGGGGCGTAGTGCTTGAGGTTGTGATCTATGGCGAACTCCTCGGCTTCGTTTGCCAGCTCCTTCGCCTTGTCGGGATTCCCGCCCATCAAGTTCACGAGGGCCGAACCCAGTAACAACTGCGGTCGAGCCAGCAACTTCGGAGCGGACGACGTATTCAAGCCCTCGTCAAATAATCGGGTTGCTTGATCGATGTCTCCCATCATCAAGGCGCAGAAACCTACCTCTGCCAGAACCAGAGACTGCATCGCCGTACCGAGGGGTAGTTCCAGCGTTGATAGTGCGACTCCGTGATGATCTTTGGTGCGGTCGCCACGTGCCGGGTCGATATCGAACTCTGTAGCTCCCATCTCGGCCAACGATCCTGCCTGCAGGTATGTGAGGCCGCCTTCGCTGGCGACCTCCAGGCCGCGTTTGCTGGCCTCCAGCGCGAGGTCGAATCGGCCCATCAGGCGTGCCGACAATGCAACGGTGACGCAGGCAACAGACTCACCCATTACCGCCCCGATCTCGTTCGCCAGATTTCGGGCCTCGGTTGATATCTCCAGTGCCCGTTCAAAGTCGCCGTTCGCCAGGTAGTAGAAGGGGATATGGAACGACTTGAGTTCGGCTTCCCATGATCGATGGCCGGCCTCGATAGCCAGCTCCAGCGCCTCCTGGGACATCTCAAGCGCTTCGTCGAAGCGGGTCATGTACGTGAGGGTATTGGCGATGTGCGACAGCCCAAAAAGGCGAGTCTCCACGGTGCCGGTCTCACGCCCGATTCTGGCAGCGATTTGCAGGCTGTCGTAGGCGCGGTCGAACTCTCCGAGCGATGTTTGGATGTAGCAGTTCGTCATGTGCCGCTCGGCCTGGCCGTCAAGGTCGGCGCAGTGGAGCGCCATTACTTCGGCCTGCTCCAGCGTGTCCTGCGCGAAGTCCAGCTCACCTTTTCGAAGGGCGGACAGCAGCGCGATCTTGTTCATGGCCGAGACCTGAATTTCATCGCTGTAAAGCAATTTACCTATTTCGGACATGCGCCCGTAAGTCTTGATCGCCTCGTCGACCCGGTTAGCGAAATTCAGGATGCCGCCGAGACCCTCAAACACCTGTCTCGACAGGGCGATATCGGCGTCAGCGCCGCGGGCTTCTACGATTCCGCAGGCGCGCTCGTAGGCGATGATGGCCTCTTCCGCTGCATAGGCGGTGGCGGCCTCATCGGCGGACCGGACCAGGAAGGGCAGGGCTTCGTCGAGCTGGTCGGCGCCAACAAAATGACGCGCTATGTCCGACGCGCCGGTCGGGTTCAATTCCGCAAGAGCAGATCCGGCGCGCCCGTGAAGGGTTCGTCGGTCTGCCAGCAACAGGGACGCGTATGCGGTCTCCTGCGTCATGGCGTGTTTGAAGATGAATGACCGGTGCGGGACGCGGCCCTTTTCCCTGATCAACTCCCTGCGTTGTAGGTCCAGCAGAGTTGTGTTGATGTCGGCACCGGAATCTGCGATCTGAATGAGAAGAGGCTCGTCGAACTCTCGGCCAATGACGGCGGCGATCTGGGCAAGTCGTTTGCTTGCCACGTCCAGGCTGTCGAGTCGGGCGGTAAGCACGCCGTTGAGCGTGTCCGGTACTTCGAGGTGGGCGAGCTCTTCGGTGGCTTTCCAGTGGCCGTCTTCGCGGATCACGAGATCACGGTCCAGCAGTGATCGGATGACCTCTTCCATGAAGAAAGGGTTGCCTTCCGACTTGTCGAGGATCATCTGGCGGAGCCGCTGCGGCAGGTCGTCTACTTCAAGCAGGTTGGAGACGAGGGACCGTGCGTCTTCCGCCGTAAGAGGCGACAGATTGATCTCTACGTGGCGATGGGCGAAATCCCGGCTCGCCATCTCCTGGAACTCCCATGATCGGTCAGTACGGATCGGTCGGAACACGCCGACCAGCATGAGCGGGGCGCGGTCGGCGACGGGGAGTAATTCTTTGACGAGATCGAGGGAAGTCGGATCGACCCAGTGGAGGTCGTCCAGCACCAGAACAACCGGGTGCTGGTTCGAGAGGGTTTCGATCAGCTCCACGATGCCGTTAAAGGTCTTTTCCTTGGCATGTGGCGGGTCGAGATAGCGGATCCTGTCGACGTCCGGGGCAGTGACCTCGATGCTCAGCATTGGAGCAAGATGAGGGGCGATCTCCGGCCCGACGATCGGGCATAGCTCGATCAGAGCGTTCTTAAAAGCTTCGTAATCCTGGGTGTCCGAGGCGACGTATGCCGGGACGTTGTCAACGGCCGATTGCAAGATGTCCCGGAAGGGCGCGTATGGGGTGTCGGTTTCGTAGGAGAGAGATCGTCCTTCCAGCCAGAGTAGGCCCGACTGTTCCGACGCTTTACTACGCAACTCAGCGACGAGCCGTGATTTGCCGAGGCCGGCATCCCCCATGACTGAGACAACCTGTCCACGGCCATCTGCCAGTTCCGTTACCGCGTTTCGTAGGAGTGCGATCTCTTCTGCACGTCCTACCAGCGGTGAGTCCAGCCCTTCGATGCCACGAAGTTGGCCAGGTTCGGCGATGATGCCGTGGACGCGATAAGACTGGATAGGGTCGATCTTGCCTTTGACTTCGACCCCGCCGATGTCCTCGAAGTCGAAGAAGGGTGCGATGAGCCGGTGGGTGTCGCCGGTGATCTGGAGGGTATCGGGTTCGGCAGTTTGTTCCATACGGGCGGCGATGTTGATAGCGTCGCCAAGGGCCGTGTATTCAACCCGAAGGTCTGAGCCGACCTCTCCAACAACGACCAGACCGGTGTTGATTCCGACGCGCACCGAAATCTCGATGCCCCACTTCGCCTTGATCTCTTCTGAGAAAGGCTTGACGGCCTCCAAGATTTCAAGGCCAGCCAGCACCGCTCTCTGCGGGTCGTCTTCGTGCGCGATTGGCGCGCCGAAGAATGCGAGTATGGCGTCGCCCATGAGCCGGGCGAGCGTGCCCTCGTACTTGTAGACGGGAGCGATCAGGTGCTCAAACGCACCATTGATGATTCCGGCCCACTCTTCCGGGTCCATGGATCCGGCGGCCGCGGTGGAACCCTGGACGTCGCAAAAGAGCATCGTGACGACACGACGTTCGCCAAGCATCTCGTGTCCGGCCTGTGCTGCCTCAAGTTTCCTGAGGAGCTCCGGCGGAACGTACTGGCTGAGGCGTTCTAACGTGGTGTCCGTGACAGGGGTGGGCGGAGCGGCGGCTGGGGGTTCGGCTACCGCTGTTGCGTCCGCTGACGGTGCGGATGGCGCTCCGACCGAAGAACCGCAGCCGAAGCAGAACTTTGCCTCGGCAGGAAGTTCAGTTCCGCATTCTGCGCATACGTTTGCCTGCGGAGTGCCACAAGACATACAGAACTTTGCGCCCGCCGGGTTGTCGTTTTTGCAATTACTGCAGATCACTTAAGTGCCCACACTTTCGATAGCCGAGTTGTCTGGTGTGGGACCAAGGCGACGGTATTCGTGCTCGAACGCGCCGTCCTTGTACCTCACCACGCGGTAGCCCGAGGGATCGTCGCCCAGGGGATACCCGACCGGGCCAGAACATACCACTTCAAGCCCGTTTGAGTTAGCAATGTTGTTTCGATGCCAGTGTCCTGAGAACACCGTCGAAACGCCGTGTTTGTAGAAAAGATCCATCAACGGGCCGCGTAAATCACCGGAGATGGTCCACTCGCAGTCCGGTTCGTCCGGGCTCTTAAGGAAGGGCGGGTGGTGGCTGAAGGCGGCGATAGCGTCTGTGCCGATGGAGCGTGCCTTTACCAGCGCATCCTCGATGAACGACATCTGATTGTCGGCCTCATCGCCGGTCGTACCGGGAGAGTTGAGGATCGTGGAATTGAGAACGAGGAAGGTCACACCATCCTCGGTGAATGAATAGTAATCGTCGCCAAACTCGCCCCTGTACCAGGCCAGTAGCTCAGGAGATGGCGTGCGGTAGTCGGGTGCGATTTCGTGATTGCCGGGGACCCATTTCAATGCGATGGGGTCGTCAAGTTGGGCGGCGATTTCCCGGGCGATTTTGAGCTGGGCCGGGTTGGACGGGGAGTTGACGATGTCTCCGCAAACGACAGCAAACTTTGCGCCGAGATCGTTGGTGGCATCAATGGCTGCTGTGAACAGATCCCTCTCCGCGTCAAGGCTATCCGTTTTAGGAGCGGGTCGGATCTTGATGCCGCGTTTGAGGAATCTGGCGATTTCTTCAGGAGTCAGTCCACTGGAGGCGGCGAATAACCCTATCTGGGGATCTGCCATGTGGACGAATGAGAATTCCGTCATGCGACTTCCGGCACCAGGCGGTACACGGGGATCGGCTGGTCGAAACCCTTGATGGTCTCGTTCCCGGATAGCTCCGTGGTTACCAAATCGGAGCTGAGCGTGTCGATCACAGATTGCGATACGGCGATCCCATCGGTGGACGCGAGGTCGCAAAGTCGGGAGGCGAGGTTGACGCTGGACCCGAAGAACTGTCCGCCCTCTTCGATGGGTTCGCCTGCGCCTATGCCGATACGCAGATGGACCGGGTATTCGGGATCGGTCTCGTTGTAGCTTCGCATCTCGGACTGTATGTCCAATGCGGCATTTGCTGCGTCCTGCGAGGCCAGGAATGAAACCATGAATCCGTCGCCGGTGTGCTTGACCTCGTTACCGGCATGTCGTCTCAACGCACCCCGGACTAGATCGTTGTGTGTGCGAAGGAACTTGATGGACTCGGCATCCCCGATCCTCGCGGTAAGAGCGGTGTACCCGACGATGTCGGTGAACATGATGGCCCTGAAACCGGGTTCAATCTGCGTCTCGCCACGAATCTCGCCCTCTCCCATCGGGTCGGCCATCCGCCCCATCAATGAAAGAACAGCTTCCTGATCCACGGGCATAATTTCACCGGGTATGTCTCCGTGCGCGTCCTGGTGCGCCTCGGTCAGGGCGTGCTCATCAGATGCGTCGACTAGGCAGAAGGTGGTGTTGCGGTCTGGATCAAACCAGTAGGTCAAAAACTTGACGCCGTAATCGTCCTGGACCTTCAAGTCTTGCTCGTGGGCGTCACGAATTTCTTCCCAGGTGATGCCTTCTTTGTAGTGCCGATCCATGTAAAGGGGCAATGTTAAATCCCAGGTTGCTGGTGGTTACTTTGGGGTCGCAGGTAAAGGTAGTTGCCGGTGGTCATGATTGTCCGGCAATGACCGCACCTGGATGGTTGGGTTTCAACTTTCAAAGTCTGGATTGCAAGGTTATGTCCTCGCACTCCAGACGTACAGAGTTACAGGTTGACGACCTACAGGCCCGAACCTAGACTCGCCGCCGCATCATTGATGCGATTTCGAATAGCTAAAAGGAACGCTCAGATGGCTGCAGCGCCCGATTTCCAGATCGTCGATCTCGACCATATCGTGCTTCGGGTGAAGGATGTGGAGCGGGCTATCGCCTTCTACACGGGAACCCTTGGTCTTGAGCCGCATCGTGTCGATGAGTTCCGGGCGGGAGAAGTACCTTTCCCGTGCGCTCGTGTGAATGATCACACCATCATCGACCTGTTGCCGTGGCCTGACGAGGAGCCTGTGGGTGACGGAACGCGCAACCTGGATCACTTCTGCATGGCCGTGACAGGTGTCGACATGGTGGTCTTTGCGGACTACCTGCAGTCCGGGGGCGTGACCGTGCACTCAGACCGCGCTGGTCGACGTTCAGGGGCGCAGGGCATGGCGGACTCGATCTACATCAAGGACACCGAGGGCAACACGATAGAGTTGCGCCGCTACTAGATGCGCAGGGGTTCTGGGCGCCGTCAATCGATGCTGGCTCCGCCGTCGACCACCATCGCCGCACCGGTCATAAAGCTCGCCGCATCGGAGGCCAGGAAGAGGATCGCCGGAGCTATCTCTTCCGGTTGACCTATTCTTCCCATGGGCGTGTTGTCCGCCACGGCTATTAATGCAGCGTCACGATCAGCCGCACCACCGGCGAGGATCGGTGTGTTGACGGGTCCGGGGCAGATGGCGTTGACGCGAATTCCGTCACGGGCGTGGTCAAGCGCAATGGCTCTCGTGAAGTGAATGACGGCCGCCTTGGCCGGGCAGTACGCCGCTTGTCCCCGTGTTGCGATGATGGCGAGTTCAGACGCTGTGTTGACGATGGCGCCGCCGCCCTGGGTTTTCATGACGGGGATGGCTGAGCGACACATAAAGAACACGGAGTTGAGGTCGACAGCGAAAGTGGTGTCCCAATCATCGTCGCTGATTTGCTCGACGGTGCCACGACGTGCCAGCCCGGCGTTATTGACCAATACGTCAAGGCGACCGAGGCGTGACATGGTTTCTTCGAACAACTGGCGGCAAAAGACCCGGTCCGCAAGGTCGCCGTGCATCTGGTCGGCTCTGCCTCCGGCGGCGGAGATCGCCTCCGCTGTGGCGTTGGTGCCTACTTCATCAAGTCCGGAGACCATGACGTGCGCTCCCGCCTCACCGAAGGCGAGTGCCGTTGCGGCTCCGATGCCTGAGCTCGCTCCTGTTACCAGTACGGTCTTGCCATCAAATGTTCGTGCGCTCATTGTTCGCTGCCCTCGTTAACATCCGGGTAGAAATTCGTAATCGATGTGAGACTAGGTTTCGTTTTGAACTACCTTCAACCCGATGGTTGGAAATAGTAACTGGAGTGAAATTGCCGTCGGGATCAACTCGCTCAAGGCTACCGAAGGCAACGCCATCTATCTGCAACAGTTCCTGGGCGCGTTGTCCGTGCGGGAACGGGGAGTAGTTAGAGCGGTCAAACTCTGGTTGAGCAAACGGTGTCGTAAATATTCGTAGATGCCGGGGATACACTCAGTCTCACGAACCCGGACAACCTTCAGCGCAGGTGAATTGCGGAAATGAACGACTCTGACCCACCCAATTTTGAGGATCGTCGGGCTATCAAGCTGAGTGATCAGGAATCCGTCGTTTTTGCGGGCGACGGAGAACCGCAAACGGCAGAGTGCACCATCCAGAAGCTGGGAGAGTTGCTGGCCGCTGGCGGGCTTGCTCAGGACAACTACTCACGGGGCGGCACTGTGGAGGCGCTCGAGCGCCGGGTGGCCAAGGATCTTGGTAAGGAAGCGGCCATATGGATGCCGTCCGGAACGCTGGCGAACCACCTCGCCCTGCGTCGTCACTCCGGCATAAATTCCCGTGTCGTTTTGCAGGAACAGAGCCATATCTACCACGATGAGGGCGACGCCCTGGCCAGATTGAGCGGATTGACGGCCATTCCGCTGGGTTTCAACAGTCCTCACTTCACCGCGGACGAGCTGCATTCCGCTATCAACCAATCGGTCGATGGACGGGTGCTGAACCCGATAGGCGCCGTTTCGATCGAAAGCCCGGTTCGGCGACAGGCCGGTCAGGTCGTGCCGTGGGAAGTGATGAAGGAGATAACAGAGCTATGTGCCGAGGAGAGGGTGCCAACACATCTGGACGGTGCGAGGCTCTACATGATGTCGGCCGCGACGGGAATCGGAATCAAGAAATACTCGGGGTTGTTCGATAGCGTTTACCTGTCCATGTACAAGTATTTTGGATCGCCGTTCGGGGCGGTACTTGCCGGGACGAGCGAGTTCATTGAGGGCATGTATCACGACCGACGCATGTTTGGGAGTGGTCTGTCGTCCGCTTACTTGATAGCCGGATTGTCGCTGGACGGTATCGATGGGTTCGAACGTCGATATAACGAGGCGTTCGCCAAAGCGGGAACGCTGTTTGCGGAGATCAACCGTGTGCCGGGAGTAACGGTCCGCACGTTTGAGCACGGCTCGAACATCTTCGAGCTTTTGCTTGAGCCTGACATTAACGAAGAGCACTTCGTAGAAAATCTGCTTGATGCGGGAATAGTGTTGCCGTGGCCGAGAGGTGGCTGGCCTACCCTGGTACTCCACGTGAACACCACCGTGCTCAGGCGGACGAACTCGGACATAGTTGGGGCCTTCGCAGAATCGGCGTCAGGGTCTTAATCATCTGCTTGGCAATCTAGGGCCGATGACGGTTCGAGATTAGCCTTGCACGCCGAGGAAGTACTCACCAATTTGTGGGTCGTCAAGAATCGTTGCGGCGCTTCCTGTGTGGACAACTTTGCCACCGGAAAATATGTAACCGCGGTCAGAACGGGCGAGGGATAATCGTGCGTTCTGCTCGACTAGCAAGACGGTCAGACCCTGGTTCCGGAGTGAATCGATACAGCCCATGATCTGCTGCTGATATTTTGGCGAAAGGGCTGCTGTGGGCTCGTCCAGCAGCAGGAACGACGGGTTGGAGATGAGGGCACGTGAAATTGCCAGCATTTGTCTCTCCCCACCGGACAGAGATGCCGCCAGATCACTCATCCGTGGAACGAGGTCTGGGAAGGTCCAACACACCCGTTCGATGCCATCTGCCAACCTGGGTGCTGACAACCGTATGCCTCCCATCTGCATGTTCTCGCGGACGGTAAGTGATGGGAAAACGTTGTCTACCTGCGGCACGTAGGCGATTCCGCGCTCCACGAGGCGATCCGTTCGCCATCCGGAGACGTCTGACCCGTTATGTTCGACCGTGCCCTTGTAATGCGTAGCGAGGCCAAATATCGCTTTCAAGAAGGTCGACTTGCCGCAACCGTTAGGTCCGATAATCGTCACGAACTCGCCGGGATCAACGTACAGGTCTATGCCGTACAAGATCTGAACTGATCCGTACCCGGCTTCAAGTCCTTTTACGTCAAGGACGGGTGTCTCAATGGTATTCGGAGAAAGGTTCGTCATCATTCGCCCAGGTAGGCCTCGATCACGTCTTGATTCTGCCTGACTTCCTCCGGCGTCCCCTCCATGAGCACACGCCCGGTTTCGACCACGACGATCCTGTCAACGCCTGCCCGAAGTATGAAGTCCATGTTGTGCTCGATCACCAGCATCCCGACGTTTCTCTCCGAAGTCAGGGAGCGTAGGAACTGGAAGATTCTCTCAGCAAGCGGCCCGGCTACCCCGGCAACAGGCTCGTCGAGCAGCAGGACGCGCGGATCACCCATGAGAGTGCGGCCTATATCTACCAGTTTGCTCTGACCGCCCGAAAGCTCGCTCGCAAGGTTGTGGGCCATGTGTGCGATTTCTAGCGTTTCCAGCAGTGAGTAGGCGTCCTCAAGACGCTGCTTTTCGGCCGGGCGGGAACCCGGTCGTAACAATGAGAGCAGGAGATTTGGCGAGAACTGACGCCGGGGCGGGACGAGCAGGTTTTCGATGACGGTCATGTCACGCCAGAGCCTGGTGTGCTGGAAAGTCCTCGTTAACCCCAGCTTCTGGATCTGGTCCGGTCGCATACCCGTAGCGTCCTGACCCAGAACTTCTACGGACCCGGATGTCGAATCCAGCATCCCGGAAATGCAGTTGAAGGTGGTCGATTTACCACACCCGTTTGGCCCGATAAGCCCAACGAACTCGCCTTCGTTCACGTGGAAGGAAACTGAATCCACAGCGCGAAGTCCGCCGAAATCCTTCGTTAAGTCTGAGACACGGAGAACAGGTGTGGTCATCACTCTGTCGGCTCCTCTCGGTCTTTCGCAGCGGGACGGATCGGCCTGCTCGGCACTTCCGGTAACAGTCCTTTGGGTGAAATCAAGAGGGCGACAACGATGACTGCGCCGATCAACGCCAGTTTCAGATGACTCAAACCGAGGGTGATATCTGCCTTCGGGAAGGCCTCAGAGATTGACCGATCTGACCAGAACAACCCGCCGAGATCGGCTATAAGCCAGGAAAATGCACTGTCCATGTAGGAGGTCAATCCGTGGAAGGCTAGATCTGGATTGCCTCTCGCCACGATCATCACGTTGAATACGAACTCGACGATAACTATCAGGAACGCACCGACGACCATTCCTCGCATGTTGCCGCGCCCGCCAACGATGAAGGCGGCCCACACGAGGAAAGTTGATCTGACGGGGCTCATGAAGTCGGGGAAGATGCTTGCGTTCAACCAGGCCCACAACGCACCAGCCAGCCCGGCGATCGCACCGCCAACGGCCAGGCTCGCCGCCTTGTGGGTCATGATGTTGTGCCCGTGGTGCTGGCTGACCTCCTCGTCCTCTCGTATCGATCTGAGAATACGGCCCCAGGGCGATGCAAGAAGCGTGTGCAGCAAGTACCAGACGCCCAGAAATGCGACGACGGTCATTACGGAAAGAAGGAATACGTACGGGGCGCCGCCTTCGAGTCCGAGTACGTCTCCGACAGTGTTCGATGGCCCTGATTCCCACCAGCCCTCCAGTGGCCGGGAGTACTGCGAGATTCCGATGGCTGAGGTGACTGTTCCGGCCCGGAGTAGCGGCTCCGCCTGAAGTCCAATCTGGAGCATTTCGCCGAGCGATACGGTGAGGATGGCGAAGTAATCGGTACGCAGTCTCGCCGTCGGATATGCCAGCAACCATCCCGCTACGGCCGACAACATTACGGCCACTATCGTGGCAGCCCAGGGGGACCAGCCATAACCGTTTGTTTCCACCGGAGCGGCCAGCAGTCCAACCGTTATCGCACCTATGCCGACAAAGAAGATGACGCCGAAGTTGGTCATTCCTGTTATGCCGGTGTGCAGGTTCAGGGAGAACGTCATCAGTGCGAAGATCCCGACGAGAGTCACGATACGTGCTACTTGAAGGATCTTCGTCAGGTTGCTGACGCTGGGCAGGAACCACACCACCGCAACCAGTAACAAGAACAAGACGGCGAATGCTATCCACGATCCGCGCTCGGTTTCGCGATCAACATGTAGCCATCTGACCGGGCGTTTGGCGTGGTCTGTGATGGTCCTGGTCCCGGTGTGGGTCACATTCGCAATGGGATGCCAGAGTCGTCCCCGGAACTCTGTGACCAACGATGAGAAGACCGACATCGCGTCGCCGAGGAACCGGAATAGTTGGTCCCGCTGCTCAGAAACGCGGTCCATCAAACCGGGTTCGTATGGAGCTGGTGCCGGTAAGTCTCGAATCTGGGAGGAAGATCCATCGGCTTGCGAGTCGGATTCAGCCTCGGCTGCGTGACGCCGCTTTCTGCCTCGCTCGATATTCCAGTTCTGTATGGCGTGTCCGATCCCACTTGGAGCTATTAACAACAGGCCGATCATGAAGATAAACGGTGTTATTTCTGCAAAGCCGGATGCCGTTGGGCGGTCAAGGGCGTTCCCTGCGCCGATAAGCACCGGTTCTGAGGCGGCTCGAAGTAGCCCGACTATCAGCGCACCGATGATGACCCCGGGGATGGAGCCGATCGAACCGAGAACGACGACGGCGAACGCTGGGAGCAGGAGGGTGATGCCAAGTTCCGGATTGATAGGAAGCACACCTGAGAGGAGGGCTCCACCAAGACCGGCGAGACCTGCTGAAAGAAACGCACTGGTGCCGTGAACGCGCTCTACGTGAATTCCGCTGGACGCAGCAAGGTCAGGGTTATCTGCGACCGCACGCATCTGCCTGCCAAGTCGAGTTCTGTGTAACAGCAGGAGTAGCAGTGCAACTGCGCCAAAGACGCCGACGATCAGTGTGATCCTCGTATACGTAAAGCTGTACGGGGTGACCTTGTCGGCCAACTCCATCAGAGGTGCGTTAATCCGATCACCGAGGTGAAGTTGAAGACGCTCCGTTGGAATCTCAAATCTGGATGTGGAAAGTCTCCAGTCGCGGTCCGGGACAAATCTGTGGATGCCCGCTCCGAACCGCATGAACAACAGCCCTCGGAGAATCAGAGCGACTCCCAGCGAGGTGATCATCATCACTTGGGGAGTCGCCAGTTTCCTCCTGAGCCGCTTGTAGACCAGTCGGTCGATAAGTAGGCCGATCAATCCGGTGATGATGAAGGCAGCGATACCGGCCCAGATCAACAGCTCCCACTCGAGAGAACCATCTTTAGGGGCATCCGATTGCGGAAAGAACCGGTCGGACCACATCAACAAGAGGGCCACGTACGCCCCGACGAGCAACAATTCGACCTGCGCAAAATTGGCGTATCGCTGCACCTTGTATGTGAGCGACAGGCCTATCGCAACGCTTAGATAAGCGGCGGACCAGTACAACCCGCTCAGGCTGATAGATGCCAGATTGAAGTTGATCGTGGCGGACCTATTGACCCCCGTGAGCAAGAACTCGAGGACCACGAAGCCAAATAGAGCGATCAGGAACGGGGTAACAAGGAGAGAACCAGTTCGCCACCTATCTCTGGTCACGGCCAGGAAGGCGTTAATCGACAACAGGCCGGATGCCATCATCTCCATAGCCAGGAGCATCCACTTCAGATCGCCGGAGACCACGCCGGACCACGCGATGACACCGGCGTTGTGAATTACGCCGAGGTAGGAATCAATAAACAGGACGGCGCTGAGCAGCAAGCGACGCTGCCAGACGGGAGAGCCTATCCACCGATCCTTGATTTCAGTCAAATGCATTCTCGTCCGGGCGGCGTTGACGGTTTGACCGTCAGAGATTTTGCTGCCGCCACTGAAACAAGTAGGCCCGCAGCGGGAATTGTTCCGCTGCAGGCCTGATTTACTTGCGAACTACACTACCGCTAATTACGGAGTGCTGAGGCCGCCATCTGCGGTCCAGATTTGCGGGCAGTCGAACGCTACGTCCGAACCCGAAACCCCGAACTCACAGACCGAGTAACCGGTGCCAAGAACGTCACCATTCGAGTCGAACGTGTGCGTCCCGCTGGCCCCGACGTAACTGTCTCCGGTCGCGTTCAGCGCATCCTGAAGGTCTCCACCCTGGCTAGAAACGATGGCCGCTGCCACGAACTTAATGGCGTCGTAGGTCTCGTGGGTGTAGATGGCTCCGTCTGAACCACCAGCGGCCGAGTAGGCGCTTTCGAAGTCAGCCTTGGCACTGGATTCTTCACCCTGTCTGGGCCTCGTTGCCACGACATTGTCTAGCGCTGAGACGTCTGTGAAGTCGTTCTGGAACGCTGAGTCAGAGATGCCGTCAGCGCCAAAGATGCTGCCGTCAAATCCTTGCCCGATGAGGGCCTCCACGATGGCCGCTCCGTCCGTGCCGTAAGACATCAGTACAACGGAGTCACAACCGCCATCAACAACCGACTGTGCCAGCGTTGAGGCGTCGTACGAACCTTCTGTCGGGTCGTAACCGACCTGCGTGCACAGGTCACCGGCCCAATTGGAGGCGAAGTTATCGCCGAGACCGGCTCCATAGTCGTTGGTCATCGCCAGAACCGCCGGGTTGCTCACGCCCGCTCCGGACAGAACATCCGTGAGCGCAACTGCCTGCTGCGCATCACTGGGAACGATTCGGAACAGGAGACCATCGTCATCGGCATTCGTGATGGCCGGTGATGTGCTGGCGTAGGACACCATCGGAATACCCGCTGGTGCGGTAACCGCGATAGCTCCAAGCGTTGCACCGGAGCAAGCGGCTCCGACGATTGCGGTCACACCTGCGTCCACCAGGGACTGTGCGGCGGTTGCCGCCTGGGTGCCGTCACATCCTGAGTCCACAGTAATCAGTTCAAACTGGAAACCGGGGTACGCTGCGTTTATCTCTTCCATCGCCACCGCACTGGCATCAGCGAAGCCCGGTGCGAACTGAGCGATTGGCCCGGTCTCCGGGCTAAGAAGACCAATCTTGATGGTCGTGGTTTCGATGTCTGTGTCCGTTGCCAGACCACCGTCGGCGGTCCAGATCTGCGGGCAGCCAAAGGAAACGCTTGAACCCGATACCGAGAAGTCACAGACGGAGTAGCCGGTGCCAAGAACATCACCATTCACGTCAAAGGTGTGCGTTCCGCTGGCACCAACGTAGCTCTTGCCCGTGGCGTTCAATGCAGCAACGAGATCGCCATCCGGGTCGGAAACGATCGCCGCAGCTACGAACTTGATGGCGTCGTATGTCTCGTGGGTGTAGATGGCTCCATCGGACCCACCGGCCGCTGCGTAGGCGGTTTCGAAGTCAGCCTTGGCGCTGGAATCTTCACCCTGACGAGGTCGTGTAGCCACGACATTGTCGAGTGCTGAAACGTCTGTGAAGTCGTTCTGGAACGCTGAGTCAGAGATGCCGTCAGCGCCGAAGATGCTGCCGTCAAATCCTTGACTGACCAGAGCTTCTACGATCGCCGCGCCGTCCGTGCCGTAAGACATTAGGACGACCGAGTCACAGCCACCGTCAACGACGGCCTGTGCAAGTGTCGACGCGTCGTACGAACCTTCCGTCGGGTCGTAACCGACCTGAGAACACAGGCTACCGTCCCAGTTGGATGCGAAGTTGTCGCCAAGACCTGCGCCGTAGTCGTTCGTCATGGCCAGGACAGCTGGATTGCTGACACCGGCACTGGAAAGAACATCTGTGAGGGCGACGGCCTGTTGTGCATCACTGGGAACGATGCGGAACAGGTAACCATCATCATCGGCGGTGGTTATCGCCGGAGAAGTGCTGGCGTAAGACACCATCGGGATGCCCGCAGGAGCTGTCACGGCGATGGCGCCGAGGGTGGCACCTGAACAGGCGGCTCCGACAATTACGGATACACCAGCGTCCACAAGGGACTGGGCGGCAGTCGCTGCCTGGGTGCCATCACAACCAGAGTCCACGGTAATCAACTCAAATTGGAAACCGGGATACTCGGCGTTTAGCTCTTCCATCGCAACAGAACTGGCGTCTGCAAATCCAGGTGCGAACTGTGCGATCGGACCCGTCTCAGGGCTGAGCAGTCCAATCTTGATGGTTCGATCTTCATCAACCGGTTCCGGGGTAGATGTCGCGGCGGGAGCCGCTGTGGGCGCAACCTCATCGTCATCACTGCTACATGCAACCACTACCGAGAACGCCGCCAGGGCGATCAAGAGCAGGATTGCGTTTCTTGGAAGTCTCATATTCGATTAACCCGTCCTTGACCGAAATTGTCCGGTTGCCCCGTGCGTGGGCCTGATCATCAGCCTGATTCGTTCGTGGCCAACAACCATTCCTCTGAGAGGAAAGCGGATACACCTTACACACTATTGATATGAAGGCCATGGCTTACTGTGTGAAGAAACCGTGAAGAGGGGTAACACGACAAGAATCTCGGTTCGACTCCGGCGCTAAGAAGTCACCGGGCTTGGGGTCGTACCTGACCGATAACGGGCTCATGAAATTCTGAAGGTCCAGTGAAGGGGCATCTCCTCCCCCGTGATGGGGGACGACCATACGCTGCGCTGCACAGGGTGGCGTGTGGGAACGAACCGTGTTCGTATACAATCCCGCACACCCAATCAACTGCATCAAGTGCCTTACTGCAGGCACCGCACAACGGGGGTTTTCGGTGACTACTGTGTCGAATCGACGATCGACAGATATCGAACAGATGGCTCAACTGCTACGAAGAGCAGGTTTCGGGGCGACGCGAGATCAGATCGACAATTACCTGGAACAGGGGTACGAGGAAACCGTAGAAGAGCTCCTCCATCCTGTTCACGGGGATCCAGAAGACCAGGACTTCGTTGACCGTTACTTTGTGGCGTCGGTGGAAGCGAGAACTGCCAACCACGCCGACCCACAATGGGCGTGGCGTTTGGCGACGAATCCGAACCCACTTGAGGAAAAGATAGCGCTTTTCTGGCACGGATTGATGGCGGTCGGTGGAGTGAAGTTAGACCACGGACTTGAGATGCTCACCGAGATCGATCTGTTCCGACGGTTTGGCCTGGGTCGGTTCGAAGACCTGCTTCTAGAGATCTCACGGAACCCGGGGATGATGTACTGGCTGGACAATCAGAACAGCCACATCGGCGCACCTAACGAGAACTACGGGCGTGAGTTGCTGGAATTGTTCTCCATGGGCATCGACGAACAGGGTGAAGGCGCGTATTCAGAAGAAGACGTGAAGACCGCCGCCCGAGCTTTCACAGGATGGGCGTCTGCTGTGACTCCACCGCCGTTCTTCCTGGGCCCGTTCCCGATGGAGTTCCGGTTCGACCCGGATGACCATGACAACTCGGAGAAGACGTTCCTGGGCCAGACGGGCAACTGGAATGGCGATGACATCGTCCGAATTATCTGCGAACAGCGAGCCACCGCCCGATTTGTGGCGCTGCGACTTTATGACTTCTTCGTATCGGACACTCCCAACGATGAGGAGATAGAGCGCCTGGCCGACGTGTTTGAGGCGAATGACGGCGAAATACGGGCCGTACTTCGGGACATCTTCAACTCTGACCATTTCAAATCCGAAGATGTTCGCTTCAAAAAGATAAAAAGCCCCTCGGACCTGGTTTTCGGGACTTCTCGGCTGGTCGATCGGTTTGAGCTACCGGAGCTCGATTCCGGAACATTGGCGAATAACACGTTGTTCATGGGCCAGCATTTGCTGAATCCTCCGAGTGTGGAGGGTTGGCATGAGGGTGAAGAATGGGTGGACAGTGGTGCGTTGATTGAGCGGATCAACTTCGCATCATCCGAGGTCTCACGCGTTGACGGGCGCGGAGTTCAGCGGATGCTGGCCCGCGTACGAGACGCGGGCGATGAGTTGGACGGAACCGAGCTCGTCGAGGCATGCCTGGATGCGTTGGGGGCTATCGACGTATCCACCCGGACCAAGTTGATACTGATCGAACATGCGGAAGGGTATGGCGTCCCCTGGGAGGCTGCCGCCCCGGATGCGACCGATCGCACGATTGAGATGTTCCAGTTGATTGTCTCAATGCCGGACTACCAGTACTGCTAACCCAATACTGCTGATAAGGGAGGATATCTACATGGCGGGTAACGGTCCCGGCGGCAAAAATCTGGTCGTGGTCCAGCTTTCGGGCGGGAACGATTATCTCAACACGGTCGTTCCATACCAGGACGGCTTGTACTACGACTATCGGCCCAATATGGGCCTCAAGGGCGAGTCGGTCATCCCGCTAGATGATCGCGTCGGCTTCAACTCGCACATGGCGCCGATCAAGAGGATGTACGACAGCGGCATGGTTGCCGTGTTCATGGGCATCGGCTATCCGGAGCCCAACAGGTCGCACTTTCGGTCGATGGATATCTGGCACACGGCCGAGCCGTTTACCAGTTCCGCAGAGGGCTGGCTGGGCAAAGTCACGAAGGCACTGGACCCCGAGGGTAAAAATCCCGTCACTGCGGTCAACTTCGGACGCGGGTTGCCGCGGGCTCTTGCCTACCCGGGCGTATCGGTTGCTTCCGTTGGGGCCCTGGAGTCGTACGGCCTGTACACCGGACTTGCGGGAGCAAAAAACAGGGACGCCCTGCTCGATACGGTAAGCCGCGTTTATCAGCCGATGTCTGAGGACGGGATTCCGTCCCTGCGAATCCTTCAGACCGGCCGAGGCGCGCTGGATGGTGCGGATCTATTACGGCAGGCACCGAGCCACCACAACTCGAACGTGGAGTACCCGGAGGACAACCCGATTGCTCAGAGCCTCAAGGGCGTGGCGCAGGTCACCTCCGCTCACCTGGGCACGCGGGTCTTCTACACGGCGCACGGAAGTTTTGACACGCACACCAATGAGCTTGTGAACCACAGTCTGCTCTGGGACCAACTCTCGGAGGCGGTCGAGTGCTTCTGGTCGGATATGGAAGAGCAGGGCACCGCTGATGACACGGTGATGTGGATATTCAGCGAGTTTGGACGAAGGGTGGCCGACAACGGCACCGGAACTGACCACGGCTCAGGCGGTAGCGCCTTCTTGATCGGTCCATCGGTAAAGGGCGGTCTGTACGGCGATTACCCGAACCTAGATCCGGGCTCGCAATTAGATGGGGACATCCGCTTCAACACCGACTACCGAGACGTCTACGCGACGATTCTCGAAAGCTTCATGGAACTGGAGTCTGAATCCATATTGAACAGTCGGTTTGGCCGACTTGATCTGGCAGCGGTGTAGGAAAGCTTTCTAATGTCACTTGAGAACTTCTCCTATCACGACACCATCGGCATAGCGTCATTCCTGGGCCGCGGATTCATGAACCCGGTCGATCTGCGGTTCGACAGCACCGGAATGCTGTTCGTACTCAGTAGATCAAATGCGGGCAACAAGAACGTCCGGGTAAGCGCCGTGACTCTCGACTCAGAGTTTCAGTTCGAGTTCGCCAACTGGGGTACGGAGCCGGGCCAGACCACCCTCCCCACCGCTCTTGCGTTCGACAGCAAGGATCGCCTCTACGTCTCGGATGAACACATGCACAACGTCTCTGTGTTCGATCGTGAAGGTAACTTCATCAAAAGATGGGGCGAGTTTGGATCTGAGCCTGGTCAATTAAACCGACCATCAGGATTGGCTGTCGACTCCGACGACAACATCCTGGTGATGGACCACGTGAACGCCCGGATCCAGAAGATGACGCCGGAGGGTCAGTACCTCTCGTCTTTCGGATCGGTAGGTAGTGGGCCGGGTGAGTTCAACTTCGCATGGGGCATCTCGGTCGATACCGGTGGAGACATCTGGGTTGCTGACTGGAGAAACGACCGCGTTCAAAGGTTCACGGCCGACGGAGAGTTCGTTTCGACGTTCGGCACAAGTGGTTCCGGCGAGGGTGAATTAGACCGACCCTCGGGCGTGCACGTGGATGATCGCGGGCAGGTTTATGTAGCGGATTGGCGAAACGATCGAGTGCAGGTGTTCGACAATGGCGGCGAGCATACGGAGACGCTCAACGGCGACGCGACATTGTCCAAGTGGTGCCAGGAGTTCATAGACGTGAACCCTGAACAAGCGGGCTGGCGGGAGAACGCCGGTCTGTTTGAGGAAGAAAAGCGTTTCTGGCGTCCGTCAGCAATCGAGACCAATCCAGAGGGCCTCGTTCTCATCGCAGACGCCTGCCGACACCGTATCCAGATCTACAGCAAGGTAACCGAACCCGCGCTCGTCTGAACTGTTGATCTGGCGGATTGTCGTCGGGGTCCGCTTGGAACGACTTATTCAGTGGTTTAAGAGAATCGACGGCCGAGAAGTGTTCAACAAGTAGGACCAAAACCGATTGTTCTGGCGAGATCTCGCCATCTGCTGTCGAGACAGCGCCACTTGATAATCTATATCGTTTGGAATTGGCCTCCTCAATGAGGAAGGTGACTGGCAACCAATAGCCCGTGCCGGCACGGATGTATCGAGTTACTCCGAATCATAGGCTTGCACCTCCGTTCCACTTTCTGGGGAGGAGTGTTCGGTGATCCGAAAAAGCCAGCGAATCAAGAATTCTCGAACCGGCGGCGTTAGTGAAACGGAAATTTCGCAGCGTCCGGAATCCGGTCCGCTCTTCAGCGCCATTGACCAGAATCCTGCAGCGGCGATCGTTTACGGAATCGCCGATGTAAAAATTTTGCACGCCAACTCTCATGCAGAGTCTCTTCTTGGAGTGCGCAATGGTGAACTTGTTGGTCGTCCTGTCACGAAATTTTTCACACGATCTGACCGCCCCGAGTCGATCGCAAGTGAGTTGCAGGCGTCAAGATCGATTGTTGATCGAATTACGCCGTGCAACGTCCGGGATAGTAATGTCACGTGGCTGAACTGCTCGCACAAGTTGGTCACGTGTGACGGCGTCGAGGCGATTTATACCGTCCTCACAGACGTGACCGACATAAAGCTTGCAGAGGCAGAAGCTGCAGCTGCGTCTCTTGAGGCCACGGCATTTACTGAAATCAGTTCACTGCTGGCAAAGCGCCGTCCGGGAGAAGCTGTATTCGACGCAGTGGCCAATGTCATCAACACGCTGATTCCGTTTGACCGAGTTGGTATAGCACTCCTCGACCCTAGCGAGGCGACGTTTCGGTTGGTTTTTGTACGTGGAACCGACATCGAAGGTCGAGCGCAGGGGACTGTCCATTCGGTCGACGACAGCTTGAATTCCTACGTAACGAACCAGCGCAGGGGATTAATTCTTGAAGTTGGAAAATCGGAATCGCTGTTGGAACGGTTCCCTTCTCTGAAGACCAACGTAGATGCCGGTCTGAAATCATTTCTGACGGCACCGATGGTCGCCGACGATAAGATTGTTGGCACGATCAGCCTACGATCAACGTGTTTTGACGCGTACTCCGACCGCCATTTATTACTTCTGGAGCGTGTGGCGTCTTTGTTGGCACCTGCTTTAGAGCAGGCCCGTTTGTACTCAGATCTCGAAGTTGAGGCGCAAGAACGCCAGATAATCGCGGAAATTGGGCGGGTCATAAGTTCTTCTCCTGACGTTGGTAGCGTCTACGCCCGCTTTACAGATCTCGCCCGTCAGATTATTCCCGCAGATCGTGTGGCGATCACATCTGTCGATGAGGAGACGAATCAATTCGTGATCCTGCACTACGTAGGGATGGATACTCCTGATCGTCAGGAAGGTCAGGCCGTTCCGCTTGACGGCTCACTGGTTCAGGAGGTGGCTCGATCTCGGCGACCCGTCCTCCTCCGTGCAATTGATCGTGATCAAATGGCCCGTGACTATTCGACGCTTTTGCCGCTTTACGATGCCGGACTCAGATCTTTTTTATCGATACCCCTACTGGTGTCCGACCGCCCTACGGGATCGATCCACTTTTTTTCAAAAAACGAGGATGAGTTCGACCGTCATCATGTGCTGCTTGCCGAATCAGTGGCCAGTCAGATCGCTGGCGTAATTGCAACGGCGCAGTTGAGACAGGCAGAGCAGCAGGCCGCGCTGGAAAACGCCTCGATTGCGGATATCGGTCGGATAATCAGCTCATCGTTGGACACACGTGACATTTTCGAGGCGTTTGCCGAACGAGTAGCCGAGATATTGCCCTGCGACCGACTTGTGATTACAACTCTGGATCTCGAACTCGGAGTTGCGACCGACAACTACGTATCCGGTGTAGAGGTCCCCGGGTGGGTCGTGGGGACAGAGCACCCCATAGCTGGATCACAGTTCGAAGAAGTTATTCTGAACCGACAAACCAGCGTTTCGAAGGATCTTCCTGAGCGGGCTGACACTGATGGGTCGGTGGAACCCTTGACGCAGTCAGGACTCCGGGGATCGATCATGGTCCCACTATTTTCCAATGGAGAGGTTCTGGGAACTCTCAATCTGAAAAGTAAATATCCGGACATTTATACAAAACAGCGGGTCCAGTTAGCAGAACGTATTGCAAATCAGATCGCCGGAGCGATCGCCAATTCCAACCTGTACACCGATGTTCAAAAGGCGGCCGACGAACGCCGTGCTCTCGCCAAAATCGGATTGGCCGCTACACGAAATCTCAACATACGTGGCGTGTACGAGCGGATGGCGAAATCCGTCAACGAGATTGTTCCATACGACAGGATTTCGATAACTCTCTTCGACGATGATGGCGAGACGCTCAGGGTGGCATACACAGGTGGAGCCGAGTTGGGCGACTACATGGAAGGGGGGCAAGTTGCACCGGCATTGGGAGATCCACATCGGGACGACGAGTGGAAATTTGAGAGTGGTTTAGCAATAGGTACTAATCCAGATCACCGACTGAGTGCCATTGTCCACGCGCCGTTAGGGAGCCGAAATCGCCATCTCGGCTACGTCAGTTGAGAAGTAATACTCCGAACGCCTACGACGAGCACAGCGTCGAACTGCTCATGCAGGTCGCGACCCATCTCACACCCGCCATTCAAAATGCTCTGGATCACCAACAATCGATTCGATTGTCGGAAGAGCGAGAACGAAGCTTACTGCTGGACGTCCAAAACCAGGAATTGCAGCGATTAAACGAGGCAAAAAGTCAGTTCCTGTCCACAGTCTCACATGAACTCAAAACACCCCTCACGAGTATTTCTGCGTTCACGGATATCCTTCTCAAGAACCGCCAGGGGGGGATGACAGAAAGGGATTTGTCCCAATTAGCTGTAGTTCAACGTAATAACCGGAGGTTGGGCAGCCTGATCGACGATCTCCTGGACCTAAGTCGGCTCGACCGAGACTCTATGGAACTGACCCGAACCAGCTTTGACGTAACTGCTCTTATCAAAGAGGTGGTAGAAGGCTTCCAACCGATTGCGGACACTAAAGCTCAGAGCGTTTTTCTTACGCTAACAAGACGTCCGGTCTGGTTGTTGGCCGACAAGGACCGGCTGGTTCAGGTAATCACAAATCTCTTATCCAACGCATCAAAATATTCGTCAGAGTCTGGCGTGATCAAGATTGCGACTCGTCGGTGGAAGGACCGTGTTTACTTTTCGGTATCAGATAACGGTATTGGAATCTCGGAAGAAGATCAGGAATCACTTTTCACGCTCTTTTTCCGGGCAGACAACGAAAATACCCGGTCAGAACCGGGAACAGGGATCGGGTTGTACATCGCTCGGTCCATCGTTGAGATGCACGGCGGTAAAATCGGGGTCAAATCGTCGGGCAGTGGTGGGACAACGGTTAACTTCTACATTCCG
The DNA here is from genome assembly GCA_018650185.1 of Chloroflexota bacterium. Taxonomy (GTDB): domain Bacteria; phylum Chloroflexota; class Dehalococcoidia; order Lucifugimonadales; family Lucifugimonadaceae. The sequence goes on from JABIGL010000035.1 coordinate 27,558, forward strand.
GCCGCTTCATCGACGGCACCATCAGGCCACGCTTCTGCGGACAGCACCAATATCGTTCCGTGGTCGAGACTTGATCAAGTACCGGATGAGCAGATCGACCCGCCAGGCTTCTCGGCGGACGAGGTAGGTTAACTTCGCCTCCAGGTAACTGCGTAAGACTATGTAGCCATGTGATCTCCCATACTCCAATGTGATGTTAAGGGAACGTTTCGCAGTTACGCAGTGGGAGGTCGAATAGGAAATCCCTTCGGGATTCACGTTGAAAGCATCCAGTTGCTTGAGGTACGTTCCAAATCACTCGTCACCAACCGCAGTGAAGGACAACAGATATGGGATGGCTTCGCTCAATCGGACAGTGGATCAGCAACGCTGCCGAAAACATCGCAGATGTAGTCGAGGATGTGGTCAACGCTGTTGTTGAATTCGTCAGTGATGTTGTGGAGACAGTTGGGTCCGCTATTCAGGACGTTTTCGAATGGATCGGGGATCAACTCGGGCGCATACCTGTAATCGGTGGCGTCCTCGAAGCGATCTTTGATTGGGTGGGCGACGCTGTGATGTGGGCGTTCCGACTGAACGCTGCCGCTATCAAAGGACTCGGATCGATCATTGGAGGGGCACTGGCGGGTGGAATACGAATCATCGGCGGGATCCTCAGCCTGAACGGGCGCCAGATACTGGAGGGTCTCTGGGACATCGTTTCCGGCGTACTGGGCGCCATATTCGTGTACGCCACAACCCTTCTGGGCTACCTCCAAACGCTTGTTTTCTTCGGTCAGACCCGTTCCCGTCGTCTGACGCAGGCAGAAATGGGAATATTGCGTCGCGTTTACGGAGATTCGATCGCGTTCAACAATGTCCGCATCGTTACCGGATTTTCTGGTATCTACTCACTGGGCAGCGCCGCCGTCGTTTTCGGGAACACGATCTATTTCAAGAACCGTGATCCGCTGGTGGCAACTTCACTGTTCGTCCATGAAGCCTGCCACGTGTGGCAATACCAACATGTGGGTTCCCGGTACACGAGCGACGCAGTATTGGCCCAGATTTCTAACCGTGGAGATACCGAATATGACTGGGAGACCTTTGTTGCGGGGGGAGTTTCTAACTGGAATGACCTTAATAGAGAAGCCCAGGCGGACGTGTTCATGGACCTGTGGACACATGGCAAACTCGTGACTGCTGGCGTTCCAGCAACAGGGAACGGCATTTACTACGACGCCGACGGCACGAGCACGATCTCTCTCATGGAGTTCCCGATTTCAGCGCCGATTGATCGAACGGTTTTTTGCGACGAAGCGGTAGCTATAGTCCGTGGAGTCCGCAACTGGCGGCTTAGCGCCTGGTTGTCGTAAATCCCTAAAGGCACTTGGTGTCCTTTCGGAACACAAGAGATCTGTCAAGGGTTCTGATGGTTGATGGTTGCCACCTAACCAAGCCTGCCAGTATGGGGATGGGAACAGCTAGGCAACCGACTCCGAATCACGAGAGATACCGCTCGTACGCCCCGATAGTCCGTGACTAATTGCTGCGATGGAAAAGAAAAAAGACCCGTCAGATTCATCTGACGGGTCTTTTTGATATGCGAGTGGAGCGGGGGACGAGATTCGAACTCGCGACACCCTGCTTGGAAGGCAGGAACTCTACCGCTGAGCTACCCCCGCATCGCTATGGTCGATTCTATCAGGCCGCGACGGCAGGTCCATTAGGGCGGGCTGCTGTATCGCAGGGAATTGGACCTTATGCACGCTTGAACCTGATATGTGCATACTCTCGACCCGATTATTGGATGGCTATCTTCCCGGATGGTGGTAGTGTCACGGCGCAACGATTCACGCGGTCATTATCCTGTCTCAGAAAGCTCCAACACCATATGCCAGACAGCAACACCCCTCGGTCGCCTCGACCGGATTCCGATCTCCAGTGGAGCCTGGACGCCTGTGGCGTGACACGTTCCGGAGCCGCTATCCCGGCACTGATTCACCCGGACATGTACGGTCCGAGTTCATCCGGAATCCCCGGGATAAGAGCCGTGCTGATTGGGGGATTGAGCGGCCGAACGGAAGACGTAGACGCGACCCGTCACGTGGCTGAGCAGCTACCTCAGATGGCCAGAGAAGCCGGTGTGGAACTCATATTGAGCGTTATCCCGGTCGCCAACCCGGACAAAGTGTCCGGTGACGCCACGGACGACAATTCCCCGTACCCCTCGACGGGTTACCCGCCGGAGGACGGTTTCTTTGGCGACCTCGACAATCCGGAAGTGCGCTACCTCTGGAGATGGATCAGCCTGAGTGCCCCTGACCTTGTGGTCGAGGTTGAATACGGAGAGAGCGCAAGATGGCATGCAAACGCCGCTGCCACCCCAGTCGGTGTGGCGATGAATGCAATTACGGCGTCCCCGGAAGACTCTTTAATCGCAGCGATAGGGCGGGACAAACCAAGCGGACTTGCGCCGATCCCGGGACTTCGACTCACCACCAGTGAGGCCGAGACGGAGGCCGAGCTCAAGAAGCTTGTCTCGGTGCTGGGCACGACTATTAGCAGATCTCCCGCACGCCGTGCGTTGGAGGCCCGGCGAGATCGATCCCCGATGGAGATTGCCCGGCTGCTGGGACGTACTTACGGGAAGATGCTGGACCCCGTCATCTACACACAGGGCGTAGCGATCAGTGGTCGGCTACGACTCGCAGAGCTAGAGAACGAGGCCGGCTGGGGAGAATCGGACGGCACCCCATCGGAAGTTCTGACGCTGGTCGAGCCGTATCTCAGTGGAAGCCGGGTTGCATTCGACGACCAACCTGGCGGGCAACACCTGGCCGGGTTGGTATGGTGCGATGAGCTGAGTGCGGCTACAGATGACCCGAGACCATTGGCTATGTTGCTGGATGCCGCGGATCGCTATCACTCCGCGGGTCCGGGCGAGCCTCCTCCGCCGTCTGACGACAACTTCAGGACGGAAGACATGTTCTTCACATCCGCCGTTCTCGGCCGCGCCTCAGCCGCCTCCAGAAAGTCTGAGTACGTCGATATCGGGGCGCGCTTCCTGGCCGATGCCGATACGCAAAAATCTGACGGCCTGTTCATGCACTGCCAGGAGGCCGACTGGAACTGGGGTCGATCCAACGGATTCGCAGCGATGGGTTACGCCGAGTTGCTGACGTATTTGCCGGAAGATCATGATCTCCGGAGTCAGCTTCTGGCCGCACATATCGCGCATCTGGAAGCCCTTCTCCCGCTGCAACAGCCCGATGGCACGTGGCTGCAGGTTCTTGACTATCCGGGCTCGTATCACGAGATGAGCGTGACCTGCATGGTCGGATACACGATCGCCCGGGGAATTCGCTCTGGTTGGCTTGACGCCCGGTTCAGGCCCGCGCTGGATGCAGCGTGGACGGCCGCGACGGAACGGATCGATAACGACGGCGGGCTCGTCGACGTATGCACAGGCACCGGAGTCCAGACAAGCACGCGGGAATATCTGGATCGTGGAGCTGAGTTCGGGTTCGACCACCGCGGCGGCTCTATGGCTTTGTGGTTTGCAGTAGAGGTAGAACGGTTGCGGCGGGACGAGGCGAATCAGGGTTAGGATTGTCCGCCGAGACTTTCGCATCCTGGCTGCATTAGGAGATCCGCGTTGAGCGACGCCCCAGACCAGTCCGTGACATTCGACCTCCCGGGACCCGAATACGAGGAGGCCACCTGGCTTCATAACGAGCACGGATCCGCGTCAGCGGCCCCGCTAGCGCGCACCGTCGGTAGTGGGCGGAGTACGCCGGATGACGGCCACGAACTTCCGACACGTATATTCGTCAATAGCTTCGCTTATTCACGCTCAGAGGACTGGCCTCCCACGTCAACTCTACCGAGCCATTTAGAGGGCGTTGATCTACCGGAAGACGATTCGAATCTACAAAACTGGCGAGAGCGATGCCTGCCGTTATTGAATGAAGTGGTCGCTGAGTTCGACGCGTTCGACCCAGAGACGGTCCGGGCAGGTGAGTGGAGAGAAACGATAGACCGGCTTCAGGCAAGAAGCGGCGAGGCCATGGGACTTGTGCACTCGTCCGCCGTGTTTGAAGCACAGATGTTTTCCGAGACCTTTACCGCCCGATATGTGACCGAGTTCGGTCCCGCACGTCAGGCGGAGGGATTGGCGCTCTTACAGGGCTTTCCGAATGTGTCCACCGACAGGGCGGCGACACTGTGGGGTCTGGGACGGATAGCGCTCGGGTCGCCAGAAGTGATGTCCGCACTCAATTCAGGCGTTCTGCCGTCCGGTGGTAGTGATCCGGAGATCGAGTTCAGAGCGGAATTTGATGCTGCGATGGACACGTACGGCCACATGAATCCGCTGATGATGGAGGACATGCCGACGTGGCGGGAAGATGTCTCCGTCCCTCTCGCGATAGTGCGACAGTTTGCAACCGAGAATGAAGAACGAAGTCCACGCGTGGTTGAGCAGGCGACGACTGCACGGCGAATAGAACTGGAAGCCGAGCTACGGGAAACCGCTAAGTCTTCAGAGGTTGCGGTGGACCTGCTCACGTTGCTTCCTTATGCTCAGCACGTTGGCGCTGTCACGGAAGACCACAACCTGCTGGCAGACCAGAAGGTATATAACGCCTCGCGAACGAGGTGGCTCAAGATCGGCGAAATGTTGCGTGACAGGGGAGCGGTGGAGCAGGCGGTAGACGTTTATCAGTACGAGTACGACGAACTGATAGAGCTGTTGGAATCCGATAAGCGCTTGAGTGCCGACGAAGTGGCTTCGAGGCGGGAACAACTCACACGCTGGCGACGAACCATCCCACCGGCCGTCCTGGGTAAGGGGGCATTGGTGGAAGTGAAGGCGGTCGCAGGCGTGGTCGTTAGCGGGATGGCGGCTGCGGCCGGGACGTATACCGGTCGGGCGCGGATCATCACCGTCGTCACGGAAGCTGAGTCCCTCGAAGAAGGCGATGTGCTGGTGTGCGACCTGACGACGCCATCATGGACGCCCTACTTTGCGGTCATAGGTGCGGTTGTCACAAATATCGGATCGATCCTGGCGCATGGGGCGATCGTGGCGCGAGAGTTCGGGATTCCGGCGGTTGTGGCCACCGGGGATGGGACTGTCCAGATTCCGGATGGAGCGACCGTCACGGTCGACGGTACCGCAGGGACCGTGACGGTGGTTAACGTTTAGGCGGGATTAGATCGCCTGGCTTCGAACCCCCTCTCCCGCAAAGGGGAGAAGGGGATTCAGTCGCTGTTACGCGACCTTTGGCATTACCTCGTTCTTGAGCATGGACATCGAACCGTGCCACGCCTCGTACGGGTCCCACTCATGGCCCATCGCCAAGAGCGTTCCGAAGTCGCCGATCTCGCCCTTGAGGTCGTTCAATTTCTGTGCAACCTCGTCGACGCTGCCGACGATGAACACGTTGTTGATCAAGTAATCGACCGTGACTTCCGAGTCGGCCATATCCGGGTCGTTCTTCATGATGCCCAGTACGCCATCCTTGGCGAGCAGCCGCAGGAAGTAGTCGTCAAAGTCGCGCGCCAGTACGCCCTCTTTAGCGAGGCGACGCGCTTCTTCGCTGGTCTCTGCGACAAACACCTCGCGCGCCACGCGCCACTCCGACAATCGTGGCTCCTTGCCGCCTTCACGTGCGCCCTGTTCGATCGCCTCCCGATGTGTCTTTAGCAGTACCGGCGGCGTCAGGTTGATGCTCATCGGGATCCAGCCACGATTCCCGGCCATCTTCAACGTCGAAGAGTAGGGGGTGACACCCGCGACACCGATCGGCGGATGAGGATCCTGGTATGGACGGACGTGAGTCCGAAGTCCGATATCGTCCTGCGGCTCAGGCACACGGAACTTCCACCACTCGGTCTCCCAGATACCGGGCGTCGGATCGTCCCACAACTTCAGAATCGTCTCGATGGCTGCCGCCGTGTAGGCGCGGTTGTCCAGGGAAGGGTTGTCTCCGCCGTAGCCAAACACCTGCGTGTCGCCCTCAAAGCTTCCGATTCCCACGCCCCAGTTGAGCCGTCCCTCGGACATGTGGTCAAGCTGGGCGATTCGGTGTGCCAGTACGAATGGATTGTGGTTCGGCATGCACGTCACGCCGGTTCCCAGGCGGATGTTTTTCGTGAGCGCCAACGCCTGCGCGATGAACAGCTCCGGAGACGGAATGTTCTCCCACTCCGCAGTGAAATGTTCGCCTATCCATGCCTCGGAGTAACCGAGCTCGTCCAGCTTGATTATCTGGTCCAGGTCAGATTTAAGCGTCGCCGTCAGGCTAGATCCCGGTGGGTGGAGCGGCATCGTGAAAAAGCCGAGGTCCATTTTTAATCTCCTGGCCGGCGGCAGTAGGCCGGCATGCGTCTAAATGTGTCGAGCCAGGCGGGCAGCGGCAGCGTAACGGGCGGTAGTGGCGGCGGCAAGTGCCTGTCAGGGGAGAGGATTTGACGGTGCGTGGTAATTTACGGGCCTGACGAATGTCCTTATCTGGGAGGTTGCTATGACCGTTCTATCTGACGGAAGCATCATCGTGATGGTAGGCACAGCGCGCGGCGGGTTCATATTTTCGTCCGGGCCAGACCGGTCTGACTGGACCATGTCCGGGCCAACTCATCGGGGATCTCAGGTTTATCACCTGATCCTGGATGAGCGAGATGGCCAGATGTACGCCGCCGTCAACAACATCTTCTATGGACCCGAGATCAATCGAAGCTCGGACATGGGAAAGACATGGTCCGAGTCGGCAGAAGAACCTCGGTTCAAACAAGATTCCGGCGAGACGTTGGAGGCCATGTGGAACATCGCACCGGGGCGACCTGAGGAGCCGGGCGTTCTGTACGCGGGTGCTGCACCTGCTTCTCTATGGAAGACGACGGATTCAGGCGAGACGTGGACCGAGATTAAATCGCTTGGGGAGCATCACTCCCGGCCCGAATGGGAAGGCGGGGCCGGAGGGTTGTGTCTCCACACGATCCTTCTTGATCCTGAACGGCCCGGACGGATGTACGCAGGGATTTCGTCGGTCGGACTGTTCCGAACGGATGATGGGGGAGAGTCGTGGCAATTGAACAGCAAAGGCACCGAACCAGCCATTCCACCTCGTATCGACGAGAATGGCGGTCGTTGCGTCCACAAGGCGGTTCTGGATCCATCTAACCCGGAGATCGTGTTCCAACAAAGTCACCGGGGCACTTACCGTTCAAGGGACGGGGGACTGACGTGGGATGACATCGGGGGAGATCTACCGTCAACCTTCGGATTTCCGATGGTGAATCATCCCAGACGACCCGGGAAGCTGTATACGGTTTTGATGGACAGCGATGAGTTTCGTTCCGCTGCGGAGGGTCGAGTCGCCGTGTGGATCACGGATGACGCTGGAGACTCCTGGCGGGCTAGCACGGAAGGTCTTCCGCAGCGTGATGCGTATACGGGAGTTTTGCGTGAAGCGATGTCGGTGGACGGTGCGGACCCGCTTGGCGTCTACTTTGGCACCACCGGCGGAGCGCTGTATTTTTCACGCGACGAGGGCGAGAACTGGGAGCTGATGGCGGACAACCTCCCGCGGATCTTGTCGGTGGAGGCGCGTGTTCTAGGTTAGGGTTGGCGTTCTTGCCGATATGCGGCGATTATTTCGACATGTGAAAGGATCTGAATGGCGCAGCTCGCAGACTCCACGGTGTATGAGGACAACGACCGCGTTCGTGTAACCAAGTGGATATTTGCCCCGGGAACTGAAACCGGCAACCACGTGCACGAGCACGACTACACGGTCGTCCCACTTCTGACCGGCACGTTGATGATCGTGACGGGTGACGGCGAGACGGAGAACGAGATCGCTTACGGAGAGCCTTATTTCAGGCGAGCCGGGGCTGAGCACAACGTGGTCAATCGAAGCAACATCGCCGTGGCGTTCATGGAGATAGAAGTTAAGTAACGCCGGGTATGCACCTGCGTTCCTGATCGGAGAGACATATGCACCACGCTATAAACCACGTCCACTTGCGTTCCAGTGATGCCGAAGCGGCCGCAGCCTGGTACACCGAACACTTCGGGGCCGAAGTTGTTGTCGTCACGCCAGGTGATGCCGGGGACGGTCACGATCACGATGGACACGGGTAATCCTGTCCGGTTGAACATATCGTCTCAGCGTGAGGGTGAGTCGCAGGAGAAGGCGGTCCCGGAGATCAACCGCCTGGGTCTTGAACACTATGGTTTTGAGACCAATGATATCGCTGCCGATATTGCGCACTTTGAGAGTGTCGGCGTACGCGTTGTGATGCCGATTACGGATGTGGGCTCCGGGTCGAAGATCGCATACATAGAAGGGCCGGATCAGGTCGTGATAGAGCTGGTGCAGCCGGGGAGCTAGGCGCCTGACGGCGATCCCCCTCACCCCAACCCTCTCCCGCGTGGGAGAGGAGGAACGGTTGCCCGTGTTAATCGAAGGTGATTACCATTTTGCCGCTGGTCTGCTTGTCGAAGTACTCGTAGGCCTGCACCGTGTCTTCGATATTGACCCGTCTCTCTATCAGCGAAGACATGGGAATGTTGTGGTCCGCTATGAAATTGGCGCAGTCCTCCATGCCGAACTTGCTGACGGTCCATGATCCGTACATCGTCAGGTGCCGATGGATGATGTCCGGGGTGGCCTCGTAGTTCGCATCGCCCCGTTCTCCCACAAGCGCCGTTCGTCCGAAAACGCGGCACGCTTGAGCTGCCTGTTTGCGGGTCGGGCCTGCGCCAACGGCTTCAAGCGAAGCGTGCGCTCCTTCACCGTGTGTCAGGTCACGGATCGCCTCGACCGAATCCACATTAGAGGCGTTTACCGTCTCCCACGCACCGGCCTTCTTCGCCAGTTCTAGTCGTTCATCCGACAGGTCCACGGCGATAACGCGCGCACCCATTTCCGCCGCCAGCATCGTGCCCGCCACACCGACCGGTCCCTGACCAAATATCGCTACCACGTCCCGCCCAGACACTTCCATCTTCTCTAACGCCAACCATGCTGTGCTTGTCCCGCAGGCGATCATCGAACCGACGTCATAGTCGATAGCGTCCGGCATCGGGACCAGCGTCGACTCGTGGACGACGAGGTACTCCCCGTGGCCACCGTGGGCTGAACCTCCGTAGTACTTGGTGTACGGTCCCGGGTTGGAGCAGAGCTGTTGGTACCCCTCCCGGCAGAAACGGCAGGATCCACAACCGACGTAGTGGTGGATCATCGCTCTGTCGCCGATCCCGGCACTGGTTACTCCGGGGCCGAGTGCAGCAACTTCGCCGCATGGCTCGTGACCCGGCCTGTTGTTGACGTTGATTTCGGAGGCGGGTGCTCTGTAGGTGTGGAGATCACTTCCGCACATCCCCGAGGCGCGTGACCGGATCAGCACCTCGTTTGGTCCGGGTTCAACGTCCGGAAAATCGGTGACCTCGGCCTTGCGGTCGCCCAGGAATCGTGCGCCTCTCATGCGGAACTCCGTTGTGCTAGGGATGAATTACGAGCGATTACGCCGGTGGGAGTTGTGTTCCCATGCAGGTCGCGGAGTATACGTCCGCACCTTTGGCCGTGCAGCCATTCGTACCGAGCGTTTACGGCTATGATTTGTGTCGTAACCGAGTTGACTTCAGGAGACTTGTACGGAGGACCAGTTGACCGAGCAGCTTTACAACACCGATGCGTACCTGCGCGAGTGCGAGGCGACGGTTTCAGAAGTTATTGAAGCCGGCGTGATCCTGGACCGCACAGTTTTCTACCCGGGCGGTGGCGGTCAACCGAACGACGTTGGTGTAGTGGTGAAGAATGACGGGACAGAACCTGAGGTCAGCAAAATGTCCGGTCGCGGTGGTGTGATCGTCCACACCGTCCCGGAAGGCAGTCTCTCGGTCGGTGACGCGGTGACGTGCCGAATTGACTGGGAACTCCGGCACAAGCTGATGCGTACGCACACGGCGCTACACATCCTTTGTGGTGTCGTCTGGCGCGATTACGGTGCGCAGGTCACTGGGGGAAACATGACGCCGCTTGCGGGTCGGATGGATTTTGAGTTCGAGAACATGAGCGCCGAACTAACTGAAGAAATCGAAGCGTCGATCAATAAAGAGATCGGGGAAGATCGATCCATCCATGTCAAAATCTTGCCGAGGGCCGAAGCGTTCGCAATTCCGGACTTGATCCGGACCAAGATCAACCTGCTTCCGGAAGGCATTGAGGAAGTTCGCACCATCAATATCAATGGCCTTGACCTTCAGGCTGACGGCGGCACCCACGTTGCTTCAACGGCGGAAGTCGGTCACATCAAGATCGTGGGGCACCAGAGTAAGGGTCGGATTAACAAGCGGATTCGCATTGAAGTGACCGACTAGGCGTAGACTAGGCCGCCGAACGCATGAAACGGCGCACGATTTCGTATGATGCGTTACGCAAAAATAGGCCGAAGAAACCCATAGGAATCTAAGGACCGCCACGGAATGACATCCACGTTTAGCTATGCAGGTCGATTCTCCGATGACTCCGTCGAGACGGCAGTCGCACACCCGACCCACGCGAAGTATGACTTCGGAACCGCATATCCGCCGCCCGAGACGGCACCGCTGAACGAATTAGTAGAGGGGCTGATTGCAGGCCTGGAACGTGAAGGCCACGACCTCGTTTACTACCCGGACTCCAACGGAAACCTGGCCCTCAGGGAGTTCACCGCAAAGAAACTCGAGGCAGATCGCGGGTTCAAAGTAGATCCGGAAGACGTGTTCATATGCGCCGGATCTGGCGAGGCTAACTACGGCCTGATCCAGGCACTCACGGATCCCGGTAGCACGGTCGTCACAGAGCGATTCGTCTACAGCGGGACGCTGGGACAGCTTCGCAGCGCAGGCTGCAACGTAGTCGGCTCTCCGATAGACGACGATGGCTTGATTCCTGAGGCGCTGGATGAGCTCTTCACCAGCCTCACAGCGGCGGGCAACAAGCCCCGCATGCTTTACACAATCCCGGAGCACCAGAACCCCACCGGTTCGACCCTGCCAACCGGACGCCGCAAGCAGATCATCGATATCTGCCACAAGCACGGCATACCGATCATCGAAGATGACTGCTACGTAGACCTTCGCTTCCTGGGCGAAGCGCAGGAATCATTCCGTGCACTGGACCAATCCGGCATGGTTTCGCACGTCGCTTCTTACTCCAAATTGCTTCTCCCGGGCCTCCGTCTCGGCTACTTCGTGGCCAGCAAAGAGGTACGCGAGCGCGCGATCGGCTTCCGTAGCTCCAGCACCGCCAACCACTTCACATCGCTGGCGGTTGAAGGCTTCCTCAAGGGCCACATGCAGGAGCACAAGGACAACCTTTCCGCATCGCTCCACGCCAAGCGAAACGCCATGGTGTCGTCCTTCGGCGAGCACTTCGGTGGTACCGGCGCCAAGTTGAGCGAGCCTGAAGGTGGCTGCTACACGTGGCTGGAGATGCCGCTCGGAACTGATATGACCACGCTCCGAGACAAGGCATTCGAGGCCGGTGTCGGCTACCAGGCGGGTTCGATCTTCGCCCCTAACGGCGATGGCGATAACTACGCCAGGCTTTGCTTCGGATACGAGTCACCTGAGAAGAACCGTGAGGGCATGGCCCTACTGGCGCAGATCCTTGACGACAACGGCATGCTGAACGCTGCTCCCGGCAACTAGAACCGGATTTACGTAATACCTGAGAGATCGAATGACCGAACCCACTACCCCGGGGCGGGGGAGTCCCAGGAGTATTTAACCGAATGACCACCACATTTAGTTACGAAGGCAAATTCTCGGCGCGGTCTACGGAGACACCGGTCTCCCACCCGCGGCACGCAACGTACGACTTCGCAGTCGCCTACCCGCCGCCGGAGGCAGTCCCGTTTGACGGACTCGTCGAAGGCCTGAAGAAGGGCCTGGAGCGCGAGGGACACGACCTCGTCTACTACACGGAGCGCAACGGGAACGAAGCGCTGCGTGAGTTCACGGCGCAGAAACTGGCGAATGACCGCGGGATCACCGCAACGCCGGAAGAAGTCTTCATGACTGCCGGTTCAGGTGAGGCGAACTTCGTACTCATCAAGGCGCTATCTAACCCGGGCGACACCGTTATTACCGAGCAGTACGTGTACGGCGGCACGCACAACCAGCTTAAGAACCACGGCTTGAAGGTCGTCGGCACGCCTATCGACGACCAGGGGATCATCCCCGAAGCGTTGGACGAGCTGATGACCGACCTGACGGCACAGGGCAAGAAGCCAAAGTTCCTGTACACGATCCCCGAGCACCAGAACCCGACGGGCTCGACTATGCCGACGTCACGACGGAAGCTCGTAATCGAGATCTGCCACCGGCATGAGGTCCCGATCATCGAGGACGACTGTTACGTCGACCTCCGGTTTGACGGTGAGGCGCAGGAGGCATACGCCTCACTGGACAACACCGGGATGGTGATGCACGTCGCCTCTTACTCCAAGCTGCTGGTTCCGGGCCTCCGCCTGGGCTACTTCGTGGCACCGGAAGAGGTCACGAACCGGGCAATCGGATTCCGCAGCTCCGGCACGGCGAACCACTTCGCTTCTCTGGCGGTTGAGGGTTATCTCACCGAGCACCTGCAGGACCACAAGGACAACCTCTCCGAGTCGCTTGGAGCGAAGGCCAACGCTATGGTCGCGTCGCTGGGCGAGAACTTTGGTGGCACCGGCGCAAAGTGGGCTATACCGCAGGGCGGTTGCTACACCTGGCTCACGATGCCGGAAGGCGTACCGATGAGCGATCTGGTCGATGAGGCGTTTGATGCTGGAGTCGGCTACCTTCCGGGTGTCGCCTTCGCACCAAACGGCGATGGCCAGAACTGCGCCCGACTGTGCTTTGCCTACGAGACCCCGGAGAAGAACCGGGACGGCATCGCCCGACTAGCCGAGTTCCTGGACGGCAAGGGCTACATGAAGAGCGCACCCGCCGACTAAGCAGGCCGGGATGCTCTCATCCCGTTACTAAAGCAACCCGTGAAGGCCGCCGTTTCGATCAATGAAACGGCGGCCTTTTCGCGTTCGGCTCTATCTCCGCGTGGCCGACTCGCATCATATACGCGAGTACGCGGGCATCGGATTGATTTGCCCGGAAATATGAATCTGGGAGTCCTGACCTGTGAACGCCGCCGAGTTGTTTGTCCGATGTCTTGAAGAAGAAGGGGTGACACGTATCTTTGGCGTACCCGGTGAGGAGAACGCCTGTTTCATGATGGCGTTGGATGCATCGGACATCGAGTTCGTGCTGACGCGTCACGAGCAGGGCGCTGCGTTTATGGCTGAAGTCAAAGGTCGCCTTACGGGTGAAGCCGGGGTCTGTCTTGGAACTCTCGGCCCCGGAGCGGCGAATCTCGTCACCGGTGTGGCTGACGCCAACATGGATCGCGCTCCGGTGGTCGCCATCACGGGGCAGGCGGAGAGCGGACGACGCCACAAAGAGAGCCATCAGGCGATGGACGTAGTTGGCATGTTCCAGCCGATCACAAAGTGGGCGACCCCGGTCCGTAATCCAGACGACGTGCCTGAAGTTGTTCACAAGGCGTTCAAACTTGCGGTCGAGGAGAAGCCGGGAGCGATACATATCGAGCTAGGCGAAGATGTCGCGTCTGGAACTGCCACAACAATCCCGTTCAAACAGAAGAGAACGCACGCCGGGGTCCCTGCGGGGGAGATGGTCAGTCTCGCCCTCGAGAAAATCAGGGCATCAAAACGACCGCTAGTCCTCGCCGGTAATGGCGTGATCCGCGAGGCCGCTAGTCCTGCGCTGCGTCGGTTTGTGGAGCTGACCGGAATCCCGGTGATCAACACATTTATGGCGAAAGGTGTGGTCGACCGTCACTCACCACTGTCGCTGTTCACCATCGGACTCCAGGCTAGAGATCTCGTCGCCTGTGCTATCGATGATTCTGACCTCGTCATATCCATCGGTTACGACATGGTCGAGTATGATCCGCGGTTCTGGAATCCAGATGGCAGTAAAGAAATCTTGCACATCGACTCTGTCCCTGCCGAAGTAGACAGTTTCTATCGGGCTGAAATCGAAGTGGTCGGTGATCTGAAGCACGCGCTGGACATGTTGACGTCGGATTTCGAACGGACTCGTTACAGGGCGGACGGCGCCATTTTCGACCCGGTCCGACAGGCGATGCTCCAGGATTTTGCGGAATACGCGGACGACGACACCGAAGGCGCTATCCGTCCGCAAAAGGTGCTCTGGGACGTTCGTGAGGTCATGGGGCCGGCAGATATCCTTCTGTCCGATGTCGGCGCTCACAAGATGTGGATCGCTCGCTATTACCAGTGCGACGAGCCAAACACGTGTCTGATTCCGAACGGGTTCGCTTCCATGGGTTTCGCGCTTCCGGGGGCGATTTCCGCCTCGTTGATTCATCCAGATCGCAAGGTCCTGGGGATTGCCGGTGACGGCGGATTCCTGATGAATGTTCAGGAGATGGAGACTGCGAAAAGGCTTAACTCAAACATCGTGATGTTGATCTGGGAGGATCAGGAATACGGTTTGATCGCCTGGAAGCAGAACACGCAGTACGGACGACATACCGACCTGAGCTTCGGGAATCCGGACTTCGGTCAGCTCGCTCAGGCGTTTGGCTGGGGATACACGAGGGTGGATCGATCACGAGACCTTCGATCTGCACTTGAAGGCGCATTTCGGGAGGATGGGCCTTCGCTAGTGGTCCTACCGATCGACTACCGAGAAAACTCGTTGTTGACTGAGCGACTCGGGGAGATCGCCTGCCCGCTCTAATTCCGGTGCATACCTCGACGGTGGTCGGCGGCACCCTGTTCCATGAGCCGGGCTTCGAACTGTGCCGCCGCCGCTTCAACGGCCGGTGCCGCCTGCTGTAGCCGCTCGGTGATGGTGTGTGCCTCAAGCACCCGCTGTGCGGCGGTAGGGCGGTCCGACAGCAGCGTTCCCATCTTGTAGCCGAGTAGGGCCGGGTCGTCTGGCATTCGGGGGTTGGCGCGCCACTCACCCCGGAGCTGCATAAGCATCGCCCGTGCGAACCGTGCTGTTGCCGATTGAGCGCGTTTCAGTAATTCCGGATCAGTATCGGAATCTATTGGCTCCGGGATAGGCTCGACATCTCCGGCGAGGTAGGGGAGCGAGTCATCCATTTCCACTATGCGGACGCGGGACTCTCCGACTGCGACCAGCGGAATCACGTCGGCGCTTCGATCGCCAACATTCTCGATACGGGCCACCGTTCCAACTTCGCGGGGCGTTGCACTGCCACCCACTTCGAGACCATCCCGTATGAGCGCAATAACGAATCGCGCTTCACCGGCAAGACTGTCGTCGAGCATCTGCTTGTAACGGTGCTCGAAAATGCGCAAAGGCAGCTCATGGCCTGGAAAGAGGACGGTGTTCAAAGGGAAGATCGGCAGTTTTGGCATCGACATGATTCTAGCGTGCAGTCGGTGGCCCCGCAGGGATAAACGCACGTGGTGCCGTGGTAGACTCCGGCCCCGATTTCGAACGTAATTTCCAAGTATCAACGGAGCCTCTAACCATGCCAGATGCCGTCACCGACCAGGTCGCAGAGGCCCTCCCCGGCTTGATCGAGTTACGACGTGATCTCCATGAGAACCCGGAGCTGGGTTTCTACGAGACCCGTACCGCCGGAATCATTGCCGACCGGCTTGGTGCTGCCGGTATAAGCGTGAAGGCGGAAGTCGGTGGCACAGGTGTCGTTGGGGTGCTGGATAGCGGACGGGCGGGACCCACGCTCATGATCCGGGCTGACATCGATGCATTGCCTGTATCCGAACTCAGCGGGCTGCCGTTCGCATCGACAAACGGAAACATGCACGCCTGCGGACACGACGGGCACATCACCATGGCGCTTGGCGCTGCCGAACTGCTGGCGGGCCGGAAGAACGAGCTGTCCGGAAAAGTGGTGTTCGTATTCCAACCGGCCGAGGAGTTCGTCGAGGGTGCGAAGGCGATGATTGCCGACGATGTGATGTCGGATCACACTCCTGACCGCGTGATCGGGTTGCACCTGTGGAACCAGTACGACACAGGCTTTGTGGGCGTGAACCAGGCGACGGTATTTGCCAGCGCCGATCAGTTCGAACTGACGATTACCGGCAAAGGTGGCCACGGCGCTTTGCCGCACACGGCTATCGACCCGGTGGCGATTAGTGCTCAGGTGATCTCGGCGCTTCAGACGATTGTCAGCCGGGAGATTGCTCCCAACTCGATGGGCGTGGTGACGGTCGGGCAACTGATAGGCGGAACGGCTCCCAACGTCATCGCCGACTTCGTCACCATCAAGGGCACGATTCGTGCTTTCACCGCGGAAATTCGTGAACAGATAATCAGTGCTGTGGAACGTACGGCGACGGGCATCGCAGAGACCATGCGTGGTGGTGCCGAGTTCAAGCTACTAAATGGCGCTCCCCCGGTCGTGAACGACCCCGAAGTTGCGTCCTGGGTGGTGGGAATCGCCGAACAGGTGCCCGGCGTGGACAAGGTCGGCCCGCATGAAGAGGTGCCTGTCGGCGACGATATGGCCGAGTTCATCAACCGTGCGCCGGGGACGTATTTCTTGCTTGGCGCGGGCGACCCGGTGAGGCCGCCGCACCATAACGCCCGGTTCGTATTCGACGAAGAGTGTTTGCCGCTGGGTGTGGAGATATTCTCCCGTGCCGCGCTGGACTTCCTCGGTAACTAGATCGGGTCTCAACTAATCAGGGCCAATTTTGGGGGACGACTTGTCGCGTATTTTTGACATCGCTGACCGGTACATCGACCGAATATCCGAGCTGCAACCGGTCATCGCCACCTATTTTGGGGTGCCCGGTCATGAGACCGAAATGCCGGACAACTCTCCAGCCGGAGATGCGGCGCAGGCGGAGCTGGACCGTTCGACCCTCAAAGAACTGAACGAAGCTCCGGCGGAGAACGAACGCGACCGGCTGGCGCGTGATGTCATGGCGGAAGAGATCGAGATCGGTCTTGAGGCGTACGACGCTGGCGAGCAGTACCGGGGGATGAACATTCTCCACAGCCCGTTCCAGAGCGCACGTCAGATATTCGATCTGATGGCCCGGGACACCGGAGAAGATTGGGACAACATTGCGGCGCGTATGTCGAAGGTTCCCGACGCGCTTAGCAGTTATCGAGAGACGCTGGAAGAAGGCGTCTCGAAAGGGGAGACGACCACTCGTCGACAGGTCCGAGGCGTGATCGAGCAGGCGAAGGTGTACAGCGGGCAGGGCTCTGGGCAGTCCTTCTTTGACGGCCTGGTCTCTGCTTATGACGCCACGGAGTTGACCGATGGAGCCTTGAGGGAGCGGCTTGCCAATGCAGCGAGTGACGCCTCCCAGGCGTTCGCAAACTTCGGAACTTTCCTGTCCGATGATCACATCAACGCCACGCCAGACCGGGATGGGGTGGGGCGTGAGCGGTATGAGCTTAAAGCTCGCTCTTACCTCGGGGCGCAGATCGATTTTGAGGAGACATATGCCTGGGGCTGGGAACAGGTGCGCTGGGCGGAGTCAGAGATGGCGATTACGTCCGACAAGATCGTTCCGGGCGGGGACTTCTTCGCCGCCAAAGAACTGCTGGACGAAGACCCGTCGCGTTCTATCGAGGGAGCTGACGCGTTTAAGGCGTGGATGCAGGACCTCCAGGACCAGACCATCGAAGACCTCGACGGAACACACTTCGATATCGCCGAGCCGGTCAAGACGGTAGAGGTGATGATCGCACCGCCCGGCGGCGCCCTGGCGATGTACTACACCGGCCCGTCGGAAGACTTCTCACGACCCGGACGGACGTGGTACCCGGTGCCAGATGGCAAGGACCGATTCCCACTCTGGGGTGAGGTGTCAATCGTTTACCACGAAGGTGTGCCTGGGCATCACTTTCAGATTGCGACCACGATAAGTCTGGGCGATCAACTTTCCCGGTTCCAGAAGCTGGCTGCCGGTACATCCGGATATGTAGAAGGCTGGGGCCTGTACGCCGAGCGGCTGATGGGGGAGCTTGGTTACCTGGACAACCCGGACTACTACCTGGGAATGCTGGGATCACAATTGTTCCGGTCGCAGCGAGTTGTCGTGGATATAGGAATGCATCTCGGGTTGCGTATTCCCAATGACTCCAACTTCCACCCGGGCGAGGTGTGGACGCCGGACCTCGCGCTGGAGTTTATGCAGCCGACTTCGCCGTTCGGGCCACAGTTCATGGTGTCGGAGATTGACCGTTATCTTGGCATGCCGGGGCAGGCGATCAGCTACAAGGTCGGAGAACGCTACTGGCTGGATGCGCGTGAGCAGGCGAAGACGGCGGCCGGGGCTGACTTCGATCTAAAAGCCTGGCACAACCGGGCACTTGATCTGGGACCGATGGGCTTGGCGCAGATGCAGCGAGAGATGGCTGTGGGGTAGAGGTAGCGGCGTAGTCCGATAGATCAGCACCTGAATCACGAAACCTACCCTGAGGCTCTCGAAGGGCCGGGGTACACGATTACGCGATAGCGAACGACCGTGCTGCGGCGGTCCCCCTCACCCTAATAAACAGGAGCCAACGCCCAAATGCGGACGAAACAGCTAGGAAAGAACGGGCCCGAAGTATCGGTAATCTGCTTTGGCGCTATGGAGCTTGGTGGCCGGATGGGGCCGATCGAGGAGAGCGAAGCAATCGCAACGGCACACGCTGCTCTTGATGCAGGTGTCACGTTCTGGGACACGGCCGAGGGCTACGCCACTAGCGAAGAGATCACCGGAAAGGCTCTGGTCGGCAAGCGTGACCAGGTGTTTCTTGCGACCAAGCTCTCGTGCGACCAGTCGAAGGAGCACATCGCTGACGCGGTTGAGAACAGTCTGCGTATGCTTCAGACAGATTACGTCGACCTGTACCAACTGCACCGACCCAAGCCGCAGTGGCCTATCGAAGAAACAATGGGCGATCTGGTGAAGCTTCAGGAACAAGGCAAGATCAAACACATCGGGCTATCGAACTTCAGTGCAGCGCAGACGGCTGAGGCGATGCAGTACGCCACCGTCATCAGCCACCAGCCCCGCTACTCGATGCTGTTCCGAGAGTCTGAAGCAGAGCTGTTCCCGTTCCTGTTAGAAGCCGGTGTTGGCTCAATGGTGTACGCACCGCTGGCCAAGGGACTTCTCTCCGGAAAGTACGGCCCCGACCACGTATTCACGGTCGAGGGTGACACCCGGGCCGGGCATCGGTCATTCAACGCCGAGAACATGCAGGCGGCCCACGGGGTGACCGAGAGGCTCAAAGGCTGGGCATCAGATCACGACCGAAGCCTCGTGCAGCTAGCCGTGGCGTGGACACAGGCGCACCCGGCAGTAACGGCCACTATCTGCGGTGCGAAGTCACCGGATCAGATCATCGAGACCGGAGCCGCAGGGGATTGGGTGCTGAGCGAATCTGACCTCGCGGAAGTGGAAGCGCTCATCGGCGATGTCAGATTGACCGACGATTAGGGTGCCGGGGCCAGACTGAAGCGGATAGCGGCGGTGGCGAGGTCGAACTCCGTAAACGCCCTCACGAGATAATCACCGGCCGGTAGGAAGTCCCCATCGTCGTTTTGGCCCTTCCACTCGACCGGGAATCGGAGCGATTCCCCCGGAGAGATGGTCTGGGCTGATGCGGAGAGGGAGATGAGGGGTGGGAAGTGACGCCACAGTTGAACGCCGTCTAAAGAGAACACGACTACGTCAGCAGGCCAGGCGCTGTTGTATGTGAGTTCGGCCGCGTCTGGCCCGTTGTTGCCGATCACGATGGTGAACTCGGTTGCTTCGCCGGGCCTCAAATTATCGCCAAACTCGAAGGAAATTTCGTACTGATCGTTGGTCGTCTTCACGGGAGGATTGTGCGGGGTGGCTTGAGTCCTAACCTCGATGTCCAACAATAAATCAGGGATACCGATGGCTGCCGCCCGAGCTTCGATTGCGGACTTTGTTTTCTCGGTTAGAACTTCGAAAATGAACCGTTGGGTAACCTCATCCCAACCTGACATGTAAACGCGCGAAGCGAACTCGGCAGCCCATAGAGCGGAAGTGAGGTGGTGGCGGTATACCTTTTGGTACGGCGGATCGTGCTCTTCGAAGAAGGCGGTGACGGTAGCCCGCGGGGAAACGAAGGCGGAGAGGGCGCTGGCCGTTGGAGTCGCAATTACCGACGGAAAGGGCGGCGAGGTGGGCTGAGATGCTGGCACGGGTGATGATGGTGCAGAACCGCATGCGGCCATGATGCCAACCAGACCAAACATCAATACCGACGGCAAGAATCGCACGTCATCACACTCCTCAACCTGATCTTTTCGTTCGCATCTCGTTCTACCTGGTCATGGAATGCTGTACGAACTCACGACGCGCCCAGCTCTTCGCGAACTCTCTGCGCCAAGGCGCCGGCGCTTGCGTCGTCCAGGTGGAGCGGGTTCACGATGAGCGTTCCCTGCGCCAACTTGCCGTGACCGGCGTAGATCGGTGGAGATCCTTTTCTCAGGGACTCGCATACCTCGAACGCGGTTTTGCCGACCGCACTCTCGTCTATCGAGATGTCCAGCAGGGGGAACGACTCGCCATCGCCGCGGTCATGCAGCGTGCATGTGACAGGCGCACTTTCAAGCGCACCGGCTATCCGTTCGAGACGCGGCCGATACCCGGCGACCTCTTCGTCGTAGGCACCCGCTGAGAAGAGCCTGAGGGCCGTGAGTAGACCGACGATCTCTTCCTTGGACACCTTGTGCGCCCGTCCGACGCCATGCCGGGGCGGTCCGCCCTCGAACCGTTCTATGTCTACCAGCTCTTTTGGCGGGTCCCAAAGCGCCGGGTGGTCGTCCATATCGACGAGCTGCGCAAATGCCGGGCCGACGAGCTCACGTCGACCGGCCAGTATCCCGGTGGATTGCGGACCACGTATCGACTTACCCCCACTGAAGGCCACCAGATCGGCACCGGTTGCCGGGATATCGATCAGATTGGAGCGAGGTGGCAGTTCTGCGGCAGCGTCGACCAACACGGGGAGGTTGTGCATGTGTGCGCGTGCAACGACTTCTGCCAGCGGTGGTTCTGAGTCTGGCGTGAAGACGTAAAGAACGCCAACGGTGTTAGGCCCAAACGCCGCCTCGTACTCCCAGGCCTCGGTGCGCCGGACACCCGCCCCTGGCACGATTTCGTTGAACCCTACCTCCACCAGCCGTGCGCCTGCGGCTCGTACGGCGTGGTCGTATCCAGAACGTTGCTCTCGGGCGACCACGAACTCGTTAGGGAAAGCGTCGGTTTGCGGGAGCGATTCCATCCGCCCGCGATCCCATCCTGTCATGATGGCGGCCGCACCCAGCGTCAACGCCGAGGCGGCTCCAGCACTCACAATCCCGGCTTCTGTTCCGGTGAAAGAAGCGATCTCGGTACAGGCCTTAGCCTGCAGAGCTTCTATGGGCACGGACTCTGATGCGGCGTCCGTCATAGCCTCCAGAACTTCCCGGGACATCGGCGCACCTCCGAGCCGTGTGACCGATCCGGATGCGTTGATGATGGGAGTGAGGCCAAGATCTTCGTAGACGCCCATCGGTGCTCCGTTCACGTTGTTTCCGAGATCCGTCACGAACGGCCGGAAATCTCATTTCGTATTCACCGCCGTATTATAGGTTTGCAGTGTCCCATTTATTCGGACCTCTTGGACCGTCGTATAAGGCGGTACCGACGACCCGCTTTCAAGGATTTTCCCTTTGCTCTGTCCCGTAGAAGGATCCGAACTCCAGCATGCAAAGCTTCGAGGCCTGGAGGTCGACCGTTGCCCGGACTGCGATGGCGAGTATCTAGATCACGATCAGCTTACGGAGCTTGAAGACCAGGTTTTCGATCACGACATCCCGAAAGGGACGATCCATTTCGGTGACCACCAGGTTGAACACGCCTGCCCGCACTGCGGAAAGCAGATGCTTCGTTTCCGATACCGAGGATGGCCGCTGGAAATCGAGCGATGCCCGGACGAAGAGGGTTACTGGCTCGACAAGGGTGAAGAGAAGCACATCCGGGACTACATGAAGGAACGGAAGTCGAGGCTCGCGAGATCCAGCTCCGCAGAGTCCGCCTTCGATAAGTGGCGACACGGTGGCAGCGGCGGTTTTTTCCAGAAAATCAAAAACATCTTCAAATAACCCGGGGCCGGCTGGGCGAGTATTTGGATTTGTTCGGCTGGTTCATCGGCGAGTTCGCTCACGGAGGTCGTCCCGTCTAGCTTGTGTCATTCTGAGCGGAGGCGAAGAATCTCGCCAGTAATAGAGCACCGGCACGCTGCTTTTACCGACGACCCTGCGACGTAGCACGCTCCTTAGAATGACGTTTTCAGACCCCGTAACTGATGATCCATAACCGTGCCTTGAGGCTCTCGACGCTCCGGGGTGACGTGTCCCACTTCAAACGCAATCCGTATTGTTGCCGGGTAGG
Source organism: Chloroflexota bacterium (assembly GCA_018650185.1). Taxonomy (GTDB): domain Bacteria; phylum Chloroflexota; class Dehalococcoidia; order Lucifugimonadales; family Lucifugimonadaceae. The sequence continues at coordinate 50,046 of JABIGL010000035.1, forward strand.
TAATACCCGCACCTCCACATATAATCCCGGTTAACTGGCGAGCCGATGCGAGCCCACCACTACACCGTCGGAACATCGCCGGAGGGCACTTTGCGAGACCTGTTCGGGAACCCATCAGATGGATCGTTCCTGGCATGGGTGGCCGACGAGGGCATCTGGGCCGGACTGATCGCGCTTGTCGCTGTTGTCGTCTGGTTCATCCTCCGCATATACCTCCATCGCTTGCTTCAGTCAGGCGCAGCGGCACTTGAAGATCAGGGTATGGGCCACGTTGACGACCGCGTGCGCTCTTTCGTGTTGTTCTTCACTGAAGGGCCAATGTTACTGATCCTGGTTGGTGTGCCATTCGGCCTGTGGATCGCCCATGTACTCGACCAGAACGTGTCACCGATCTTGGATGCGATCGGTAGCGGATTTGTCTCGATAGGAGATGACATCCGGCCACACATCGTCCCGATATTTGTGATCTGGGCCGCAGCATACGTTGCCATTAGATTGCTGAGACGACTCATCCCTGTTGCCATGGGACAACTTGTGCTCACAGAGGGCGAGGACCCGGGTCTCCCCAACTCGTCCAGCAATCGGGCACAGGAACTGCGCGCTCAGACGCTGTCCGGGGTGATCGTTTACGCGCTGACTATTCTCGTATGGGCCATCGCAATATTCTCAGTGCTTTCCGAGATCGGAGTGCCAATCGGCCCGATGATCGCCGGGTTTGGTATCGCCGGTATCGCCGTCGGCTTCGGCGCACAGTCAATGGTCAAGGACATGATCGCCGGTTTTTTCATAGTGGCCGAGAACCAGTACCGCACCGGTGACGTCGTCTCTATCGCCGGTATCGCTGGTTCCGTGGAAAGCATCAACCTCCGGCGCACCGTGCTGCGTGACCTGGACGGCAAGGTTCACGTCGTTCCCAACGGCGAGATCAGCGTTGCTTCTAACTACACCAAGTTCTGGTCGCGCATCAATTTGAACGTCGGCGTTGCTTACAAAGAGAACATGGACTTTGTGTTCGACATCCTGAACGAGATCGGGATGGAGCTGTCCGGAGAGGATTACTGGGCGGAGAAGATTATCGACCCGCCACAG